>JAYTCQ010000357.1:0-41374 GCA_043736395.1 Blastocatellia bacterium | reverse complement strand
CTTACGACAAATCTTTCTAACCCTGAAATTCAATGCCCCGAAGCACCCGCCAAAATCTTACGCAAGCCCTCTTCGCTGAAAATCCCGTATTGACGGTCAGCGAACTCACCGCCGACATTAAATCTTCGCTCGAATCCGAATTTCGTGATTTGTATGTGCAGGGCGAAATTTCTAATTTCAAAAAATACCCCTCCGGTCATTGGTACTTCACTCTCAAAGACGATCTCGCGCAAATCAGTGGTGTTTATTTCAAGCAATGGAACCGCCTGCTGCGCTTCGATCCTGAAAATGGGTTGGAAGTAAAAGTGCGCGGGCGATTATCCGTCTATGAAAAAAGCGGGAATTATCAACTAAATGTCGAATCAATGGAGCCGGTCGGCGTTGGTGCGCTTCAGCTCGCGTTTGAGCAACTCGCACGTAAGCTGCACGAAGAGGGATTATTTGACGAAGATCGTAAACGTCCGCTGCCGATGGTTCCGCGCAAAATTGGAATTGTGACTTCGCCTGCGGGTGCAGTGATCCGGGATATGCTGCATGTTCTTGAACGTCGTAATCCCGGCATTGATGTGTTGATCGCTCCGGTCAGAGTTCAGGGTACGGGAGCTGCGGCTGAAATCGCGCAAGCGATAAAACTGCTTAGTGATAATCACGTAAAATTTGGAATTGATGTGATGATCATCGGACGTGGCGGAGGTTCGATGGAAGATTTGTGGGCGTTCAATGAAGAGGCTGTCGCTCGTGCCATCCACGCTTCAAAAATTCCAGTTATTTCTGCCGTAGGTCACGAAACGGATTTTACAATTGCGGATTTGGTAGCCGACAAGCGTGCGCCAACTCCCTCGGTTGCGGCTGAATTAGTTGGAGCGCAAGCCTTTGAACTTCGCGCACAGATTGAAGGTTTGATTTCGTACATGGGTCGCGCGATGGATTATTATTTATTGCAGCGGCGATCAGAGCTGCGCGATTTAATTGAAAGCCAGGGCTTTGCGGAAACGATTGGCAAAATTATCAAACTCAGCTCGCGCGTACGCGAACTTGAACGTCGTGCGGCGATGGCGTTGAAAAATAATTTGCATCACGCCAAGCTCCGCGTCGAAGCGGCGCACCGTCATTTGTATATTTCTGATTGGCGCGCGCCGTTAGTCGTCGCCGAGACCAGGCTTCAAGTTTGTCGTCAGAAACTGCAACGGTTTATGCTGGCAAAACTTGAACGTAAACAGCATCAGCTTTCGCTAACTTCCGGTAAATTGGATATGCTTTCACCGTTGTCAGTCCTTAGTCGTGGATATACTATTGTGCGCAGCGAAGCGGGACAATTAATTTCAAGAGGTGCGGGATTGAAACGGGGGCAAAATGTTTCTGTCCGCTTTGAAGACGGCGAAGCGATTTGCGAAGTAATTGAACCACTCAAATAAATTTTATGGCTAACGCAAAACCACAATCTTTCGAACAGTCGTTATCGAAACTTGAAAGCATCGTTTCGCAGCTTGAATCCGGCGAATTACCCTTAGAACATGCGCTGGAAATTTTTGAAGATGGAGTTGGATTGGCGCGTCAATGTCAGGCACATCTCGCCGATGCTGAGCGCAAAGTTGAAATGTTAATGCGTGAACGTGGAGAATTAAAAACTGTTCCCTTTGATCCGGATTCAGAATCCTCAACTCCAAGAAATTCAAATCATTCGGCTGCCACAAAATCTGATTCCAATTCTGACACTACCGTAAATTTCGATGACGACATCCCTTTCTAAATTGACCATTACTGAATATTTGCAGCAACAATCCACTCGTATTGATGAGTGGCTGGATCGTTTATTACCTTCCGCTGAATTAGTTCCACAAACGATTCACGAAGCTATGCGTTATAGCATTTTTGCCGGAGGCAAGCGCTTGCGTCCGGCTCTGACTATCGCAATTGGTGAATTATTTGAGGCGGATCAAAACTGCTTGTTGCCTGCTGCTTGTTCAGTCGAAATGATTCACACCTATTCCTTGATTCACGATGATCTGCCCGCGATGGATAACGATGATTATCGCCGCGGACGCCTGACGAATCATAAAGTTTACGGTGATGCGATTGCCGTACTTGCGGGCGATGCCTTATTGACTCAGGCTTTTATCACGCTTTCACAAATTGAAGGTCTTAATTCAGATCGGAAATTGCAAGTGATTCGTGAAGTCGCTACGGCGGCAGGTACGGTCAAAGCCTTAATCGGCGGTCAGGTTCTCGATATTCAAAGCGAAGGCAAACCATTCGATGCCGAATTGCTGGATTCTATTCATCAAGCTAAAACCGGAGCGTTGATCCGCTGCTGCGTTCGTATCGGAGCCATCATCGGTGGAGCAAATGATGAACATATTATTTTGCTCACCGAATATGCTGAAAAATCCGGATTAGCTTTTCAGGTAGCTGATGACGTTTTGGATGCGACCGCTACGAGCGAAGAATTAGGGAAAACTGCCGGCAAAGATGCTGCGGTGCAAAAGGCCACGTACGTAGCCTTATACGGAATTGAAGCCGCACGTGAGCGTGCGCATCTTCTACTTTCTGAAGCAATTTCTGCCGCTCGAAAAACCGGATTAGCCACTGAACGTTTGGAACAAATTGCTCAATTCATTATTGAGCGACAATCATGATACCTGTGCTCTCGTCTTCTGATTTCGCTTTTCCTTGACAACCTCCTACACCATTGATAGTCTTTCGCGTTTCTAACTTGAGTTTAATGGAGTAATTGTCATGGCAAAAAGAACTTTTCAACCAAATAATCGTAAACGAGCAAAAACACACGGCTGGCGTGAGCGTATGAGCACCCGCGCAGGTCGTCTGGTCATTAAACGGCGTCGGGCTAAAGGGCGCGCTCGTTTGACAGCGTTCCATTATTAATCCAGAACTATCTGAATCAGGTTATCGTATCCGAAGTTGATGGTTCTGATGAAAATTCCGAAACAACATCATCGTTTACTTTCAAGCCGTGAATTCAAGGCAGTTTACGCTAAAGGCAGAAAATTCAGCACACCGTACTTCTCTGCTTTTGTGATTAAGACGGATACGGGACGTCAAAGATTAGGTCTGACTACCACGCGTAAAATTGGCAACGCAGTGCTGAGAAATCGTTGTCGTCGGAGACTTCGCGACGCTTTTCGATTTCGCGATCTTTCTTTATTAAGCGGGATTGGATTTGATGTCGTGCTAAATGTCAGGCCATCTTCGGCGACAGCAGATTTTAAAGAGATACAATTAGCTTTTGGACAATTAATTCAACGCTTTCGACAAACTCTGGATAAAGAATCGGCTTAATTTTACAGGCACAATGAAAACGATAGCGGTTTACATCCTGCGCGGATACAAATTAATAATCTCACCGCTCTTTCCTCCGTCTTGTCGCTTTTTACCAACTTGTTCAGAATATACCGCTGAAGCGATTAGCAAACATGGCTTCATTAAAGGATCGGTATTAGGAATCAGACGCATTTTGCGCTGTCATCCCTTCAGCTCCGGTGGATATGATCCGGTGCAGTAATTTTTTCAGAAACCGCAGCCCCCACGCTCCCGGAGATTCTGAGATGAGTTTTATTGATGGAAAAACAACGGCTCACGCTTTTTATCGTTCTCTCCGCTATTATCCTCTTTGGGTCTCAATATTTATTCAATCGTTTTTACCCGCAGCCTAAAAAGACTGAAGTAGTACAAAACGTCCCTGCTCCAACTGCAAGCACTGCTCCTACCGTTCTTCCCCAGACTCCTTCACCGACTTTACCGACTGCGAATGTCCCGCAAGCTGAAGCCCGTGAAATAAAAATTGAAACACCTTTTTGGTCTGGAAATCTTTCGAATCAGGGTGCGGTTATTAATCAATTAATAATGACCCACCTTCCAGATGACGATTTGAAGGTGGGCAAACCAATTGATGCTCCCACTGGAGTGTTGTTAGTTTCGCCGGAAAAAAGTAAAGACCTTGGCGCGCCGCTTCGTTTATCAATTCCCTCTGACAAAAATCTTGAAAAGCAATTAAACGAAGCTCGCTTTACTGTCGCAGATACGCCTGAGTCTCAGGTTAAAATTAATTCGGATTCCTCTAAAACAATTACGTTGAATTACGATAGCGGGAATGGAATCCAAGCTTCTAAAATCTTTAATTTTAATGGTCTTGGTTATGATTTTGATTGTACGGTAGACGTGAAGCATAACGGTCAGCCCGTCGAAGCGTTTCTGGCTATTGGCCCTAGTTTTGGCGATCAAAACGTTAAGGTCCACGGTGGATACTATTCCCAGGAATCAATCTCAACAATTTCTGCTGCCGATGGGATTAGACGTAATACCGGCTCTGATATTTCCAATATCGAATTTGCTCCATTGAACGCTACACAGGTTCGATGGGCTTCGAGTGATGATAATTATTTTGCGATGGCGATTATGCCGACGACTCCGGCAAATGCTGTTAGTGTGATGAACACGAAACGCAAAGAAGTAATTAATGGCAAAGAAGTCGAACTTAATCATGTTTCGACTGCCGTCCAAATTACAAATGGTCAGATCAATCATATCTACGCTGGCCCTAAAAATATCAAGATGCTTCGCAGAGTCAGCAATGAGCTGAAACTTGGGGATGACAGCGTTAATCTTGAACGTGTTGTGAATTATGGCTGGGGCTGGATCACCCCAATTGTGAAGCCCATTGCCTGGTATATGCTGAATATCCTTCAGTTCATTTACCGATTTACACAAAATTACGGCTGGGCAATTATTGTTCTCACCGTCGCGCTGAACATGTGCTTTTTCCCTCTTCGTTGGCGTAGTTCGGTTTCAATGAAGAAAGCTGCGGCGCTGCAACCTAAGATGAAGGATCTGCAAGAGCGGATGAAGAAGCTCAGCAAAGACGATCCGAAAATGGTTGATCTACAAAAAGAGCAGGTCGCCTTGATGCGCGAAGGCAATCCTTTAATGGGATGTTTGCCACTGCTTTTGCAGATGCCATTCTTTTATGCGGTCTATGCGGTCTTAACCACCGCAGTCGAAATTCGGCATACAAGTTTCATGGGTTGGATTCATGATTTGGCAGCGCCCGATCCCTGGTATATCCTACCCGTGGTTTTCGTAATCTCAATGATTGTGCAACAAGCGTTAACGCCTTCGACAGCGGATCCGATTCAAAAGCGGATGCAATACATTATGCCTTTGTTTATGGGCTACTTCTTCGTTAATGCGCCTGCGGGATTGGTTCTCTACTGGATGTGCGGCAACCTTGTAGGGATTACGCAGCAATATATTATTAACAAAATTTCTCCGACTCCGGCAGTGCAAACTCCCGATGTGAAAAATTTAGCAGCGTCATTGAAGGGTAAAAAGTCATAGTAATAATTGGTGGATCCTAAATTCTGAGTTGGTATTTTTATGACAACAGGGACGAACAACGAACTCAATTCCAAAGTACAAGATTTTGTTGAAGAGCTAATAAACCACTCTTCCCTGGATTTGCGCGCCAGCGTCAGCAAAGAACCTGATGATAGTATTTTAGTTGAATTCCAGGGTTTTGATCTTTCTTTATTACTTGGTCACAACGCTGAACTGCTTGATGCAATGCAATATATTACTCGTCGCGTTTTCGCCGATGAGGTAGCCGAAGGGGCGCAAATAGATTTTGATGCCAGCGGTTATCGCGAAGCGCGGCTGCTGGAATTGGAACTAATGGCACAAAAAGCAGCTGAGCGAGTTGCCTCTTCTAAAATTGCTTTTGTCTTCGATCCAATGAATGCGCAAGATCGTCGGATCATCCACAACGCAATTCTTGAATTTCCTGAAGTCAGAACCGAAAGCGAAGGCGATGGACAAATGCGCCGCGTGAAAATTTTGCCTGCTTAATTTTCCCCTAAAATCTCAGACAATTCCTTTGACAGGATTTACAAGATGAACAGGATATTATTTTTATCCTGTTCATCTTGTAAATCCTGTCATAAATTTCCTTTCGCTTTTTATGAGCATGTATGAAGATTCCACAATTGTCGCAATTGCCACTCCGCCCGGATTTGGCGGGATTGGAATCATTCGCCTCAGCGGAAAAAATTCACTCGACCTCGTTCAGAAATTGCTCAAATCATCAATTCCCTTTTCACCCAATCAGGTTTCGTTTCATCACCTGATTCATCCTGAAACTAATCTTACAATTGATGATGTTTTAATTACCTATTTCAAAGCTCCGCATTCATTCACTGGTGAAGACATCATCGAAATTTCCTGTCATGGTTCACCTGTCGTTTTATCCGAAGTTCTACAGTTGCTGATTTCCATCGGTGCGCAACTAGCGCAGCCTGGAGAATTTTCGATGCGCGCATTTTTGAATCAGCGAATGGATCTGACCCAAGCCGAAGCCATCAATGATTTGATCCACTCGCAAACAACCTATCAGGCACAAATCGCAGCTCGCCAATTGCGCGGCGAACTATCCAAACAAATTAAGCCCATCAAAGACGCGCTGATTGAAATGATTGTTTACTTTGAATCGTCCGTAGAATTTGTTGAGGACGATCTTGACGCCCTCGACATCGAACGATTTATTCTCAAACTTGATAAGTTAATCTCTTCCATCAATCAATTAATTTCGAGCTATCGCTTGGGTCGGCTAATTCGTTCAGGCATTAAGCTGGCTTTGATCGGTCGCCCGAATGTAGGCAAATCTTCTGTCTTCAATTCCCTCCTCGGAAAAGACCGCGCCATCGTCACGCATATTCCCGGCACTACTCGCGACACGCTCACCGAAGTTTTTTCGATTAATGGAATTCCGGTTGAATTAATCGACACCGCAGGCATTCGAGAAACTGAAGACTTCGTGGAAAAGCTGGGAGTTGAAAGAACAAATTCTGCCATCGCTGACGCCGATTTCGTGATCGCAATTATTGAAGCCAATCAAACCCCATCTCCTGACGAAATCATTTTTCTTTCGCAATTGCCGATCAATTTGCTGGTCATCAACAAATGCGATTTGGGTTTTGAGTTACATGAAGAACTAACACAGCAAATCAGCCGCGACAAACCCGTAGCCAAGGTCTCAGCGTTAACTGGACACGGCATTAACGAATTGCGGGAAAGCATTCATACAGCTTTGACTTCCGGCGTGCAGATTTTCTCCGAAGGCGGAATTGTCACCAATCAACGTCATTTCCACGCTCTCGAACAATCATTAGCTGCCATGCGTCAGGCGCAACAGAATCTTACTGCTGGACTCACTGAAGAAATTGTTTTAGTAGATTTACACGAAGCCTTGAAAAGCCTTGGCGTAGTGACAGGCGAAACTCTCATCGGCGACATCATCAATCAAATCTTTTCGACGTTTTGCATTGGGAAATAATCTTCAAGCCACCTTGTCTAAGTGAGATTTTGATCTCTACAAAGCGCATTCAGTCTCTAACACATCAAGTTAGTTGTGATATGCTTATCATTGGCAGAAACATAACACCCTTTTTATTTCATGTATAGTTTTGACGAAAAATTCGATGTCATTGTGATTGGCGCAGGTCATGCCGGATGCGAGGCTGCGCATGCGGCTTCGATGATGGGTTCAAAGACGGCAATGGTCACATTCAATCTTGACCTGATTGCACAAATGTCCTGCAATCCGGCGATTGGCGGTATCGCTAAAGGTCATCTCGTCCGCGAAATTGATGCACTTGGCGGAATTATGGGGCGGGTGATTGATGCCACTGGAATTCAGTTTCGATTGCTAAATAGAAGTCGTGGCCCAGCGGTTCAGGCTCCACGCGCGCAGGCTGATCGTGCCCTGTATCGTCAGGAAATGCGCAGGGAACTGGAAAATATTCCTAATCTTTCTCTGCGCCAAGGTGAAGTCACACAATTACTGATCGAAGACGGTGAAATCGTCGGCGTTGAATTAATGGATTCGCGTTTGCTTGGGGCGCGATGTGTGGTTGTCACCACCGGAACTTTTCTTAATGGCTTGATCCATATCGGCCAAAAAAGATTTTCGGCTGGACGTTCTGGAGAATTACCTTCAATTAAGCTTGCAGAAAATCTGCGTGAATTAGGCTTCCGAATCGCCCGTCTAAAAACTGGTACTCCACCTAGACTCGACGGACGTTCGATTGACTTTTCTGCTTTTGAGGAACAATCTGGAGATGAATCTCCGACCCCTTTCTCCTTTAGTACCAAGCATTTAACGCAAAAACAAATCTCTTGTTATATTGGTTATACCGATGAAAATGTTCATCAGATGATTCGTGATAATATTTCACGTTCACCACTCTATAGTGGCCAAATACAAGGAATTGGTCCTCGATATTGTCCCTCTATCGAAGACAAAATTGTAAAATTTCCAGACAAGGATCGTCATCAGTTATTTTTGGAGCCGGAAGGTTACAACACGCACGAAGTTTATCTGAATGGATTTTCTACGAGCTTACCAGCTGATCTTCAGCGTGAATTGGTTAAGAAAATTCCAGGCTTGGAACAAGCGCAAATCGTACGTCCAGGTTACGCCATTGAATACGACATGGTTGATCCGACAGAACTTTTGCCGTCGCTCGAAACAAAAAAAATTCGTGGACTTTTAAATGCAGGCCAAATTAATGGTACGACTGGATACGAAGAAGCGGCAGCGCAGGGAATTATTGCTGGAATTAATGCTTCGCGACTGTCTCACAATTTAGAGCCAGTAATTATTAAGCGTCATGAAGGATATATTGGAATTTTAATTGATGATTTAATTACGCAAGGCGTAGATGAACCATATCGAATGTTTACGTCTCGAGCGGAACAACGACTTCGGCTAAGAATTGATAACGCTGATGAGCGCCTGAGCGAGATTGGCAGTAAAATTGGACTTTTAAATCAATCCGCACATCTGGAATTTGAGGCTAAATCCACTAGAAAGAACAAGATAAGAGATTTCTTCAATCGTATCCTGATTTCTTCTAAAACTATTGGCTATAATTCTTTTTTAGCATCTTCCGGAGTTGCGCTTAACGAACCTGTCCATTTGAACCAGCTTTCTAAACGGCCTGAACTATTAACTGAACAAATTTCTTTACTTCTACCACAGGAAATTCTTGATTTGCCAGAGCAGGAAATTACTTCTGTCATTACGGATATAAAATACGAAGGTTATCTTTCTTCTCAGGATAGCTTTACAGCTAGAATGGCAAAAATTGGAGATCGTCATATTCCAAGCACGATACAGTATTCGTCCATTTCGGGTCTCTCAAATGAAATGATTGAACGATTAAATCGTATTCAACCACAAACACTCGGACAGGCAATACGAATTCCGGGTATTACCCCAGCTGCCATTTCAATCCTTACGATCCACGTGGAACTAATGTCACGTCAGAAAGCTAAGGCTTCATGAAACCCGATCAATTATCAAAGTTCACTTACGAACTTACCAATTCCAAGAATTTCGAGCACAAGCCCTTAACAAGTTCAAGCATTGAAAAATTTGGCCTCTATTATAAAGCCGTTCTGAAATGGAATGAGTATATTCCTCTCACAACTATCGTCGAACCGGTTGATTTCGCCCAAAAACACATCCTCGAATCACTCTTTGCTGAAACATTCATCCCCTCATCCATTCAAGAGATTTGGGACATAGGATCAGGACTTGGGGTACCGGGAATCCCAATAGCTATTATTCGGCCTGAATCGCAGATATTCCTTATCGAAGCTAACAAAAAGAAGTCCATCTTTCTAAAAGAAGTAATCCATCTGCTCAAAATATCAAATATTAAGGTTCTTAATGAAAGATTTGAATCACTCCCGCCTTTTTCGCCAGAATCCTGCATCACTTCTCGCGCCTTGGACGACTTAAAACATCTGCTTCCAAAAATCCTGGTAAGTACAAACGATAGCAAGCTTACACTTTTACTCGGCACTTCGGAATTGCTCATTAACACTCAAAATTTACTCACTTCCTCAAATCGTCAAACAACCACAAATAAAATCCCTAAATCAACGGATAAATTAATAATTTCTATTTCAAGTTGCACGTGAAACAATCACAGCGTATAAAAACCGTATATTAGAGAATAACTATTAAATTCTAAGTCCGTTTCACGTGCAACAAACCTGCCAGTCTTTTCATCTCTCAAAACTTATGCTAATTTCAATTTCGTTAATAAATAGCCAGAAAAGTCGGTGAATATGGGTAAAATAATCGCAATCTCAAATCAAAAGGGTGGTGTAGGTAAAACAACCACTGCAATTAATCTTTGTGCTTCGTTAGCAGCAGCTGAAAAAAAGACACTTTTAATTGATCTTGACCCACAAGGAAACGCAACCAGTGGTTGTGGTATCAAGAAGGGATCATTTAAACGAGGGCTTTATCACTGCTTGATCGTAAACGAGCCTATTCGCAATGTAATCCTAGGAACTGAGCTGGAATTTCTTAAAGTAGTGCCATCTGACAGGAATTTGGCGGGTGCGGAGGTTGAATTAGTAGATTTTGAGAACAGGGAATTCAAACTTAAGGAACTTCTGGAAGAAATCAGAAATGATTTTGACTATATCTTGATTGATTGCCCGCCAAGTCTTGGATTATTAACTCTCAACGCCTTAACTGCCGCAGATTCAATCCTGGTGCCGATTCAATGTGAATATTTCGCGCTTGAGGGAGTAACGGAGCTTTGGGACACACTAGTGAGAATACGTCGTGGGTTAAATCCAAATTTGGCAATACAAGGCTTTTTATTAACAATGTATGATGAAAGAACCAACCTCGCGAATCAAGTTGTATCCGATTTAAGGGATTTCTTGGGAACTCAGGTATTAAATACCATGATTCCAAGGAATATCAGGTTAGCTGAAGCTCCAAGTTATGGAAAACCAATAATTCTTTACGATATAAAGTCAAAAGGTGCCGAAAGTTATATCAATTTAGCGAAAGAGGTAATGGAAAATGACCAGAAAAGCATTAGGTAGAGGACTGAGCGCATTACTCTCAGACTCTTCGAACAATAGCAATGCCGCCCCTTATGGTACTACCGATAATAAAAAGGAAGAGTTAAAAGATATTGAGATTGATCTTATTGACCCAAATCCCCACCAGCCAAGAACAACTTTCACACAAGAAAAATTAGCAGAACTAGCACAATCAATCAAAGAAAATGGGTTAGTTCAACCCATCCTAGTACGCCGAAAAGATAATGGGCGGTATCAATTAATTGCCGGTGAAAGAAGGTGGCGTGCTTCGCAAGTTGCTGGATTACAAAGGATTAGCTCTGTTATCAGAGAAATGGAAGATGATAAAATCCTGGAAGTCGCTCTGATTGAAAATATTCAGAGGCAGGAATTGAATCCTATAGAAGAAGCCTTAGCATATCAACGATTGGTCACAACTTTGGATTTAACTCAGGAAGAAGTTGCCAAACGCGTAGGGAAAGACCGTTCATCAGTGGCCAATTATGTCAGGTTGTTAAAGTTGCCGGAAAGCGTCCAAAGAATGGTCGAAACGGAAAAAATCTCAATGGGTCACGCAAGGGCCATCCTTGGTTTAGAATCACAGGAATTGCAAGCCAAACTGGCCCAGGAAGTAATTGACAAAAAAATGTCCGTGCGTGAGACAGAACGCGCTGTACAGCAGAAAGCGATTTCAAAATCTGAATCTGAAACGGATTCGACTGTTATTAGGAATGATGCTAACATCCGCGCAGCAGAGCTAAAATTAAAAAGATTTCTGGGCACTCAGGTAAAAATTCAAATTAGCTCTAAAGGCGGAAAAATAAGCATAGATTTCAGTTCAGCCAATGAATTGGATCGAATATATTCGATCCTGATGCGGAGAACTGATGTCACCAGTCAAGAATTAAACAGCGAATTATAAATATCTAAAATTAATAACAATAAAGGATAATACGATGAAATTTGGTAAGTCTTCTTCCACCTCAAATCTCTCTTCAACCGAAGCCCCCCCCAGTGATCTAAGGGGATTTTTGGGAGAAGGAACTGAGATCAATGGTGAACTAACATTTAGAGATATGCTCAGAGTAGACGGTGCGGTGTCAGGGAAAATAATTTCAGAATCGGGAACTTTGCTGGTAGGGGAAAGAGGAGTCATTAAAGCGTCAATCGAAGTAGGGACGGTTTCAGTGAGCGGAACAATTGAAGGTCCAGTAACTGCAAAAAATAAAGTAGAGATTCACCCGACTGGAAAGATATACGGAGATGTTTATACGGCAGCTTTAATAATCGAACACGGCGCACTCTTTGATGGTAAATGTCATATGACAGGTCGCGAGAATTCTACCAAGGCTGAATTCAACGATTAACTTATTTATTTTAAACAGTTCACTCAAAGCAGATAAAAGCGGCAAACTATTGCCGCTTTTAGGTTTATAACTACCTAAAGCAAATAAAGAAAAGTTTTCCACAATCTTTTCCACAGCCAACTAAAATAATTAAACTAATTAAACAGGTTAAGGTAAAAGACGAGCTAACACCAAAGAAACAAGTTGAGAAGTGTCTAATGAGGAATGATCCGTTAAAGCAAAAATAGAAACACGGTTTGATCTTCCCCAAGGTTGCCAGCGTTGATTAAATACTGAAGAACCTGAATTGGTAAAAATCGCCATAACAGGAACGCCGAGAGCCGCTGCAATGTGCTGACCAGAGGAATCGTATCCCAAATATTGATCGGAACAGGATATGAGCGAAGCAAAAGAACCGATCCCCCCCTTCCAAAAAATAATTTGCTGATTCATAAAATCTTTATCAGAGAAATGAAAATATGAATCTTCTGCAAGTTGGAGAACCTGAATTCCTTCGGAACGAAACACAGACGCCAATTCTTCAGACTGGGAAAGTTCAGCAGACGAAAAGCCAGAATCAACAATAACCGTATAAAATTTTAAAAGTGAGCGAACCAATTCAACTTCAAAATTATAATTAATTCGTTTCTCTTCATTACCGCCCACTCCAAAACTCAAAGATATTATCGGACGCTTAAGATGAGAAGTAACAAAATTGCCAATTGATTTTTGAGGCTCAGGAAGATCAAGAAAGGGAAAGCTGATTGGAAGGGAATCACAAATTTTATTTACCCAAATGGATGAAAGTTGACCTACTGAAAAATGACCTTCACTTTGAAAACTACGGGTTTCAAAGAAAAAATAATTAGCCTCGCCCCCACAGATCGGAAGTAAACCAAGCTGCGATAAACGAGAATCAGGATCAATCACACAAAATTGATTTGAGTGAAGCCCTTCAAGTTCCTTATCTACAACCTCTACAACATTCAACCAATTCAGTAAACGAGAATTTAAAGTAGCCCCACGTCCATAATTAATTTCATGAATACGAACGTTTTCGTCGCCACCATATAGCTCCTGTAATTTATGAGAACCAAGCAAAACCAATTCAGCACCAGGGAAAACTTTTTGTAAATGCGCCATCAAAACAGAAGTGATGGCGACGTCAGCTCCAATTGTGACGCGCGATAAAAAAAGAATCTTCTTAAGCGGCAGTTCGTTAGAAAGAGAGTGAGTTTTACTAATAAGATTTCTTTTACGAGTAAGTAGGAATTCTTCGTCAGGTAAATTGAAGTTACACAACGCTTCATCAAAGCGTTTCATTTCAGGCAAATGCCGATAGAAAGAAATAACCTGAGCAAAGACACGGTCGTAAATTTCGCACAATGCCGGATCAAAAGAATCATTAAGCTTTTCGATCAGGTTAGGAAACAAAGCCTGTAAGCCCAACTGAGAAACATCAGGATCGGGATGACAATTTATTTCACATAAAAGCTCGATCGTGTCACGAAGAATAAGTCCGGTTGACGAATGATATTCAAAAAAATTACTAACAGCACGATTAGCAAAAGAGAGAACTTGAGACGATGAAAATTGATGTAGTTGTTCTCTGTATTTCGATAAATCGTCATGCGCGGCTTGCTGGATATTTTCTGAATTCATCAGGGAAAAACTATAACATTGATACCTGAAAACAGGCGATGCGGTATAATGAAACTGGCTCAAGATTCCAAAGGATTTTCTGGAATGAAATTAACGCTACAATATTTACTAACGATTTCAATAATGCTTACGGCATTACTAAATTTACAGGCTCAGGATAATAAACAAGAACCTGAAATTCTGAAACTAAATACCAGTTTAGTTTCGATTGAAGTAAATATTAATAGTAAAACTTCGTCCAAAAATATTGCCGGACTTACCGCGCAGGACTTTGTGATTTACGAAGATGGCGTGAAACAAAAAGTTGAAAATTTCGCCTCCACCGAAAGCCCTTTTAATCTCGTGCTAATGATAGACACTTCAGGCAGTGCCAGAGATGAAGTGGACTTAATGAAAAAAGCTGCCAGGCGTTTTTTGAATGAGCTGCGTCCGCAAGATCGAATCGCCATAGTCGAGTTAAATCAAAGAGTCACTGTCATGGAAGAGTTAACTTTAGATCGGGAAAAAATCGAAAGCGCGATAGATTTTCTGCAACCTGGAACGGGAACGTCATTCTATGATGCCCTCCAAATCACGCTTAACGAGGTGCTCAGTAAAGTGCAGGGACGCAAAGCAGTGATCGTCTTAACTGATGGCGTGGACTCAGTAGGAGCAGCAACTTTTGACGAAATATTGCCAGAAATGGAACGCTCAAATGTCACCGCATATTTTCTTGAAGTAAATACCGAAGCCACCACAGAAGCCGGAATGATGCGCAACTGTGAAGACGAAAAAAGTTTTCACTTTTCCAGAAAGCAGCTCAAAAAATATGTTACTGAATATGCCGAAGGCCTGGACGATTCCCGATATGAAGATCACTGCGAATTATCACGATTAGAACGAATGCAGATCAATCGTCGCCTGTACGAATCAGCCAGAAAAGAATTACGAGAGTTTGCTTCACAGACCGGAGGAAAAGTTTATCCGTGCAAACGTCTCGCAGAACTTGAACCTGCCTATTCGCAAATTGCGGCAGAGCTGCGCACGCAATATTCCATCGGATACTATCCAACCAACGAGAAGCGCGATGGAAAGTGGCGTACCATAAAAATTGAAATGAAAAAGCCAGGCCTGACGGCAAAAACCAAACCAGGCTATCGCGCGCCGACAGAATGATTACACGAAAAGGTGTGACAAACTTTCTCATTTGGTGCGCAGATTGTCTCAGATAAAAATCACTTACCTCAAATTTTCCCAGTAAATCCAGGATTTCTCGCAATTTCATAAGCTGGCACAATCTTTGCAAAACTCCAAAATAAGTTCCCCTTTTCAATTGGAGTTCACAATGTTTGGAATCAGCAAAGAACAACAGAAAAAAGAAGAAACAATCCTGACTGTCTTCCTGGTTGGCATCAACCTCGGACTTTTGGCAATCTTCACTTTAGTTTGTTTACAATAAATAAGGCTGGCTTGTACGAGGCAACCGCTATCAACTAAGATTGCCCTTTATGGGCAAAGTCATTTCTCTCGACCAACTAAAATCAGAGCGCGAAAAATTGCGCGCACAAAATAAAACCGTAGTCTTCACGAACGGTTGTTTTGACCTTCTGCATCCCGGTCACGTGCGCTATATGCAAATGGCACGCGAACTCGGAGACGTGTTATTCGTCGCCCTCAACAGTGACCGCGCCGTAAAAATTCTAAAGGGCGATTCCCGCCCAATTCTCAAAGAAAATGAACGCGCCGAAGTCATGGCTGCGCTCGCGTGTGTAGACTATGTCATGATCTTCGATGACATTTCTCCGCGTGAAACGATTGCGGAATTGTTGCCCGATGTTTTAGTCAAAGGCGGCGATTGGGGCGTTTCCGAAATCATAGGGCGCGAAGAAGTCGAAGCGGCAGGAGGGAAGGTAATGAGCTTGCCGTTTGTGGAGGGAGTTTCGACCACGGAAATTATTGAGCGGATATTAAGTGCTAACAAATAAAAAATGCCAAATATTATCGTTAAGATTTACAGGCAAAATGGAAGTGCAAGCAATACTGAGCGAGTACTAATTCGGAGAGTAGAAATTGAAAATTCTTCGGAGAAAAGATTAACGGGAAACCGTGCAGCAAAAATTCTGGCGAGTAGTTTTCCAGAGTTTTGGGGACCAATTAAAACAGACGAAGGATGGAGCGCAAGTCGTACAATAAAACCAATCGAGAAATGTAATTATCATTTCATTTGGGAATATGCAGTTATTTCGGAAGAAGAATAAAGAATAAGAGTGCAATTTAATTTTCAAAACATTTGGTCAAATCCAGAGCTTCAAAAGCTTCTCAAAGATGTACGCTCAGGCAAGCGCGTCATCAGCATTGCCGGACTCGGCAATGGCGCGAAAGCTTTGGTCATCACTTCACTACAAAAAGAAACTGGAAAACGATTTGCATTTCTCAGCCTTCGCAATCGTGACTTGGAAGATTTAGAACGCGATCTGAAATTTTTCTACAATTCGATTAATAATCGCAACGAATGCGAAGAGCAAGTGTTCACGCTGCCTGCTTCTGAAAGTGATCCGTACAGCGGCGTTTCTCCGCACGCGGAATTGTTGGAACGAAGGGCATTAGCCTTGTGGCGTTTGGCTTCCGGTGCTGGCGATATAGTCATGCTGACGGCGCGTTCGTTGCTGCAACGATTTGTACCACCGCAGGAAACAAAACAGGCCGGAGTGAACCTGCGCATTGGCGAAGAATTACCGCTTGAAGAATTGCTCAATCACTTGCAGGCGATTGGTTATGTCCGCGCTGATCCGGTTGGAAACGTAGGCGAATATTCTTCGCGTGGCGGCATTCTGGATTTTTATTCTCCGAGCCGTGGCATTGATGAAAGCGAAGAGGCGCTGCATCCGATTCGCGTAGAATTTTTCGGAGATGAAATAGATTCGATTCGTGAATTCGATCCTGAAACGCAGCGTTCATTGCGCACCATCGAAGAAGCCGTCATTGTTCCAATGCGCGATGAAAGGTCTTCGGCGCAGGATTTCAAAGATTGGGCAAACATTGCGCGTGAGCATTGGCACGATGAAAAATATGACCGGGCTTTGCGTGACCGTTTAGTCTACGCAGACGATGGAGAGCCATTTCAAGGCTGGGAGTTTTTGCTGCCATTGGTGAAACCGCTGACCGCTTCGGTGTTTGATTATTTGCGCGACACGATCTTAGTCGTTGATGAACCTTCCGAAATTGAAAAGCAAATCAAGACGATTCAGGAAGAATTGCAACGAGGCTTTGAGCGTACGGAAGCCGCCGATGATATTGGATTATTGCCGGAAAAATTATTTCTGTCCGTTGATGAATTACGCGAAAAAATAAAGTTGCTTCAGCGTATAGAGCTTCGATTGTTGGGAAATGCGGCTTTAAGTTTTGAAGAAGAACTTAGCACCGAAGATGTTGGAGCAAATGCAATCCTGAGCGAATCTGTCCACGAAGCATTCACTCGCGACCACGGTATCGGGCCATTATTTCTTTTTCCGCCCGAAGCGAATATTTCCGAGACACAAATCATTTCCCGCGCCGTACGCAAATGGCACGGCAAAGTCAGCGATCTGGCGGATGAATTAAAACAGCAAACCAATCAAACAATTTTCGTCCTGCCCAGCACAGGTGTAGCGGATCGCATTCGTGAAGTTTTAGCCGAATACGAAGTTAATTTGATTGTGGATTTAGGAGTGCGGATTGCGGCATCAGAAATCGCGTCGCCTTCAGATAACGCACACGCTAGAACTCCGCAATCCGCACTCCTAAATCCGCAATCGCTAATCGGTGATCTCTCCGTCGGCTTCTCCATCCCGCAATTCGGTCTGACGTTTTACATCGAACGCGACATCTTCGACGAAGCGATTCACGTCGAGCGACGCACTAATAAAACCAGGGCTACGCGCTCAAATGCGGCTGCATTTCTTTCTGATTTTCGTGATTTAAAAATTGGAGACTATGTCGTCCACATTGACCACGGCATCGCGCAATTCCAGGGATTATTTCAACTCGACGCTTCGGGCGGAGCGACGACGGCAGCGGAAAATTATGCGCGGGCGATTGGCGCAAATACGGAAGCAAAACCGAAACACCGCGAATTCATGTTGCTGACTTATGCCGAAGGCACAAAACTTTATGTACCAGTCGAGCGGTTGGATCTAGTTCAGAAATTTTCGAGCGGAGAAAGTACCGAACCCAAATTAGACAAGCTCGGCGGCATCGCCTGGGCCAAGACGAAAGCCAAAGCCAAACGCGCCATGCGCGACATGGCGGAAGAATTATTAAAGCTTTACGCGGAGAGAAAATTAGCGCAGCGAAAACCCTTCAGCGCCGATTCGCATTGGCAGGAAGAATTCGAAGCTTCGTTTCCTTATGAATTAACCCCCGATCAAGTCACGGCAGTAGCCGACACGAAAAAAGATATGGAAGGCGAAATGCCAATGGATCGTTTGCTGTGCGGCGATGTCGGATACGGCAAAACCGAAGTCGCGATGCGAGCGGCATTCAAAGCGGTGATGGACGGCAGGCAAGTTGCTTTATTGGCTCCGACGACGGTTCTCGCGTATCAGCATTTTCAAACTTTTAAATCACGCTTCGCCGCGTTTCCCGTCACGATAGAATTGCTCTCCAGATTTCGTTCCCCAAAAGAACAAAAAGAAGTTCTCGTCGCCCTCGAAAAAGGTTCTACGGATGTGGTCGTGGGTACGCATCGAATTCTCTCACGCGACTTAATTTTCAAAGACCTCGCGCTCGTGATTGTGGACGAAGAACAACGCTTCGGAGTCGCACACAAAGAACGACTGAAGCAAATGAAAAAGCGTGTAGATGTGCTGACGATGAGTGCGACTCCAATTCCGCGTACGTTGAATATGTCGTTGATGGGATTGCGCGATATGTCGGTAATCGAAACTCCGCCGCGTGATCGCCTGGCAATTCAAACCAACGTCGTAGCCTTTTCTGAAACCGTGATTCGCGCCGCGATTGAACAGGAACTACAACGCGAAGGTCAGGTATTTTTCGTTCACAACCGTGTCGAATCAATTACCGAAATTGCAGCACTGATTAAGCGCATCGTGCCGCAGGCTCGCATCGTTGTAGCGCACGGGCAAATGGGCGAAAAAGAAATGGAAGAAGCTGTCTTGGATTTCGTCGCCCATAAATTTGATGTGCTGGTAGCGACGACGATCATTGAAAACGGAATCGATATTCCGCGAGCGAACACCATTATTATTAATCGCGCCGACGCTTATGGTTTGTCGCAGCTTTATCAATTGCGAGGTCGTGTCGGCAGATCAAATCGTCGGGCGTACGCGTATTTATTGATTCCAGGCGAACAAGCTCTGACTCCGATTGCGAAAAGACGCTTGGCTGCAATCCGGGAATTTTCAGATTTAGGTGCAGGCTTCCGCATCGCGGCGTTGGATTTAGAACTGCGCGGTGGAGGCAATTTATTAGGCGGTCAGCAATCAGGGCATATAGATACGATTGGTTTTGATTTGTACTGCCAAATGCTCGAACGTACAGTCAGCGAATTGCGCGGCGAAGACATCGTCGAAGAAATCACTACGCAATTAAATCTGGGAGTTGATACACGAATTCCTGACGAATACATTTCCGACATGAGCCAACGTTTACGCACCTACAAACGCATTGCCTCAGCGCGGTCTGATGAAGAATTGGCGAAAATAAAAGACGAAATTGCAGATCGTTATGGCAGACTAACAGAGTCAGTTGAGAATTTATTTGAGTACGCAAAAGTGCGCCGCGAATGCGAAAATTTAGGCATCCTTTCAATTGACCGAATCGCTGACAGTTTAGCCATTCGGTTCAGCGAAAAATCACGCATTAATCCTGACAGCTTAATGAAATTACTCGCCAAAAATCCGAACACGAAATTTACGCCGAATGGTGTCTTGAAAGTGAAGATGAAAGAAAATGAGGATTTAGCAAAGCAGGTGTTTAGTGAGTTAGAAATTTTATTGCGTGAATTAATTCCTTAATATTCATATTCCATTTCTTTTTTCATTCAAATACATATACTTACCATCACGCATTAAGCGTTACGCATTAAGCGTTGTAAAAGTTTATGGCTAAGAACCCTTTTCAATATGGATCTGAACTTGGCGCCGAACAATTAATTGATCGAAAAAGTGAAGTCGCAGAAGTAGTAGATACGATCCAGGAAAGTGGCAAATTATTTCTAATCGGGCCGCGTCGTTATGGAAAAACTTCGATCTTGGCAGCAGCGCAACAAAAAGCTGAGGCGGATGGCGCAGTAGTATTACGGTTCGATGCAGAAGCATTTCCCTCCATTGAAGCATTAGTGAAAACTGCCTTAGCGCAGGCCACGGAAAAACTTGGCGGTGGAATCACAAAAGCAAGTGACAGTGTTCGGCAATTTTTCAAAAGTTTGAAACCACAGATAAATTACAGTTTGACTGACCAAACGATTAGTGCGGAAATTGGCGTCGCGACTGACCCAACTAATCAGCCAGAACAAATTCCCTTATTGATAGACCTGCTGCACGGCATAGAAAAATTAGCGATTAAATCTAAAACGCCGGTCGGATTTATCATAGATGAATTTCAGCAAATCATCGTCGCTGGTGGGGAACAGGCCGAAGCGCAAATTAGAGCGGCAATTCAACAGCATAAACACATTGGTTATATTTTTGCTGGCTCTAAAACGCGATTGTTAGCGGACATGACAGGAAACCCGTCACGACCGTTTTATCATTTGGGTGAGCGCAGATTTATCACGGAAATTCCTCGCGCAGATTTTTCGCCTGCGCTCAAAGCAAATTTTGCAGTAGGTAAAATCAAAGCTTCGGATGAAGCGATAGAATTGATTCAGGATTTAGCGGAAGATGTTCCTTACAATGTACAGCGATTAGCGCATGCCTGTTGGGATCGCACTAATGGAGAAGTAACAAAACTGACAGAAGAGCAAGTACGACAATCTCTGGAATTTCTACTTAAAGAAGATGACACCTGGTACACCCAACTTTGGAACCAGCTCACGATCATCCAAAAAACAGCGTTGATTTACAGTGTCAAAGCAAACGGCACAGGCCTACAATCGAAAGGTGTCTTACGAGCGGCAAGTATCACATCTTCCAGCATGCAACGTGCATTGCAGGCATTACAGGAAAAAGAAATATTGCGCCTGGAAGAGAAACTAGGGGAAGTTAGATTGCGATTAATTGACCCATTTTTTAGTCATTGGCTCCGCCTAATCGGTGTTTTGTAAAAATTAAAAGTAACTATTCAACGGCAGCAAGCATGAGAAAGAATAGGCAGAGTAGCCTTTTTCACCTGATAAATAATATTTATCGCATTATTGCATTCACAACGGCATCGTCTATAATGCGGACTTCGAGTTACCCACTTTAAAATTATTTCCATCAACTAGAGGTTCCTGAGTATGATCCTAAATTTACAAGGCGGCGCTAAAGTCCTGCACCGTACCAAAAATTTAACTATTACCTTACTTTTCACTGTATCAATTATCATTTTAAATTCACTTTCAGCTTTAGCGCAGGCTTCCAGAGGCCATAGCGAAGCGGATTTAATTTTGCCTGATCTTTCCAAAGTCAATTTTATTGGCGGATTTAACGGGCACACATTATTACTATTCGGATTGATTGTTAGCGCTCTCGGAATGGCATTCGGTTTAATGATTTATCAACAACTGAAAAATATGCCCGTCCATAAATCAATGCTTGAAATTTCAGAGCTGATTTATGAAACCTGCAAAACCTACTTGATCACGCAGGGGAAATTCATCCTGATCCTTGAAGCATTTATTGCCATCATCATTGTGCTTTATTTCGGATTGCTTGAAGGGAAAACCCCCGGTGTAGTCGCCATCATTTTAATGTTTAGCTTAGTCGGAATTGCAGGCAGTTACGGCGTCGCGTGGTTCGGAATTCGCGTAAATACATTTGCGAATTCGCGGACGGCTTTTGCTGCCATCGAAGGCAAACCATTTCCGATTTATGCCATCCCGCTAAAAGCCGGAATGAGCATTGGCATGCTTTTGATTTCAGTTGAATTGCTGCTGATGCTTTTCATCTTGTTATTTATTCCCGGCGATTATGCTGGTCCCTGCTTCATCGGATTCGCCATTGGAGAATCACTGGGCGCGGCGGCTCTGCGAATCGCAGGCGGAATTTTTACCAAGATTGCTGACATCGGTTCTGACCTGATGAAGATAGTCTTCAAAATCAAAGAAGACGATGCGCGCAACCCTGGAGTCATCGCGGATTGTACCGGAGATAACGCCGGCGATTCAGTTGGCCCATCAGCAGACGGCTTTGAAACCTACGGCGTCACCGGAGTCGCATTGATTTCGTTCATCCTTCTTGCAGTCAATGAGAAGACAGCAGGCACAGCATACGAAACTGTTCAGGTACAATTGTTAGTTTGGATTTTCGTGATGCGTATCATGATGGTAGTCGCGTCAGCCGGGTCATACTTCCTGAATGAAGCGATGGCGAAAGGGAAATACGGAAAATCAGACAATATGAATTTTGAGAAGCCGTTGACCAGCCTGGTCATCATCACTTCGATTGTCTCAATTATCCTGACCTACATTGTTTCATATTTCATGATTCCAACGCTTGGCTCCACCGGAGACGCTTCGTTGTGGTGGAAGCTTTCAACCATCATTTCGTGCGGAACGGCAGCGGGCGCGATCATTCCTGAAATGGTCAAATGGTTCACTTCAACGGAATCTGCCCACGTCAAAGAAGTCGTAACTTCATCAAAAGAAGGTGGCGCTTCACTGAATATTTTGTCAGGCTTAGTCGCTGGAAATTTCTCAGCGTATTGGTTGGGAATTGCTATCGTAATGTTGATGGCCATCGCCTACGCCGTCAGCCTGCTTGGACTAGCTTCATTGATGGCGGCTCCCGCAGTTTTCGCGTTCGGGTTGGTAGCGTTCGGATTTTTAGGAATGGGGCCTGTGACTATCGCCGTAGATTCTTACGGCCCGGTTACGGACAACGCGCAATCAGTATATGAATTATCATTGATTGAAAACGTTCCGAATATTAAAGAAGAACTGAAAAAAGATTTTAGCGTGACGGCCAACTTCGAACGAGCCAAGCATTTGCTCGAAGAAAATGACGGGGCAGGGAACACCTTCAAAGCCACAGCCAAACCTGTATTAATTGGAACAGCTGTTGTCGGTTCAACGACAATGATTTTTTCAATCATTCAATTGCTGCGCGGACAATCGCCTTCGGAAGCTGTTTTCTTTGAAAATATTTCTCTGCTGAATCCGTTATTCCTGCTTGGATTAATCACCGGCGGAGCAATTATTTATTGGTTCACCGGAGCTTCGATGCAGGCGGTAACAACGGGCGCATACCGAGCTGTCCAATTCATCAAAGCCAATATCAAACTTGATGGCGTTGAAAAAGCCTCGGTTGAAGACAGTAAAAAAGTAGTCGAGATTTGTACGATCTACGCGCAGAAAGGAATGTTCAATATCTTCCTGACGGTGTTTTTCTCAGCGCTGTCATTTGCGTTAGTTGATCCGTATTTCTTCATCGGCTATCTGATTTCGATTGCGATCTTTGGATTGTATCAGGCGATCTTCATGGCAAATGCCGGAGGAGCCTGGGACAACGCGAAGAAAATTGTCGAAGTCGAATTGAAAGCGAAAGAAACTCCACTACATGACGCGACAATCGTAGGTGATACAGTCGGAGATCCATTCAAAGATACTTCGTCAGTGGCAATGAATCCGGTCATTAAATTCACTACCTTGTTCGGATTGCTGGCGGTTGGATTAGGGCTGAAATTAACCGAAACACAAGGTGCAAACGTAACCCACGCGCTTGCAGCTGTGTTCTTTATTATTTCCGTCGTCTTCGTCTGGCGCTCATTCTACAGAATGAGAATCGGCGATTAATGCGGAAGCCGCACGCAGTAAGGGCGCCAGTACACTTGAAAGATTCGTTGAGTACTGGCGCCCTTACTGCGTGCGGGCTTCCGCATTTAAATTATTAATGCTTACTGCTTTTCACAATCTTCGCAATCGCGCGTAATTCCTGAACCATCTCCCTAAACATATCAAACAACAGAGCCTGCGGCCCATCGCATAAAGCGCGTTCGGGATATGGATGAATATCAACCAACAATCCATCTGCACCAATCGCAATCCCGGCGCGCGACATCGGAATCACAGTTTCGCGCGTTCCCGTGCTGTGACTTGGATCAAGAATAATTGGCAAATGTGAAAGTCTTTGCGCGGCAGGAATCACCGCCAAATCAGGGGTAAAGCGTGAATGATTCCCGAATGTTCGAATGCCGCGTTCGCAGAGAATCACCTGATAATTTCCTTCCGACATAATGTATTCCGCCGCCAGCAAAAGTTCTTCGAGCGTCGAAGACATTCCGCGTTTCAAAAGGATCGGTTTGCGAGCCTGTCCGGCGCGTTTCAGCAAACTAAAATTTTGCATATTGCGCGTCCCGATTTGAATCACGTCCGCATACTTTTCACAAAGATCAAGCGCGGCTTCGTCTATCGCTTCTGTAACAATTCTCAAGCCGTACGTGTTGCGAACGTCTTCCAAAATTTTCAAGCCTTCTTCGTGCATTCCCTGAAATGCATAGGGCGAAGAACGCGGCTTGAAAGCTCCACCGCGAAACCATTTCAAACCCATTTCAGCGACGACTTCAGCCGTAATCATTGTTTGCTCGTGCGATTCAACCGCGCAGACACCAGCAATGATCGCGGGTTCATCGCCACCGATTTCGGCGTCGCCAACTCTGATGACAGTTTTGTCATGCTTGAGGTCGCGCCCGACTAATTTATAAGGTTTGGTAACGCGGACGCATTCCGCTACGCCAGGCATTTCGTTGAAAGGCTCAGGATCAACTGCGCCCTGATTTCCGGTGACGCCAATCGCAGTGCGACTGGAACCAGGCATCGGATGTGGTTTATATCCGAGGGCTTCGATTTGAGTGATAACGCGCTGAACATCAGTTTCAGTTGCGTCAGAAGTCATTACAATAAGCATAATTATTGGGAAAAAATTAGTTGATGTCTTTACTCGTTAGAAAAATGAAGCCCGATACTAATTGGGAACGAACTATAAATAAACCTCATTTACTCATTTCAGAAAATTCTCGTAATTTTCGATATGCAAATAACCTTCTTCTTTGACCTGTACTTCGACCTTATTGTTCTCAGCAACTTCTGCAATCTGCGTAGAAGTCAGACTTCCCTGAGTCAGTAATTCCCGGGAAAGTTCTTCCAAAAATGGACGATGTTTTTTCAGGATTTCTGTCGTCTCTTTGCTCATCTTGCGCAGCAGTTTTTCAATGGCGGTGTCAGTCACATCCAAGTCCATCGAAACGCCTGGTTCATTTGTGTAGTACGCTTGAAAATCTTCGTGAAAACCGTATCGGCGAATATAACCCATCGCCAGCTTCGTCGCTTCTTCACGATCATTTTCACGTCCAACCGTAGCGCGATCTTTGCCGAAAATAATTTCTTCGGCCAAACCTCCCGCCAGATAAACTTTAATTTTATCGAGCAGGCTTTGGCGTGTTTGATAAATCTGATGCGGGAAGGTGAAGCCGCTGACGTACGTCGAAGCTACTTTGGATTTCAACTGTAAGGCGGCAAGACCAAACAGCACCGCGTACGCCACAGCGTGTCCGCTTTCGTGAACAGAAACATTGGAAATTAAATCGGCTAAATTACTATCGCGAATTTTATCAATTCGTCCAACATATTTAATGACGACATCGCGTTTGGCTCCGACGCGAGCCTTGATTTCGTGCTTCACATAATCATAAGCAATGCTAATTTTTCGTGATCGGGCGATGAGCGCATCGAATAATAACTTGCTCAAATTGGCTTCGAGAATATCAATCACACTGGAAAAAACCGGACGTACGCCTTGCGCGGGGAAGACTCCATTTTGATAAATTAATTGTTTCAGGCTGTCATCAACGGTGATATCGATCCGAAAATGTATTTTGGTTTTCTCGATAATTCGCGCAATTTCGTTGGCAATGATTTTCTGAAAATGTTCTTTCTTCAGCGAATTATAAATCAAATGAATATTGCCGAAGCGAGCAACTTGTTCAGGGCGAAACTTCCGCGTCAACGCACTCTTAATATCAATAATCGTAATCTTTTCTGTGAAGGCATGAAAAATGTCAGCATCAATATCGGCTTCGCCCGTAGCGCTCGACATCGTAAAAGCATCATCCAGATTTCCACTGATGATGATTAATGTTTTCGCGTGATTGACGGCTTCGTAAATTTTCTTGCGCGATTTTCGCTCCTGCAAAACGACTAAGATTTCATCCGTAGTCAGCTCGGCAATCTTGAGAGCATCATCCTCTAAATCGAAAAGTTTTTTCAAACGATTCGCTTCCCAGATTCCAATCGTCGGGTTGGGATCAATGCCTTCTTCAGTATTTTGCGCCAGTTGTTTTTTGCGCTGCGAAGCGCTGAACAAATACGTATTCAGATACTGATTGATGTCTTCTTTGTTGTCGCGCTTGGCAAGTTTTCCATCGCTCAGGAGTTCCCAGAAATCCTGAAAACGTACATTTAAAAGCGGCTGCCCCGTGGAATCGAGCGTCGCAAATTTTTGTATTTCATCGAACAGAACTATCGAAGGAAGTCCATCATTCAGTCCGTTATCATCAAGAATTGACCAGACAGAATTGCGCCAACTGCCACTGCTGTTTTCGCTGTTGCTGAGTTCAACTTCGGCGAAGCGATCCTGGTAATGAAGCTTACTGACCAGTTTGCGAACCAAATCAGTTTTGCCGACACCCGTCATTCCCCACAAATTAACGATAATCGGACGCGTCAGAATTTCCGGCATCAGGTACCAGATTTGAATGTAATCCAGCAAGTCATCAATGATGTAATCAATGCCGACGAATTCCTGCTTCAACTCAAGCTTGATGCGTTCAAGCTGTTGTTTTTTTTCATCAATAAGCGTGCGATTGATTTTCATAAATTTCTAACTTCGTACAACGGGCGGCTCGCCCGTTATTTGCGGGCGAGCCGCCCGCAATACGATTACATCCGCTCAGGCGTTTCAATTCCCAGTAGCGACAGAGCCTTTTCCAGTTGGCGGCGCGTAATATCAGCGACTGTTAACAATAAAGTTTTTCGCGTTTCATCGGTTTCGCTGAGGATATGAAAATCGTGGTAGAAAACATTGAATTGCTTCGCTAATTGAAACGCATATTTCGCAACATGTGTTGGCTCGAACCCTTTCACTGCAATCCCGGCAATATCAATTAAGCGAGCGGCAAAATAAATTACTGACCATAAATTATTACCGCTTTCGCCGGAGAGAAATTCATTAATTTGTGCGGCGCCAATACTTGCAAAATCTTTTTGTACTTCATCTGGAGTACGTCCGATTTTTCGGAAAATATTATTGGCGCGGACGGCGGAGTATTGAATATATGGTCCGGTTTCGCCTTCAAAACTAAGTGCTTCTTTAAAGTCAAAAGCGATGATCGAAGTGCGCGTAAATTTCAGCAAAAAATATCGCAGCGCGGCAACTGCGATTTGATGCGCGATTTTTTTTTGCGCGTCTTCGGATAAATCCTTATGACGGGATTGCACTTCGATTAATGCGCTGGCTTCTAAACGATCAATTAAATCGTCAGCTTTAACGCCCAGGCCTTTACGACCGGACATCGAAACAGAGCCGTCGGATTCAACGCCTAATTCTTTAGCTGCATCAGAACTGAGCGTAACTTTTTCATAAGCCAGATGCGCGCTACGCGAAACTTTCGCTTTTTCTTCGTCAGAAGCTGCGAGCATCATCACAGCTTTTTTCACGTTCATTTGCGGATAGGATTGGCCGACATCAATGACGTTCAAATAAGCAGTGCCATTCCCGAAGACTGGATGTTCATTTGGATTTTTTTCTGCCGATGAAATCCAGACTTCGTGTCCACGATGATCGTGACGTAAAAAATTGTAATTAAAATCCAGGCCGAGTTTACCGAGTTTCCATAAATGATAGGCAATATCTTTTCCGGTATACGTCACCGTTCCATTCGAGCGAACAATAATTTTATCCGCGTCGTGTTCACTTTCATTCTCCGCCTCGCCTTGTCTCTCTTTCTCCTCATCGCTCACCTCAGCTCGCATCACCCAACAACCTTTGCTGCGTCCTTCGGTTTCAAAAACGATAATGCCGATGGCTTTGAGTTTTTCAAAAGCATGTGCCCAAAAATGCAGATGTAAAATTTCACTTTCACGCGCCAGCAAATCGTAACTAATGTCTAATCTCGACATCGTATTCAAATGACAATCAACAATTTTCTCCGAAATGTATTCGCCAATTTCTGCCGTAGCATTTCCGCCAGCTTCGATTTCATGCAACGTATTCGCGCGAATTTCTAATCGTGTTTTATCCTCTTCGTACCATTGCCCGACGCGGGCGTATAATTCCCAGCAATAATAATCAAAGCTGTCTTCGCGTGAAATCACGGGTTTTTCAGCGATGGCTTTAATGTCTGCGAGCGATTTGTTTTCGATGTAGATGAAGCCGACTACGACGTCGGCAACCTGAACTCCGGTGTTATCAATGTAGTTATGAGTTTCGACCGTATCGCCAATCGCTTTCAAAATCCGAACGACGGTATCGCCAAGCACTGAATTTCTCACGTGTCCGATGTGCGCGGCTTTGTTGGGATTAATCGAAGTATGCTCCACTATGATTTTGTCGGTGGTTGGGGATCGGTGGTCGGTGGTCGGTGAAGAATTCGCTAGCTCGCTGAATAGTTTGGCGCGGTCGAAAAATACGTTCAGGTATCCTGCGCCAGCGATCTCGACTTTGGCTACGCCGGAAATATTGCTTAAGGATTCAGCTAATTTTGCTGCGATCTCACGCGGATTTTTCTTTTCTCCAGTTGCAGCCTTGATGCGTTTTGCCAATTCAAATGCGACAGGAAAAGCCAAATCTCCAAGTTCGGTTTTGGGAGGAATTTCTGAAGCGATGTCCTCGAGGACAACCTGGAATTCCTGAGAAATAAATTCCAGCAATCGCTGCTTAATTTCAATTGAAAGTGATGAAGCCATAAAATCTCTTACGCAAACTTTGATCCAAAATGCAGAAGCCCGCACGCAGTAAGGGCGACCGTGCACTTTAAAGAAATGAACAAGAAAATTGCGGAAGTTTTCCTGATGGACTGACGCCCTTACTGCGTGCGGGCTTCTGCATTTTTCTTAGCAAAACCAATGTTAATAGCATCAATTTGATTGCATCGTCAATTATTGAATTTCCTCAGGCATTTCCACAGGCTGTGCAAAATACGGTATTATTAATTTCCATTGCAAAATGACAAAGGAAAATTAATGCCAATACTTTCAATCATTATCCCCGCGTATAACGAAGAAGACCGATTAGGCTCTTCCTTGACTCAAACTTTCGAATATTTAACGGCTCAGGATTACACTTCTGAGATCATTGTCGTAGACGATGGATCAAGCGATCAGACAGTAAAAATTGCTGAAAATTTTAAAGTGCAAACCAACGAAAAAATAAAATTGCTGGTGCTAAAAAATCCAGGCAATCGCGGAAAAGGGTACGCGGTCAGGAACGGAATGCTCCACGCCAGCGGTGAAGTCCATTTATTTATGGACGCAGATTTAGCGACTCCGCTGGATCAGATTCCGAAACTAATCAATCCAATTTTGAATCATGAATATGATGTCGTCTTCGGTTCACGCGCGATTAGCGAATCTGTGATCGAAGTCGAACAATCCATTTTACGGCGGCTGCGCGGGCGCGGTGGAAATTTATTAATCCGGCTGATGACAGGAATGGACATTAAAGATACGCAGTGCGGATTTAAAGCATTTCGGCGCCAGGCTTCGCAAACAATTTTCCCACTGCAACAAATCGAAGGCTTCGGATTTGATCCTGAAGTTTTATTCATTGCCAATAAACAGGGCTGGAAATGGAAAGAAACTGCCGTCGTGTGGCGACACGTCGAAGGATCAAAAGTCACGATGCTTTCAGCTTCGTTGGAAGTATTCGCGGATGTTTTTAAAATTCGCTGGAACGATTTGACTGGAAAATACGCCGCAGCTCAGGAAGTGTTGAGCCATAGGTAAAAGCATTCCATGAACGATTTTTTTTTAATGGATTATAAAAGAGCTAACAGGCAAACAGTTAAAATACTCTCTTTATCCGGAACATTATTTGGCAGCACAGGTGTCGCGGTATCTCTATTATTAGCGTATTTAGAGAGCGTAATATCGGGAAGTGGTAGGATTAATTTTTACGTAATCAAAAGGCTTTTTTGTTGCGAAGGAATAGTTACAGGCGGGTGGTATATTTCATTAATTCTATTATTTGCCTGCGGCAGCATATTTATTGGAATTTTTATCTATGAAAAGACTGAACGTCAACATTGATCATATTGCAACGATTCGCCAGGCACGGCGTACGAACGAACCGAATCCAGTTTCGGCGGCGGTGATTTGTGAATTGGCCGGAGCTGACGGAATCACTACGCATTTAAGAAGTGATCGCCGCCACATTCAGGATTATGACTTGATTGCGCTGAAACAAGTCGTCGTGACACATTTGAATGTTGAAATGGCGGCGACTGATGAAATGATAGAAATTGCTTCGCGTCTCAAACCGGATGTCGTAACGCTGGTGCCGGAAAGTCCGCAGGAAGTGACGACTGAAGGTGGACTAGATGTAATTGCGAATATGGCGGCAGTTAAAAAAGCTGTAGACGCTTTGAGCAAACAGGGAATTTTTGTCAGCTTATTTATTGATCCTGATCTGAAGCAAATCAAAGCTTCGGCGAAATTGAATATTTTTCAGGTGGAATTTTGTACCGCCAAGTATGCGCATCTTTGTGAAGCTCCGGGGAGTTCAACGGTTCGCAATACGAAAGATATAAGTAAGGAAGTTGAGCGAATTAAAAAAGCGGCACGTACGGCCGTCATGGCAAAAATCGGAGTCGCCGCCGGTCACGGCTTAACATATAGAAATATTGCTCCGATCGCGCAGATCGCGGAAATTGAAGAATTTAATATTGGACATAACATCATTGCGCGAGCTTCACTGGTAGGATTGGATCGGGCAGTGAGAGAAATGATTGAGCTGCTACGGTAATCAACTGGAGAGTTAAATTAATCAAAAGTCATTGATGTTGTTTACTACCATAAAAACTATTTCGATCTGGAAACCTTTGCTATTGTTGGCAGTTTTCAATTTCAGCATTGTTTGCTTTGGTCAATCTACCACTTCGTCAACTCCAAAAGAAAAATACTCTGACGCCATTTGTATTTGTACTAATACTGTTTTGATAGGGATCAATCTAACGCAGAAGCCAGAAAAAGAAATTATCCTATCTGTAAAAAATATTCTGAGGAATTTTAAAATTTATGAAGATGGCGTACAGCAAGTACTGGAATACATTAGAATTAATGACGATACGGTTACTAAAAAGGTTGGTTTCAGATACAAAATTGGTTATGCACCAGAAAATGATAAAAATGATGGGAGAGTTCGGAAGATTCGAATAATACTAAGATTTAAAGGAAGGAAAGATGTAAATGTTCATCAGTCAGTTTATAGGTATATTGCGACTGAGGAAAACCGCAGGCGCTTACGCTTTTTACCGACTGAGGAAGTAATATCCTCGGGGTGTTGTAATTGATTTTATACAATTCATGATGACTTACAGATTACTTACCTACACTGGAATATTGTTGCTCTTTGCCCTCAACCTTATTCCGCAAGATAAAAAAAAGCCAATTTCAGTAGCAATTACTTCAAAAGTAATTTTAATTTCGATTGATGGCTTAAAAACGGAAGACCTTAACAATCCACGCCTGAATATTCCGAATCTGAAATACCTTCGCGAGAAAGGAGCTTTTGCGCTTAATGTTGAGAGCGTTTACCCGTCCGCGACTTTACCAGCATATGCAAGCGTGGTCAGCGGAATGTTTCCATCGGACCACGGTGTCGTCTCCGACTTTATTTTTAATGAAGAAAAAGGAATTTCGTCGGAAATTAAATTCTCAGAAATAAAAGTAGATACAATCTGGCAAGCGGCAAAACGAGCTGGGATCAAAACGGCGGCGATTAATTTTCCTTTTACGAAAAGCGAGGAAATTGATTTCAAACTAGACTCTTTAAATGATGAGGCGATCAAACAAGCACAGTTAATTTTAATTAGACTGGATGCAAATCTCGAAGCCAGTGATTTACAAATCAAAAAAATCCTTGAATTAATCGATTCAGATGAAGCTACAGTTATAATCATTTCACCGCACGGCACTGCCAAAGCCGATCAGGAATTTCGTCCCAATCAATTTTTGGCAAAAAAAGGATTTTTAACATTTGATGCCAATGGGAAAGTTAAGGATTGGATTGCAACAACATATTCGTCGGAAGGCGCGGCGGCAATTTACTTAAAAGATCAAAACAACGAAGAGGCGGCGAAATCACTTGAAGCCGTCTTCAGAGAAATTCAAATTCAGAATCACAGCCCGATTTCCAGAATTGTCACTAAGAAAGAAGTTGCTAAGCTGGGAGCTGATCCGCGAGCGGCGTTTTTCATCGAAGCCGCTCCAGGAGTAATTTTTTCGGAAAATGGGGGCACGAAAAAATCAATTGAGAAAATTACACCTCGATTTGTCGCTGGATATTTACCTTCGCGCTCAGAAATGCGTGGGACTTTAATTGTCACTGGAAAAGGAATTAAAACTAACACGAACATTGAATACGCTCGAATCGTAGATATTGCTCCAACGGTAGCGCGATTGCTTGGCATCGAACTAAAGTCCTCACGCGGACACATTCTTTCTGCAATCTTCGAAGCACAGCAAAAATAATCGCTGAGGTAATTTAACTTTATGTTCTGTAATATTTGTGGAAAAGACCTCTCAACGGAAAGTAAATTTTGTAACGGCTGCGGAGCTGAACAGAAACCGTCAGAAATAACTTCTGTTTCAGAACCAGTCGCGATGAAACAGGAAAAAATTATTTTCCAGATTCGTCCGTCATTTTATTCTGTTGGAGTTTTGTACGCGGGAGCCGCTTTGGCTGCGATCATTATTACAGGATTGATCGGGGTATTAGGATTTACGCTCTTGATAGCTTTGATTTTTGCATTAGTTGGGTTTGCATATCCGGTAATGAAACATATCGAGCGAAATCGAATTGTCTACACACTGACTCCCAATAAAATTGAAATTGATTCCGGACTGATTTCAAAAACCGTGAGAAATATTCCACTTAGAAATGCGCAGGACGTGACAGTTAGTGCTACTATTTTTGAGAGAATGCTTGGAGTGGGAGATGTCATTATTGACAGTGCGGCAGAAGCAGGTAAGATCACCATGCGTCAGATTCCAAATCCGCGCAAGCATGCTGACCTGATCTTGCAACAACTTCATCATTGGCGGTAATCCCATCGGCTCACAATTTGCGATTTAAATTTCTTGTTCTTACAAGCATTAAAGTAGGAGGGAGCTTGTCATTTATAAAACTTACTGTCCTGTTTTTCACTGTCTCAATTCTGGTCACAATTTCTTTAGCGCAAAAACCAACACGTTTACCCGTAAAATTTTCCGATAACTGGCTAGCTAACGGCGAAGCTAAAAATATTACTTCTGAATTCAAAGCTCCAGTGTATTCCGAATATGGGCTGAAATCAGTTTTCGCGCGTCAGTATTCAAATAAGAAAGATAAAATTCTCCTTGAGGCTTTTGAAACTGAATTTACTTCTCAAGCCTTTGGGCTAATGACTTTTGAACGAAGCCGGGAAAGTATCGGTGCTTATCATAACGGCAATTATTTTTTTCGAGTAACTCCCTGGAATAACGACCTCGCTCAGAGAGTAGACGTTTCAAAATTAGGAATTAAAATTGAAAACGATGACTTTAGCGAAATGCCAACTCTTCAAAGTAATTTGCCGGAGCAGGGAAAAATCCCAAATAGTGAAAAATTCGTGTTAGGAAAAGAGGCACTCTCACAAATTCAACCTTTTACTGATTTCAAAGAACTTATTGATTTCACTGGAGGAACACTGGTCGCCATCGCAGATTATGAAAACGGCAGTGGAAAAATGAGCCTGATCATTATTGAATACCAAACTCCTCAATTTGCAACGGATGGAGCGGTTAAACTTCAGCAACATTTTGATGCGCTAAGTCCTGAAATTAAAAATACGCGAATTATCCGAAGAGTAGGGAACTACGTTGTGGAAGGCGTGAATGTCACCGATCAAAAAACGGCTGAAGATTTAATTAAACAAATTAAATATGCGCCAAAGGTTTATTGGGAAGGAAAAAGTGTGACAGCGCTTCCAATGGAACAACGTCCGCCGGATCCATACGTGATCAATGAAACAATTCAAACCGGAAGATTTATTGTTGCGACTTTTTACTGGATTGGAGCTTTAGCAGTTTCGACAATTTTTCTGGGGATATTTTTTGGAGGAGTATTTTTCTATTCGCGCAAAGCTAAAAGAAAAAGAATGGGACTCGAAGACGGCTTTAGCGATTCTGGCGGATTAACGACACTAAACCTATTAGACGGATACCTGCTTTCAGGACACGATCAACCAAATAAAATGATAGGAGATGGAAAATAAAAAAATGGGCGATCATAGTGTCTAAAACCCACCCCAGAATCACTATGATCGCCAACTATCAGGAGGTTCACCCGTACCAATAATAACGACCGGTAATACTAAAGGTTCCCGATGTTCCAGATGAATTCCATTAAACTTAACTAACAATTTCTAATAAGAACTTTTAGAGTCGCATCGGCATAATCACATAACGGAAGTCGTACTCCGAATCACCGACAGATTTTAACTGCGCCTGAGAATTTCCATCTTTAAATTCAAACCTCACATCTCCGTCACTGATCACCCCAAAAAAGTCATTTACGTATTGAGCATTGAATCCAGAAGTCATGCTGTCACCTGAGTACTCAATCGGAAGTGTTTCTCCAGCTTCACCAACATCAGAGGCTTGTGCCGTAATATTGAGCTGACCGTTCCCGATTTCAAATTTGATAGCGTGACTGCGTTCGTCTGCCATCAACGCAACACGGCGGACGGCTGCGGCAATGCGCTGGCATTCAATTACAAACGAGTAATTATTTTCTTTCGGAAGCACCATTTCATAATTTGGAAATTGTCCGCTCAACATTCTCGAAACCAGGAGGCGTCTTCCAAATTTAAAAAAGAGATGATTATCGTCTTTTCCAAATTCGACTGTCTCTTCAGATTCAGAACTAAGTTTAACCAGTTCAGCCAAAGTCTTTTTTGGGATGATCGCTTCGACATTTAAATCTTCTCCAAACTTTCCTTTCTTTTCAATAAACGAAAGTCGGTGCCCGTCAGTCGCAATCATCCTGAAACTTTCCGACGAAAGCTCGAACTTAGCTCCGTTCAGAGCATAGCGAGATTCCTCGTTCGTCGCTGCAAAAATTGTTCGCGTAATAAAAGTCCGAAACAGGTCAGCAGGAAGATGTCCGGATGCGCTTTTGAATTCTGGAATTTCAGGAAAGTTGCTTTTCGACTGACCTAACATTTTGAATCGTGACCGCTCACAGACAATGCTTACCTGATCATTTTCGCCAACCTTAATTTCGATTTCGGCTTCAGGTAAAGCTTTAACAATCTCAAACAACTTCTTTGCTTGAAGGCAGACTGAACCTTCCGCAATAACTTCAGCATCACAATTAGTACTGATGGAAACATCAAGATCAGTTCCCTTGATATTCAAGTTTCCACCACTGGCTTCCAGGAGCAAGCTGGATAGAATCGGAATTGTATTTTTCTTTTCCACGACTCCCTGAATGAAGTTTAATTCTTTAAGGAAACCGGATTTACTAATCTTAATCTGCATTTTACTTTCTCCTTCGAGTTTTTACTTTTTACTAATCTAACTAATACTTAAATTATCTGTTTATATCTAGTAGTAGTAGTAGGGCTTGTGGAAATGTGGATAAGTCTGTGTAAATATTTCTATAATAAGTACTTTACTGTATAAAACTACTGTGGAAAAGGTTGTGGAAAAAATGTTATTAACTTTGAAAACTGTGGAAAATATTACCATCATCCAAAGTTATCCACAGTTTCCACAGGCTGTCCACAGGATATCAAGTGGAAAAGGTAGTTAAGTCTATTTACAACTAGCAATTAGGCTGTTAATAAGCCTGTGGAAACTTCCTTTTTGCTCATTTAATTCGCTAATTTTACTAATGCTGTGCATGACAGTTGTATGATGTTTTCCGCCAAATTCCCGACCAATTTCAGGGAGGCTGGCCTTAGTCAAAAGCTTGCAAAGGTACATTGCAACCTGACGAGGAACAGCGATATTTCGAGTATTGGATTTCGATTTAAGATCAGCTACACGCATGTTGTAATACTCGGCAACGACCTTCTGAATAGTCTCAATTGTGACAGCTCGCTGCTCTTCATCAACGATATTCCGGAGAGCCTCCTGAGCCAGGGAAATCGTAATCTGCTCCCCGCGCAAAGATGAAAGCGCAGTCAACCGAACCAGTGATCCTTCCAATTCCCGAATGTTGGATTTAATTTTGCTTGCGATAAACATGGCTACACTATCGGGCAAATTGATATTTTCGGTTTCAGCTTTCTTTCTGAGAATGGCGACTTTGGTTTCAAGATCAGGTGGTTGAATGTCTGCAATCAGTCCCCATTCGAATCTGGAATGAAGGCGTTCTTCAAGAGTAGGAATTTCTCTTGGAGGACAATCTGATGAAATTACAATCTGTTTTTGATTGTCATAAAGCGCGTTGAAAGTGTGGAAAAACTCTTCCTGAGTCCTCTCTTTTCCGGCAATGAACTGAATATCATCAATAAGTAAAATATCAATTGAGCGATATTTTTCGCGAAAGGTCATGGTCTTATCGTAACGAATTGCGTTGATGAGTTCGTTCATGAACTTTTCAGCAGAGATATAAGAAAGCCTGAGATGACGATTATTATTCTTAATTCTTTGTCCGAGCGCGCACATTAAATGTGTTTTTCCAAGTCCCACTCCGCCATAAACAAATAAGGGATTATAGGTTTTCGAAGGAGCTTCAGCGACAGCTAGTGCGGCGGCATGAGCAAATTGATTACAGGAACCAACCACAAAATTATCAAACGTATACCTTGGATTCAGAGGTAGTTCTAAGGGTTCAAGATCAACGAAATCGGTTAATGAAGTGTTTGGCGTCGTAGCTGGAGTTGTGGATGTATTCGAAGAAGCTTTGGGTTGCTTTGGTGATTTTGACTCTTGAACTTCGATTTTAGGATTACTTGGAGCAATTTCAAAAAAGATAGGTTTATTTGTAATCTGATTTTCTTCGAGAGCTTCATCGAGAATATCGCGGTAGTTATTGAGAATCCAATCCTCAAAAACACGATCAGGAGCTTTTAGATAGATTCCCGCTTCTTCTTCCTTAATAAAAGAAATAGGCTTAAACCAAGTCATGAAGCTTTCATGATTTATTTTTTTCTCAATGCTAGAGAGAACTGATTCCCAAACAGTAGAAGTTTGCATAGGTACTCCGCGATGTAGCGATAAATATTAGTTTAAAATGCCTAGGAAATAAATCGCAACTCAATTATCAAAATGGCACAGCTATGTAAACTGCAGAGACTACGAAACGTGACACCTTGTAGTTTGTAAACTGCTGTAAAATATGTATTTAACGCGGTGCAGAAAGCTGACCTACAGTACAGTGAGGCTATCATAGCAAAGGAATGAATGCAAGGTTATCAAATTAAATGAAATTGAAATTATGACATTATTAAATAGTAAAACCGTGGAATAAAATAAAAATGTAATAAAATTATTAAACGTTTAAAAAATGTAGTTGACACACAAAATAAAACATGTAGAATTGCCAACGTTAACGAATCTTCCTCACATCCGGCTTTCACTACCTTGAAGATTTGTTATTTACACGGATAACTTAGCTATCCATACCTTTGGATAATTTTCTTATAGAAAACATACAGCTAAGTATTTTTTTCCCAACGTCACATCACTGGAATTTCGTTTAATCGCCATCACTATCGTTAGTGGTATTAGGGGTTTGGATCAACCAAATTACTAAAACATTAATACTGATTTTCAAACTTCGTTAAGTTGTTTGGGCTTTCAGATTTGAATAGTGTGACAAAACGTATTTCACAAATAAGACAATACTTCGAACAACATTTAAGGAGATTTTCGAATGCGAACCTCACATAAACTCACACGTTTATTTTTTGCTTTGTCAGCACTCGTCGTGTTGGCAGCTTCAGCTTTTGCCGGTCCAGCACCCACCAATATCGGTGTCAGCGATCAGAAAGCTGGATCATTTTTAGCTTTCCCATATTACAACTCACGAGCGGGTGCTGACACTCGCTTAACAATCAGCAACGTAGGCGACAGAACAGTTGCTGTTCACATGTTTTTCATTGGTGCAAATTGCGAACAAGCCGACCAAACTGTTTGCTTGACTGCGAATGCAAGCGCTTCATTCTTAGCTTCAGAGTATGATCCTGAAAATACAGGATACTTACTGGCAGTGGCAGTTGCTCCTGATGACAGAAGCTTTGGAACAACGACTGGTTGCCCAGTTCAATATAATGGACTTATTGGCAATGCTTTCGTTAATGATGGTAACTATGTTGGCAACTATGGTGCAGAAGCATTCTGGTTACATTCAACACCAAACAACACGGCAGCAAATGGTGTTGTTTGTAATACAAATGACTGGACTGCCACATTGACCTTTAATGGTAACTGCGGAGTTGGTGGTTATGATTATCAGCCAAATCAGTTTGTTGCTGAAATTCAAAGCCCGAACGATTCAGTTGGACAGCGCATCATTGTCGCTGGACTGAACGGTACTGTTGGAACTTCATTATCTGGCGCTGCTCAAAGCGGTGTCGGTGTGGCTTACAACGATGGCGAAAAAGCTGGCAGCTTCAGCTCACCTTTCGCTGGTACTTGCTTACGTAGCTTCATTATCAACCCAACAACACCACGTGTTCCAGGTGGTCTCGGTTCAATCGTAGGCGTCAACAACAACGCGTTGATTCCTTCAGGTCGTACCGGAACCTTGAAATGGAATACAACTGGTTCAGTTGGTCTGATCCTGACGCCAAGACAGGGAACCAACAAGTGGTCTGGTATTCGCACACTTCACAAAACAAGTGTGTTGCCAACCGCTTCATTAGTGATCCCGATCTTCCAGTCAAGTGGTTGCTAATAACGTTAGTAGTCAAATCTAAAAGGGTGAACGCGAAAGCGTTCACCCTTTTTCTTTATTGTCTTATTTTAGTTGGAATCGTCGTGATGCAAGTCAGCGTCAATAAGTTCAATACTTTCCTGATTAATGTCAATTACGATTTGTGCAAACAAATCCATATCGTAATCACACTCACGCGACATTTCCTCGCGGATGGCGTGAAGCTCTTCTAAAAATCTTGGTCTTGTGTACATTTAATCCAGTATCAAAAATTCAGGGGTGATGACTTCAGGTGAGAAGAATCCAGCGGCAGTATTAAATAATTTAACACGTGCTTGTTTGTGAACATTGGCCAAGTATCCAAAATTCCAAGTAACTACAAAATCAATTTTGTGAAATGAAGCGAGTGCCATATGGAGAGCGTCTCCCAAGTATTTCCGATGAAAAATACCACGAGAAATATATCCTTCGGCCAGAATCGCTGCTTCTTCGGTAATTTCCAATTGAGTAATTTCTTTAATTAATGAAAGATAACTTTTTCGATAAGGTTCGCGAGTTCGATTAATTTCAGCTTGAACCAGGGGAGAAATAAAAACTTCGTAATGTTTCATTTCATGTTCCCACCAACGAATTGTTAAGTCACGACGAAAGGAATCCCCTTTATCAAGATAAGCGCCAATCACGGAGGTTTCTAAATACAGAGTAGTCATGGTTAATTCGTCACGACTTTTTCGATTAGATTACTTTGAGGAGTTAACAGAAATGAAAATTTCCTCATATCAATCTCAACTTTAAAATTACGCAGGAAATCTCCTCCAAGAATCCCATGTTGTTCAAATCCCGAAGTTTCATTAACAGGATCAAGATTTAGAATTAAAGCACGGGCATTTTTTTGGCGTAAGCCATTGACGGTTAAAGTAGCCAATCCGACAGCCTCAACATCATTTTCGATGCCAGCAGCGCCGATCACACGAAAAAAAGCATTTTTAAGTTTAAGATTTTCAAGATTATGCTTTTTGACGGCAGCCTTAGAAATTACAGTGGTGCTAGCGCCAGTATCAACAATAAAATTCAGCGGTTTGTCGTGACCTTCGATTAAACTTTCGGCACTGGCTAAGCCACCACTGGTTGTCCTCAAAGGAATTCCGACAACGTCGGTTGGAGTTAAGGAAATTGCCGCAGTATTTGTTAACTCCTCCTTCAAAGGCGTTCGATCTAAAATAATAATTTTTTGTTTATAGTCGATGGTAACTGCATAGTTTGAAAGTACTGATAACCCAATATAACCATCAGCGCGTTCGTTGATGGGCGTCTCATCCGCTGAATGAACTGTGCGAATGTAAGTCGGCACAAGATCAATTTTAGCTCCACCGATTGACATGGAATCAATCACGCCATAAATAATTCCGAATGATCCATTACCTCCAACTGCGCGAGCAGAACCACCTTTTGCGACCGCTTTAATCCCTAGTTTTTCAGCAATCTTGTCGGAGATAACAGACAAACTAGCTCCGGTATCAATCACAAAATTCAGCTCTTCTTTGTTGTTAACTCTAATTTTAATAAAAGGGCGATTTCCGTGAATTTCAAAAGGAATTGTCACAATATCCGGGCCGCTGGGGCGATGTAATTTAGTCGTTCCCAAATATCGGTAAAAACTAATTAGGCCTTGAATGCGAGCGCGTCGTTCTTCATCAGTTTTAGGTGAAACAGATAAAAAGCTTTGATAAGCATCAGCAGCTTCACCGTATTGTTCGAGCCGAGAGCAAATTCGCGCTAAAGAAACATAATAATCCGGATCGCGGGATTCGATGGACAAAGCCCGTTTCATATATTCATAAGAAAGCTTCGAGCGGTGTTCATAAAAACTTATCTCCGCAATACCTGCTAAAGCAAGATGGTCGCGGTCATTAAGCTTCAGAGAAGTTAAGAATGATTCGATAGAGTTCCGAAAATCACCACTGCGAAGGAGGGCAGTTCCCATTAAACTAAAAGCTCTGGCGTTAAGTGGATCAACTGCAATAATCTGAGAAGCTTCATCAAAACAATCAGTATATTTATTTTGTTTGAGCAAGGAAAAGCTCAGTCCTAAGCGAGCATCTTTATCGTCGAGGTTCATGATCAGAATGTCGCGATAGAACTTTTCGGCTTTATCGAAGTTTCCGTCACGAATTTCACGCTCAGCTTTTTTTTTCAAGCTACCACGAGATTCAGCCAGAAGAGGTG
>JAYTCQ010000356.1:0-34333 GCA_043736395.1 Blastocatellia bacterium | reverse complement strand
CGCAATGCGTTAGTGATGACTGCGATGGGCGTGACTTTGATTGTAGTGAGCGTGCTGCGATTCAAAAAGAGAATTGCGTAAATCCTTGCTTCAATTTTTTTTCTGGGTCATATTTAAAATGTTCCCCCGGAATGAATTAACTAAAAAAATCAATAAGAGGAAAAGCATGAAAAAGGCTGGTTCGGGTTTTCGTTTGTTCCATTTCCTGTACGAAATCCGGTTAGGGTTGATAGTTGCAATCATTGTTCTTTGTTTACCGGCTGCCACTGCGCAAAGCATCGCAAACATACCGACGGTAGAATTTGAGCAACCTGTAGAAGCTGAAATTCAAAGCGGGCAAAAGCAAAGTTTTCAATTCACTTTACTGCCGGGAAAAATGGCGAACGTGTTGCTGGCTCAGCGCGGGATTGATGTGACGATTACGGTGCTGGTCGAAGGAAAAACCATTCTCAAGCTGGACGGCGAACCGCGAAAATTTGAGCCGGAAAATTTTTTTGTCATCGCCGAAACGCAACAAACGTTTCACCTTGAAATTGCGCCAAAGCAAACTCGCGGCGAGAGCGGGCGTTATCAAATACATCTCAATCAGATCCGTGAAGCTTCAGAAAAAGATCGTCAGCTTTTCACTGCACAAAAAAATCTGACCGAAGGCTCAGAGCATTTTGACCAGCGGAGTTATGCCAAAGCATTACCGCTCATCGAAAACGCTGTGCGTGTGCTGAATGCCGGGTTAGGCGCTAACAATTCCGAATCGTTGCGTGCGTCAATTTTTTTAGGGATGACGTTACTGGCGAATGATGAAGGGAAAAAAGCCTTGGAGATATTTGAGTCCTCAATCAATGCGATCCGGGAAAATTTTGGTGAAGAGAATTCCTTACTAGCGAAAGCTTACGGCAATGTCGCAATGCTGTACTGGGATGAAGAAAAATTTGAGGCCGCCGAAAATTATTTTCTCAAATCCATGAGCATCGTTGAAAAGACGCAAGGCACGAAAACAAAAGATTACACGAAGCTTTTATTAAATTACGGTAGTGAAGAAACAGAACGCGGTAATTATAAAAAAGCGATCGAAATCCAGGAAAAAGTCTTAGCCCTTCAAACAGAAATCGAAGGAGCCGAGACAACAGAAGTGGCGGCAGTCATGTTAAGTCTGGCGCGCCTTAATCGTATCAAAGGGGATGATCTCAAAGCCGAACAACTCTATGTCAAGGCACTGACAATTCAGGAAAAAACGAAAGGAATGGACAGCCTTGAGGTTGGATTGACACTCAATAATATCGGGTATTTTTATTACTTGCGTAATGATTTCGAAAGTGCTGAAAAAAATTATTTGCGCTCCATTGCCATCAAAGAAAAATCCATCGGTGCTGAGCATTATTTGACTGCGATGACTTTTCTGAATCTTGGGCTGGTGTATTGGAAACGCGATGATTATCAACGGGCTGAAAAAACTTACTTACGGATCATACCGATTTTTGAGAAGGCAAATCCCAACGATTCCAATTTAGCCAGTACACTGCACAACTTAGGAATAATTTACAAAGAAACCGGAAATTTTGCCAAAGGCGAAGAGAATTACTTGCGTGCGATCAAAATATGGGAGACGACGCTTGGCAAGGAACACGAACGGACGGCGATGGGATACGATAGTTTAGGAATATTATATTTCGCGAAAGGTGATTACGAAAAGTCCGAACAAAATTTGCAGAAATCTTTAGGCATCAACGAGAAAGCGCTGGGATTAAATCATCCTGATTTAGCCGGAACTTTGGATACGTTAGGGCAGTTATACATCGCTAAGGGTGATTTATTGAAAGCCCTGGAATGTCGAGATCGTGCGGGACAAATTGAAGAAACTGGCGTCTTTCTAAATTTAGCGATTGGTTCGGAACGGCAAAAACTGGAGTATCTGGCTCCGATGTCCAAACGATCTGACAAAACAACTTCCCTGAATGTTTTGCTCACGGAAAATCATCAGCAGGCAACGGAACTTGCTGCGACGACAATCCTTCAACGCAAAGGTCGTGTCCTGGATTCTTTATCGGAAAGTCAGGTGTCAATGCAACGCCGATTGAATCCGGAAGATCGTGTGTTGATCGAACAACTGCGCGAAGCGACTTCGAATCTTTCCAGTCTGGTGCTGAGTGGTCCGCAGAAAAAAATGCCAGCAAATTTTGAGCAAGAGCTAAATTTGTTACGCGAAAAGCGTGAGAAAATAGAAGTCGAAATCAGTCGGCACAGTGCCGGATATTTTCAAAAAACTGAGCCTATAACTCTGGACGCAATTCGAAAAAATATTCCTGACGATACTTGGTTGGTGGAGTTCTCAATTTACCATCCTTATAACCCGAAAGCTGGAAAGGATTCCTTTGCAGAACCACGCTATATTGCCTATCTGATTTCGCAAAAAGGCGAAATCCATTTCAAAGATTTAGGTGAAACAAAAGAGCTGGACGCCGTGATGAATGCCTGGCGCATAGCGTTGCGTGATCCATTACGAAAAGATGTTGAGACATTGTCACGCGTTGTAGATGAAAAAATAATGCAGCCGCTTCGTCCGTTCTTCGGTGCGGCGCAACACTTGCTCATCTCGCCTGAAGGCGTATTGAACTTGATTCCATTTGAAGCATTGGTTGACGAGCAAAAAAATCTTCTGATCGAAAAATTTTCAGTCACATATCTCACCAGCGGACGCGATTTATTGCGCTTTAAGGTGGCGCGACAAAGCTCTGGAAGCCCTGTCGTCATTGCCGATCCTGCGTTTGGTGAGCCGGAAGCGACACAACTTGCCAAAGCTGATATGGACCGTAACAAATTGAAAGTCCGTACACAAAAACGACAGAGCATAACGGCGGGAATTGATTTAAGCACGGTGTATTTTTCGCCTCTCAATGCGACGGCTTCTGAAGCGAATTCGATTCGTACGCAATTTCCTGAATCACTTTTATTGACAGGCTCGAACGCGACGGAAGCTTCATTGAAGCAAGTAACTGCGCCGAAGATTTTGCATATTGCTACTCATGGATTTTTCCTGACCGATCAGAACAGTGAATCGAATGCGAAAGACACGCGTGCGATCAATGCCAAGGCGAAAATTGAAAATCCGCTGTTGCGTTCAGGCTTGGCGTTAGCCGGAGCGAACTTGCGAAGGGCTGACGGCGAAGATGGCATCCTGACTGCACTGGAAGCGTCCGGACTAAATTTGTGGGGTACAAAATTAGTAACACTCTCTGCGTGTGATACTGGCATCGGCGAAGTGAAAAATGGCGAAGGTGTCTACGGTTTGCGCCGGGCGTTTGTCCTCGCAGGCACCGAAAGTTTAGTGATGAGTTTGTGGCCAGTCAGCGATTTAGTGACGCGAGAATTGATGACGGGATATTACAAAGGTTTGAAACAAGGCTTAGGGCGCGGAGAAGCTCTGCGACAAGTGCAGCTAAAAATGCTGAAACGAAAAAGCCGCGAACATCCGTTTTATTGGGCGAGCTTTATTCAATCTGGAGAATGGGCGAATTTAGACGGCAAGCGATAAAAAAACTAGAAATCAGAGAATACTTTTTAGCAGGAAAACGTAAAGGTTTTCCCGCTGAAATATGGTCTGAAATATGCTTCAGGACGCACGAAGATGTAATCCTCTAACAGAGGCTGCGACCGAAGACGGGCTTCTACCTACCAACTGGCTGCGCTCCTCGGCGAAGAAGTCAAAGGCGAAGGATTGATCGGCAGGCAGATAGTTCCGGTTTCTCCTGTCATCATAATTAATCATTGCTTGAGTTTTTATCGTAACTTAAAACGTTCGCTTCCAAAATTTCTGATTTCCTACCTTATTACTCTTGAAGTATTTCCCCTCATTTATCTAATTCTCAGGATTCATTTCACGATGCTGACTAAAGCCGCTAAGTTATATTGAATGGCTTTAGGTATTGGTGAAGCGCTAAATTATTACTAACGATTTCAACAATAAAAAGCTACTTAGTTTAAATAATTTAAAATGGTATATGTGTAATAATGAGAAAGTTTATTAAAATTCTTGACAAAAATTATTGATTAGCTTTAGATTCGTCAAGTATTAACTTTGTATTTATTTATTGTATAGCCATAAAATAATAATCTGGCTTTGAGACTTCTGCGTTTTAATAACGTAAATTTTCGAGGTTTAATTTATATTATTCATAATCTGTTGTAAGCCAAATTATTTTCCTCAGAAAATAAATGTTATTTATCTTTAAAGCGTTTTACTGTAAGTCCGATGAATTACTTCTAACTGAAAATCCTCCTCAATTTCAGGTAGCGAGTGTTCCAAAATATTAAGACCGACTTAGTAACCTCACTTGCCTTATAAGTGTAGTTAATTAAGCCAGCCAGCGCATACTCACTACAACTTATCCTATAAACTTGAAGTAAATTGTATTGCTATGCTGAATGGTTAAGTCTGTCTATTGTCCCAACACAAAGGAGCAGCTATGTCTAAATTTAGTTACAAGCTGGGTGATCACGAGCAAAATAAACCCAACTTCACCTCGCCAAATTCTTTTCTATCTCGTTTTCTTTCCTTCAAAAAATCACGCTCTGTTTTTGGTCTGGTTGCACTGACCCTGTTACTCGCAGTGAGCGCCAACGCAGCTTTTTCTTCGGACGGGCGGTCGTTTTTTGGAATTTTTGATTACAGCGCGAATACTCTCACAACCAACACCAGTGGGGTTACAGTCAAAAATTCTAAACCATACGACTTTCTTAATCTATTCAATTGGAAGACGAAGAGCGCGGCAGCAACTTTTGCTCCGGCCTTTGCTGCTGGTACCAACCTTGACCAGTTACATAATGGCGCAGGATCTAAGGGTGCCGAATGGGCGAATGGAAATATCAACGCCCAAAACTCTTGTTATGCGGAAGGCGATGTTGTTCCTTACCGTTACTTCGTTAGCGGACTAGGTCCCGTAGGGGAGCATACTTTTACTATTAACTTCGAGTTCACAAAGGCTGGTAAAAAGGCTTTCGACTACCTGACGGAATTTGACGCCAGCGAAAATTTGGTACTTGCAGGATTATTGAATGGTGCTTGCAGCAATACCTCAACGACTGCGCCAGGTAATTGCACGACGCCGGTACCGGTTGGACCACTTCCCAATCCAATGACTTATTTCTCCACTGTCGGCGGCTACGGCGGAGAACCGCTGGTTGGCCCGCAAATGCTTTATGCTTATAACGTGAGTAAGGTCTCATTTGGGGTACCCATGCTTATTGGCTCAGTCGCTGGTACCAGTGAAATCAAAATAGAAGTGAAATTCACGCCAACAACCACGGGTGATGTCGGATTTTTCTGGGGCGGTCATCTTGCGATGGGAACGCCTACAACTTGGGGAATCGGAAATGGTTCTGGTTCTGTCAGCGGCGCACCATTCCACATGCGCGCAACAGATTTTGATGGCGGCGGCGGCGCGAACCAGGATCGGAGCATTCAGAACGGTTCCGTTTGCTTACCACCACAAGCCGCGATTACCACTGATGCCGAGACCTATTGCCCTGGCTCAGAGAATCACACAGCGACAGCTCCGGAAGGCGCGGCAAGCTACAATTGGACTATCGCCGGAGGAACCATCACCAGTGGTCAGGGTACCGGTTCGATTACTTTTAAGGTAGATCCATTTTTGCCCGCAAGCGGTCAAACCGGTTGTATGGGTAAGGTGGTGTTGGGGGTGTCAGCATGCGCTAGCTCGGGAGCTTGTCCCGGAGATAGCTGTTGTAGCAAAGCAACTAAAGAAATTAATGTCATAGATAACACTGCTCCGATGATTTCCGGCGTTGGTGGCGATATAGCGATTGAGTGTTCGCAATCACCTGTCTTTAGTAGCCCAACGGCAACAGATAGCTGCGATCCAAGCGTCTCGCTAACGTTCGCTGATACGACCGCTGCTGGAACAACCTGCGCAGGCAACTATACTGTGACGCGCACCTGGACAGCGACGGATAAATGCGGCAACTCAAGCACCGCCAGTCAGAAGTTAACCGTCAAGGATACTATCGGCCCTGTGTTCGAGAAACTGCCGGATCCAACGACGATTGAATGTTCAGTCGTTGCAAATTTTGCGCAGGCGAAGGCGACGGATGCCTGCGGCTCTGTGACGCTGAGTTTTGAGGATAAGACGACAGGCACCTGCCCGAAGGTAATGACACGTACCTGGACGGCGAAAGACGACTGTGGTAACACCAGCACCGCGAGCCAAACTATCAACATCAACGACACTATCGCACCGGTGTTAAGTGATAAACCTGCGGATGCCGCTTATCAATGTCTGGCGGATGTGCCAGCGGCTCCTGTTATCACCGCGATGGATAATTGTTCCATTAACGTTGCGGTTACTTTCAGTGAAACCGGAAGCAACGGCACCAGTTGTAGCAATGTTATTTCCCGTACCTGGTCAGCCAAAGATGATTGTAACAATCTGGTCAGCTGGACGCAGAAAATTACGGTCAATGACACCACTGCACCTGTGTTGAGCGATAAGCCTGCGGATGCTGCTTATCAGTGCTTTGCGGATGTGCCTGCGGCTCCTACAATTACCGCGACAGATAACTGTGCTGGGCCAGTACTTGTAAGTTTTAGTGAAACAGGCAGCAACGGGACAAGTTGTGACAATGTCATCACTCGTATCTGGTCTGCCAAAGACGCTTGCAATAATCCGGTTGTGTATTCACAAAAAATCACGGTAAAGGACACCATCGCGCCTGTGCTGAGCGCTAAACCAACCGACCTTACGGTTCAATGTTTAGCGGATGTACCTGTCGCTCCAACCATCACCGCCACCGATAATTGTGCTGGCACGATACCCGTAACTCTCAAAGAAATTAACAATGGCACCAGTTGTAACAATGTCATTACTCGTACTTGGACAACGCAAGATGCGTGTGGCAACAGTGATACTTATACGCAAACCATCACAGTTAATGACACCACGGCTCCGACGTTGAGCGATAAGCCTGCCGATGCTACTTATCAATGTTTGGCGGATGTGCCTGCGGCTCCTGCAATTACCGCAAACGATCGTTGCGCGGGCGTTCTTCCGGTTGATTACAAACAAACGGAAAGCAATCCTGGTTCAAGCTGTGACAACGTCATAACTCGAACCTGGTCAGCCAAAGACGCTTGTAATAATCCGGTTGAGTATTCACAAAAAATTACGGTGAAAGACACTTCGGCTCCAACGCTTAGCGCGAGTCCAGCCGATGCGTCTTATCAGTGCTTGAGTGATGTTCCGGCAGTTCCGACCATCACGGCCACGGATAACTGCGCTACCTCTGTCGCGGTTAATTTTAGTGAATCCCCAAACAATGGCACAAGTTGCAACAATGTCTTTACGCGCACTTGGACGGCAAAAGACGCTTGTGGCAATGAAGCAAAGTGGATACAGACGATTACCGTTAATGACACCACTGCGCCAGTGCTGAGCGCAAAACCTGTAGATGCTGCTTATCAATGTCTGGCGGATGTGCCAGCGGCTCCCGTTATCACTGCGTTAGATAACTGTTCCGGCTTAGTTGGCGTTATCTTCAGTGAAACCGGCAGCAATGGCACCAGCTGCAATAATGTTATTACCCGCACCTGGTCAGCCAAGGATGCTTGTAACAATCCAGTCAGCTGGTCTCAGAAAATTACGGTGAATGACACTACGCCACCCGCCATTACTGATTTCCAGGCGGCTGGGGTTGAGGCTTGCTTCGGAGCGCCCGTCACAATTCCAATCCTTACGGCGCTGGATAATTGTACTGGTCCGGTTCCAGTGATGTATGTACGCAGTGATGGCAAGTTGCTCACTGATCCATATCCGTTGGGAGTAACAATTGTATCAGCAGTTGCCAAAGACGCGTGCGGCAATGCTTCTGCCGAACGCAAATATAACGTGACGGTTAAGGATTGTGCCCAAGCGTTCTGCTCACTTACACAGGGAGGCTGGGGCAATAGCAATGGCAAGTTCAATGGCGAAGTAAGGATTGACACCATCAAACGACTGATTACTGCTGCCAGCCCATTAATCATTGGGTCGAACGGTAGAACAATCGCGTTTGTGGACGGTGCGGAACAATGTCTTATTGACAAGATGCCTGCTGGAGGAACTGCCGCAGTGCTTCCTGCGGGATTGGGTGACGTCCAGTGCGGTTCTATCCCAGCTTCACTATTAAAGAATGGAAGACTCAATAGTGTCATCTGGGGACAAACCGTAGCTTTGTCTTTGAACGTTCGGCTTGATCCAAATCTGGGTGGGAAAGCATTGTGTAGGACGATGATTACCGCGAAGGCCTTACCAGGGCCAGACGGAAAAGTCGGCACTAGCGATGACATTCCAGAAGCGCCAGGAGCGGACTTAAATCTGGACGGTGTACCTGATAATTACCTCAAGGTAACGATTCCGAATTCTGTCTTCACAGCACTGGGAGGCAATCCTGCTACCGTGAATAACATTCTGGCGTTAGCAAATCGCGCGCTGGGTGGACAACCCACAGGTGGTGCCAGTCTGGGCGACATCAATACTGCGCTTGATGCCATTAATCAAGGCTTTGATGAATGCCGCTTCCTGATGAGCTGTACGAACTAAACGAAGCTGATCGCGCTTTGTAAATCCAAGCCCGCTGCACTCAAAGTTGTAGCGGGCTTTTTTTATCGGTACACTGATAAAAATTTGTGTCAGTAAAATCTAAGTAAAAGATAATCCTTTCTTAGGAGGAGTTTATGGCTAAACAAGTGCAACAGCGCCAGCCGCAACCAAAAAATAACATGTTACGAATTGGTTTGATCGGGGTGGCGATTTTATTATTTGCGGTGATCGCACTGGCATTTTTCCGTAACAAAACAGAAGCGCCGACATCCTTATCTCGATCAGCTCCGGCAATCTTAACTCCTAAGGCGTCAGCCAATCCGGCAGCACGGGTTAAGGTGCCTGCCAAGGTTATGGAAACGTCTTTTCCGGTACTTGATGCTAAGCCACGGCAGCTGAAAGATTATGCCGGCAAAGTTTTAGTGGTGGATATTTGGGCGACGTGGTGTGGGCCGTGTCGCGTGGAGATTCCGCATTTGATTGAGCTGGGCAAAGAATTCAAAGGACAGGGTGTTGAGATCATTGGTTTGACGACGGAAGACCCGGTGAAGGATACCGAAAAAGTGCGCGAATTTGTGAAGGAATTCAAGATCAATTACCCCATTGGATTTGCCAACGGCGAATTTGCCGCACACCTGCAACAAGGCCGCAACGCAATTCCGCAGACGTACGTGATTGGGCGTGATGGAGAAGTGTACAAGCACTTCGTCGGATTCAATGCTCAGATCAGCCCCGCGCAATTACGCACTGCCGTAGGAGAAGCGGTTGCGGTAGCAAAATAAATTTTGGAGTCAGCCACACCTGAAATAGGATTTCTCATCCATGATGAATACATTTTCTGATACTACCTGCATTAGTTTTCGCGCTTGTCACGACTTGCGGGATTTTGAGCAAATCGCAGCGGTGCAGGAGAGAATCTGGGGTGATTCTTCACGTGAATTGCTCCCGACTCATGTGTTGGTAGCAATCGAAAAAACGGGTGGTCAGATTTTCGGAGCGTTTCATGGGGAAGAAATGATCGGCTATTTGCTGGGTTTGGTTGGCGTCAAAAATGGAGAGCCGTACATCCATTCGCACATGACAGGATTGCTGTCGGAATATCAGCACTGCGGCCTTGGCTATCAATTAAAATTAAAACAACGCGAAGACGCTTTAACGCGAAATATCAGGCGTATTGAATGGACATTTGATCCTTTCAAATTGCGCAATGCCTACTTCAATTTCAATAAGCTCGGAGCGATTGCGAAAACGTATTTGCCCAATGTTTATGGGATTACGGTAAGTCATTTCGATCAGGGGATGCCGACGGATCGGCTGCTGGCGGAATGGGAAATTGATTCTTTGCGGGTGGAAAAAATTCTTCATCAGGACAGTACGGGGAGTGGTAGTTACGAGGTTGCTACCGCTCCCCGTACTGTACCGAAAATTTTCGTTCCTGAGGAAGGGCAGACTCTCGAACTTCAAACTGAAATCCGCGAAAAATTTCAGACTGCATTTGCTGAAGGATTGATGGTGACAGGTGTTGAGCGCGTCGAGCAGGGAATGAATTATTGTTTGAAGTAGGGAAACCTTTCCAGGTTGCCTGGTTTCCATCAGTTACTGATCAGATAATAATCTTCCCAAATTGCCAGGTTTTCATTGGAGATCGCTTGGATGCTACAAGGCAACCTGGAAAGGGTGCTTTACACTCTAACTTGCACATGACAATTCCTTCATCTATTGTGATTCTATTGAAATTTCTCCAGAGGTGTAGTTATGAATAAATTCTCGTCTCGAATCCTGCTCGCATTTCTTGTCTCCATTAGCTTGCTAAGTTTTTCAACTTTTGTCTTCGCTCAGGCCGGTCGTCAGACGCAAAGCGGAAGTGGTAAGAAAAACCCAAATGCTCCGGGCACTCCCGAAGAAGAGCAAAAGCGCAAAGACAAAGAAGAAGAGAAAAAGGTAGATAAGCAAATGTCCGGCGCGACGATCACATTTGATACGAACGTTGTTAACGTTGAAGCGGTTGTGATCAACAAGAAAACGGGCGGAATTTTGCAAGGCTTAAAGAAAGAAAATTTCGAAATTTACGAAGACGGTATCAAGCAGGAAGTGGATAATTTCTCGACGCCAGAAGCTCCGTTAACAATGGTTCTGGTGGTTGAATACAGCAAATTAGTTGATCTGCTCGGCTCACCAACCGGCGGATATTTTGAACCCGGAAGAGTCGAAGTTCTACGACCTGCGTACGAATTTATTCGGACGATTGTGAAGCCGAAAGATTTCGTTTCGATTGTGGCGTACGACATGCGCCCGACGCCGATTGTGGATTTTACTGACGACAAGCAAAAATTGATGGCCGCGATTCAGCTCCTGATTCGTAACAATCCGGCTTTTTCGGAAAGCAACCTTTTTGATACGTTGAAGTTCGTCCTGCGCGGTGGCAAAGGCGATGCGGTCGTGCTGGAAGACGGCAAAGGAGCTGATAAAAACGGACAGATGAATTACGCGGGACTTTATGAAGTCAGTAATCGGACAGCCGTCTTATTGATTTCTTCCGGTATTGATACCTTCAGCAAAATCAATTTTGATAATGCGCGCAAGATCGTTGAAAACTCTGGTGTTCCGGTGTATTCCATCGGCATCGGAAATTTATTTTTGAAAAAATACGACAACACAGCAATGATGGACCCTGCCCAGGGAAATCAAATGCTATATGGAATTCCTGATCGTATGACAATGTTGCAGGCGCAGAATCAGCTCAAGACATTTGCTGATTCCAGTGGCGGAAAATATTTTCCGGTGACTTTCCCCGGTGAAATTCCAAGTGTATTGCAAACGATTCAGGCAATGCTCCGTAATCAGTACAGCTTGGGTTATACGCCAACAAATTCTCGGAAGGAAGGGAAGCGGCGCAAGATTCAATTGAAGGTAAACCTGGGCGATCAAATTGATCCGAAGCTGATTATGATTCAGCATCGTCAAAGCTATGTTGAAGAGGGCGGGAAAAAATAATGAGTGGGGAGAGTGAATCGCAGAACGCAGATGAGCAGCATTTTCGTTCGGTTCTCGGCTCGATTCAGCAGCGAATGGATGCTGCCTGCGCTCGATCAGGTCGCAGCAACGCCGATGTAGAACTCATCGCCGTTTCCAAGACCGTCAGTGCGGAGTTCGTGCGATCTGCTATAAATTCAGGTGTGAAAATCTTAGGTGAGAATCGTGTTCAGGAAGCTGAGCCCAAGATGAGCGAGTTATCAGATTTGCGTGAAAAAGTTGAATGGCATTTGATTGGTCACTTGCAATCGAATAAAGCCCGCAAAGCGGTGACACTTTTTGATGTCGTGCAAACAATCGACAATGAAGAACTTGCTTTGCGCCTTGACCGAATTGCCAATGAATCAGGGAAAAAATTATCCGTCATGCTGGAAGTCAATTTGGGAGAGGAAACTTCCAAAGCCGGAGCCAAAAAATCTGAAGTTTTTCTGCTGATTGAAAAAGTAGCTCAGCTCAAATTTTTAGAGCTGAAAGGATTAATGACAGTGCCGCCGTTTCTGGATGATCCTGAAGACGTGCGGCCTTTTTTTCGTGAACTGCGCAACCTGCGCGATGAGGCTTTACGATTAGGCTTAGCTGGTAGTAATTTTAGCCATCTTTCCATGGGAATGAGTCACGATTTTGAAGTCGCCATCGAAGAAGGCGCAACGTTTATCAGAATAGGAACCGCACTTTTCGGTGCGCGAAATTAAGAGATATGAATTTAGTAGCAGGTTACATTTTATCTTTAGCTGCCCTTATCCCGGAAGTCGCAAAATACATTTTAGGGGTGGCGATTCTGGCTGTCTTTGTGATTCTTACACTGCGGATGCTGGCGGATGTCATGAAGCTTAATCCTTTTGGTAAGTTTGCCTATTATTCAACGCAGCCTGCCAATCGAATGATTGGATATATGCGGAATTCCCCGTTTTATTACCCCTTACGTCGGGCGTTGGGTTTTGATCCTTCGGTCTTAATGGTGTTTTTTGCGACAGTGCTTTTATGCTATGTCCTGTTCGTCATCGTCAATTATGTGAGTATTTCGTTACTCGCGATTGCTAATTTACTGGTTGCTGTCAGTGATCAGAATCTTTTTTTGGCAGGACGATATTTGATAGGGACAGTGCTGATCATGAGTGTCTTTTTCCTGCTGACTTTAATGACGCTCATTTTTATTAATAGTATCTTTGGATTACTGAAAGGCGGCGCGCGTTTTGCGATGCAACGATTGCAACCATTACTGGAATTATTCGAACGTCGCCTGCCCTGGCCGGGACTCTCGTTTATTTTATTGTGGTTGATTTTGACGTTCGTGGCTTCGGCGGTGGAATTGACGCTGCTCAATGATCTTAAGTCGAAATTTTTATAGCGGATTGACTTGGTGTCAGTAGCCCGCGCGTGAGCAAGGGCTGCCTCAACAGCGCGCCCTTCGGTATTCATGAACGCCTTGCCGAAGCAGGCCTTGCTTACGCGCGGGCTACTGACACGGCGCACGTAATTGAAATTGCTATATGATTTCGTATACAGCCAAAGACGCAAATATTACTTTTTCAGTTCGCGTTCAGTCACGGGCTTCACAAAGTAAAATTGCCGGAGAAATTGAAGGAAGTTTGAAGGTGAAGATTGCCGCTCCACCGGTGGATGGTGAAGCGAATGAGGAACTCATCAGATTCCTTGCCAAATGGTTTGAGGTTTCAAAGCGAGAGATTGAAATCCTGTCAGGCGAGACGGCAAAAAATAAAATTATCAGAATTCACGGACTCGCCAGTGAAGACTTTGAAGCGAGAATTTTAAGCTGAAAAACAGTCCAACAAACTGAAGTCTGTTGCACAATTCACCTAAGCCGCGACCCGCATATTTTCCCAATTCGTCATCATCTGATTTTCTTTAATTTCTTCAATGAAGGAAGCCAGAATTTCTTCAGCTTCGGGCGTCAGGTTCACAAATTCGACAGCGCATCCGATTTTGGGTTGGCTGTAAACGACTTCCGCGTCAAGGACGATGAATTGTTGTGGAGTATCAACAGGCAGGCGAAGTTTTAAAAGAGAGCCTTTTGGAATTACAGTCAGGGAATTGAAATAGAGTCCTTGAATATTGATGTCGCGGGTTTGGGCAATTCCAACACCTTCGGATCCATCGAAAAATAAGTCTAAAATTAATTGGTGGCGTGGCGAACGACGACGTTCGGCTTGATGTTTTTCCATAAATCAGCCTCGATAAAAATATGCCGGAATTTCAATGGGTTGTGATCAATGGCGACCGCAGGACAGCAGTAAATATAACATAAAATAAAGCTCTGTCGCCAAAATAATTTTTTGATTGACCAAAGACAAATCCATCATTAATCTGTGTCTGCCTGTAGTCCCGCCGGAAAATAATTGAAACAACCTTTGAATAGTTAACAGTAAATAGTTAACAGTGAGCAGTATTCTTGTGAACTGACTTTACTGCGATCTGTTAACTGCTTGCTATAAACTGTTAACTTTTTTCCAGGAGTTTGATTTTGACCATCCCAGTTACTGCTCAGGCGACGCCCGCCACAGCTTCATCCCAGCCAAATCCAATGCAATCCGCGACCGATAATTTTAATCGAATCCTGACGGCCATGCTTTCTGTTAACGCCAAAGTCAGTGATTTAATTTTTTCGCCGGGGCGCGCGCCGCAGGTTGAATTAAATAGCCGATTAACTTCGCTTCAGATTCCCGGATTGGAAGTACTCACGCCCGACCATACTGCGATGATTGCCGCAGTTTTGACCAATAATCATAAAGTCGCCGCCGACGCGCTACAGGAAAAAGGCTCAGCGGATTTATCTTATAGCGTACCTGGCAGTAGCCGCTTCCGCGTCAATGTTTTTAAGCAACGTGGAACCTATGCCATTGTGATGCGCGTCATTACTTCGGAAATTCCAAGCTTTGAGCAATTAAAGTTACCGCCTCAGTTGCGACGTATTTCAGAATTAAAAAATGGAATTGTGCTGGTGACAGGCCCGACGGGTTCAGGAAAAAGTTCGACTCTGGCGGCCATAATTGATTTTATTAATGAGACTCGACACGACCATATTTTGACGATTGAAGACCCGATTGAATTTGTGCATCGTCATAAAAATTGCACGATTCATCAGCGCGAATTGCATAGCGATACGCCAAGCTTTTCCTTAGCGTTGCGGGCGGCTTTGCGGCAAGCTCCCAAAGTTATTTTAGTCGGCGAAATGCGCGATCAGGAAACGATTGAAATTGCGATGGAAGCCGCTGAAACCGGGCATTTAGTGTTGTCAACACTGCATACAATTGACGCTTCAAAAACCGTTGATCGCATCATCGGCGTCTTCCCGAAAAACGAAGAGCCAATTATTCGCACGCGCCTTTCGCAGTCTTTCCGCTACATTATTTCGCAGCGTTTATTGCCGCACGCGAATGGAAAAGGCAGGGTCGCGGCGATTGAGATTTTAAAATCAACGACGCGAACCAAAGAATATATTGAAAAAGGCGAACGCGATGGCAAGTCGTTGATTGACGCCATGCGCGACGGAGAAATGGAAGGCATGCAAACGTTCGATCAGGTGCTGGAGCGCAATGTCAGAGACGGCTCGCTTGTTTATCAGGTCGCCATGGAGTACGCCACGAATCGAAATAACCTGGCCTTACAGCTTCGTGATTGGGAAGAAGCGCGCCGAAAAAGTGTTCGTGAACAGCAGGTCACGGTAACCGAAGCGTCACCAGCCGCAGTACCAGGTACTCCGGTCGCTTCACCACCGCCGCCGAATAATTCGATTCTCAGCCAAATCGAAAAATTCTGATCCGCGAAAATGTAATCAGCAGGTAAAGGACAAGTGTGACAGCTTGTCCTTTTTGCATTTTAAGCACTGATTCCCTACAATCGCCGCGACTTAATAATCTTTTGCTACATTATGCCCGCGATCAATCTTCATCATATTGGCGTTGTGGTTGGCCCACAAAAACCTGAAGCCAGCGCCGCCGTCACAAATCTGGCAAGATGGTGCAAACAACAAAACATTTTGTTAAGCGCCCCTTCTGAAATTGCGACGGAGCTGGATTGTCAGCCCTTTGTGCTGGCGCAGGATCAATTAGCAGAGCCGCTTGATTTGTTGGTGGTAATGGGTGGTGATGGAACGATGCTGGGAGCTTCGCGCCTGATCGGAGAACTAGGAATTCCCGTGCTGGGAATCAATTTTGGCTACCTTGGATATTTGACGGAATTTACTTTGAATGATCTTTTTGTAGCGTTGGAAGGGTTGCAGGCAGGCGCGTTAATAATTGAATCCAGAATGATGTTAGAGGTGAGTGTGGAGCGTGCCGGCGAAATCATCGCCAGTCATCGCGCGCTCAATGAAGTCGTCGTGAATCAAGGCGCCTTAGCGCGAATGATTGAATTGGAATGCGCAGTGAACGGCGATTTTGTGAATAATTTTCGGGCGGATGGCATGATCGTTTCGACGCCGACCGGTTCGACTGCTTATTCGCTTTCGGCTGGTGGCCCGATTGTTTTTCCTTCGATGGACGCGATTGTGTTGACGCCGATTTGTCCGCATACTTTATCAAATCGTCCGGTCGTGATTCCCGGCGATTTAATTGTTTCGCTGACTTTTAAGAAGGCGAATGATGTCGTGATGCTGACGATAGACGGGCAACGCGGCGTGATATTAGAAGCGAATGACAAAGTAATTATGCAGCGGAGCCACGCGACGTTTGACCTGGTTCGTCCGGCGCAGCGAAATTATTTTGAAGTGTTGCGCACCAAATTAAAATGGGGAAGTCTATAAGCAACGGAGGATGAAATGCTTTTTCCGATAGGTGATGATAACTCAATGCGGCACAATTTGCCGATTGTGACCTGGGTGCTGATTGGCATCAATGTATTAGTATATTTTTTATTACAAGCGCCCAGCGACGCGTTTACGTATGGCTACAGCGTGGTGCCGTATGAGCTGACGAATAATAAGGATTTAGAAGGAACTTTTCGAGTTGGTAAAGGAGCCGTTCAATTATTCCTGGGACCGAGTCCGATATATTTAACGATTTTGTCAGCCATGTTTATGCACGGCAGCCTCTCGCATCTGGGTGGCAATATGCTTTATTTATTTATCTTCGGCGATAACGTTGAAGACAACATGGGCAAAGTAAAATTTGCAATTTTTTATTTGCTGAGCGGGATTCTGGCTACTGGCGCGCACGTGTTGGTTGGGCCTAATTCTCAAATCCCAAGTCTTGGAGCATCAGGCGCAATTGCCGGAGTGCTGGGCGCTTATTTAATTATGTTTCCGCAAAACAGTGTGCGGGTTTTGTTGTTCTACCAAATCATTCCAGTGCCTGCAATCATTGTGGTGGGATTGTGGGGAGTGATGCAATTTATCAGCGGCTTCGGATCGCTGGGGACGAATGGTTCCGGCGGTGGTGTGGCTTACATGGCGCATGTCGGCGGGTTTGTCGCGGGAATTATTTTGTGTTTCTTTTTCCGGAATCACACCCTGACTTTGCCGCAACAACGCGAAGCCTACCGCACGCAATTTTCGCGATCCCGATGATTTTTTGCGGAAGCCCGCACGCAGTAAGGGCGCCTTTACATTTGAAAAGTATTCGCTAACTGCTGAATCTTCTGAAGAGTACTGGCGCCCTTACTGCGTGCGGGCTTCTGCATTTTGATACTTCAATCATGTCCCAATCAGAATCGCCTCGTGTAAATTTTTTCCGACAATTCACTTTACTCCCGCGCACTGTCATTGCGCTTGGCTTGGTTAGTCTGTTCAATGATGCGAGCGGAGAAATTATTTATCCGCTCCTGCCACTTTTTCTCACCGACACGCTTGGAGCCAGTAAAACATTTGTCGGCTTAGTCGAAGGAATTGCTGAAAGCGTTTCCAGTCTGCTCAAATTACCCGCTGGATGGTATTCAGATCGCCTGACGAAACGCAAAGGCGTCGTCATTCTTGGCTACAGCATCGCATCCATTATTCGTCCTTGCCTGGCGCTGGCAACGGCGGCTTCGCAGGTGCTGGCATTACGGTTTATTGATCGTTTGGGGAAAGGACTGCGCAGCGCGCCACGTGATGCGATGATTGCAGACGCTGCTCCAATTGAATCGCGTGGGATGGCATTCGGATTTCATCGCGCGATGGATCATACAGGCGCAATCGTTGGAGCTTTGGTTGCCGCGTGGCTCGTGAGCATTTATAAAAGTGATTACCGTCAAATTTTTTGGGTCGCAGCCATTCCCGGATTCGTGACGCTGGTAATCTTAATTTTCTTAGTCCGTGAAGAACCTCGACACGTTGAATCAAAATCCCAAAGTACAAAAATATCATTTGATCTCTCCGGCTTCAGTTCAGAATTTAAGCAAGTGATGGGCGTCGTTTTTCTCTTTACGCTCAGCAATTCCAGCGACGCGTTTTTATTGCTTCGCGCCAGACAGAGCGGTATTTCAAATGCGATGATTCCACTGCTGTGGGCTGCGCTTCATGTCAGCAAAGCACTGAGTTCAATTATCGGCGGAGGGCTGGCCGACCGCTTCGGAAAACGACGATTAATTCTGAGCGGGATGATTCTGTACGCCTTGATTTATGTGTGCTTTGCCTTGACGACTTCAAGCCTATTGGTCTGGATTTTGTTCCTGATTTATGGAATTTATTTTGGGCTGTGCGAAGGCGCTGAGAAAGCTTTGATTGCTGATTTAGTTGACCCGAATCTGCGCGGCACAGCGTACGGTTTATATAACTTCGTGATCGGTGTCGGAGCCTTACCCGCTAGTTTATTACTGGGTTGGTTATGGCAGGAATTCGGAGCGAGTACGGCATTACTCGTGAGCGCCGGAATTAGTCTGGCAGCAGCAGGAATGTTCTTAATCATCATCCTGAGGAATCATAACCGTGATCGTGAAAAGTTAAATTGAGGAAGCACAGGATAACTTATTCAAATGACAAATTTGGTTATGAATCTCAGATTTTCTGAGATAGAATTCAGCCTCCACAAAATTAATGTAATTCTAAGAAAATCATAGTTGTCATTTCGCTATTCATGTAATTTGTTTTGAGCTTTAACAGCCCGGCATTTCCGGGTTGTTATGAATTATTCTATCAACCAAATTTTGGAGGTCTTACAATGAAAAGCCTATTCCCTCAAATTGCCAGAAACCTGATCATTTTGATTATTTTGGCAATTTCGGCTTTAGCGCAAGCTGACGTAACTTCGGCCACTGTCCGAGGAACAATTACAGATCAACAAGGTGCCGGAATTCCCAATGCTACGGTTTTGATCAAGAGTACCGATCAGGGAACTGAACGAACGGCGCAAACAGATGCCAATGGCGAATTCACGTTTTTGACGTTGCGTCCCGGCCCGTATGAACTCTCGGTCAACGCGACAGGATTTTCCAGGCAGGTAGTGAAAGATATTAATTTGACGGTTGGACAAGTGGCGGAGTACGGCATCAAATTACAAATCGGAGGCGTCGCCGGAGAAGTCACAATTTCTTCCGAAGGGCCACTCATTGAAACCGAACGCACGCAGCAATCGAATACGATTGAGAGTAAGCAAATTCAGAGCCTGCCGAATATTGGACGAGATTTTACCTCGTATGTTTTTACTTTGCCCGGCGTCTCAAGCTCGACCGCGCCACGTGTGCAGGGTGGAGGACGCTTCACTTTCGGTACTTCAGGTTTTAGTATTGGTGGCAGCAACGGACGAGGCAACCTCACGACCGTGGATGGAGGCGAAAACGAATACGGCTCCGGTCAGTTGCGCTTCGCCATCAGTCCCGAAGCGGTGCAGGAATTTCAAGTCAATCGCAATTCGTTCAATGCTGAATTCGGCTTCACTGCAGGCACTGCTCTCAACGCCGTCACGCGCAGTGGCACGAATAATTATCACGGCAGCTTATACTCCTACTTCCGCTCGGACAAGACCTCGGCGCGTGAACGCTTTATCCCGACTTTTATTCCAAACAGCACACGCATCTATCAACAGCAATTCTATCCTGGCTTCACGTTTGGCGGCCCGCTGGTCAAGAATAAATTGTTCTTCTTTACGAATTACGAACGGCAAAAACTCGACATTGCCAGGTTCCGAAGCTACAGCAGCAATATTCTGACGCAGCCGAGTGCTGCGCAAACTACGCTGCTCAATCGGCTGGCGACTTCGTCGGATGCGACGGTGCAAGCGGTCGTCGGACAATTCCGTAATTCATTGGTGACCAGCGCGACGAGCAACACCGCAGGCTTTAATTTGCTACGGCAAAACGAAGGCATCATCAATGCGCCGTTTCGGTTGAATAACTGGATCACGCGTGTAGATTACAACATCAGCCAGAATGATTCGATCATGGGACGGTTCTCGCTGGCGCATAATTTCAATGAACAACTTGGCACTGATCCCGGCACTTCGCCGAGCAATGGGACGACGCTTGATGTGCGCGATTACACGTCGCTGATTGGTTGGACGCATAATTTTGGCGGAACCGTCGTGAATCAATTGCGCGTGCAATTTTCGCCCAGGAACTCTGCTATCACTACGCCTCGCCCTCCCGGCAGCACTGCACTCATCCTGACGGGGATTGCCGCGTTCAATCGCAATTCCGTCGCACCGTTCAATACACTGCAAAACCGTTATCAGTTTGAAAACAATCTGACCTGGATGCGCGGCAACCATACGATGAAATTCGGTGGTTCGTTCCGCCCGGTGCAATACGAAGTGCGCAACGATTTGTGGGTCGGCGGCGAATGGAATTTCCAGGGTGGCGTTTACCCGCTCACTGCTTTAGTACCCGCCGCTGCACAAGCCGCCGTAATCCCTGCAATTTGCACCACAGCAGGCCGCCCTGCCACAGATTGCACGAACACCACAACGGGCGCGGCGACAGTAGCAACGTTGACCGCAGGGACAACACTCAATGCGCTACAAAGCTTCAATTTCGGTTTGCCGTTCCTTTATCGGCAAAGCTTCGGCAATTCGACGTGGAAAGGTGTCGTGCGCTATCTCGGCTTTTTCGCGCAGGATTCGTGGAAGGTGAATAATCGCCTCACACTTGATTTTGGCGGACGCCTTGATCACGACGGCGAGCCTCGCCCCGTCCCATCGGCGACCTATTTCTCGCCGCGCTTCGGTTTTGCCTTTGATGTCACGGGCGATAAGAAAACTGTCGTACGCGGTGGCGGAGGAATTTTCTATTCACCGGTTTATTATCAGGTTCCTTACCTCGTCAATTTGCTTAATGATACGGGCGAGTATTTAAGTCAGGTCTTCCGTTCGCCAGCTTTCCCGGCCACGCAAACGCCTGCGGCACTTTGGGCGCGCGGTGTTGCGGCAGGAAAATTACCTTTTCAGCAATTGACTGCCACAGAGCTGACAGCGGCGGGCGTCTCAACCGCAGCGAAAGGTACCGGTCGTGTCGTCATCGAAATTGGCCCCGATTACAAAGCCAATTATTCGGTGCAGGCAAACCTCGGCATTCAACGCCAAATTGTCCGCGACCTCAGCGTCGAAGTCGCCTGGAATATGTATCGTGGGATTCACATTCAACAGCCTGTACCGGTGAATTTATGCGAAGCGGGTGCGCCAGGTTGTACGCCGTCGGCGGCGAACGCGGCGGCACTGCTCACGCGTAATCCGGCATTTGGCCCGCTGTATCAATCCATTGATCCAACCATCACGCAAAAGTTTCAATATACTTCGCGTGGTAATTCCATCTATCACGGACTCACATTGTCGGTGACGAAACGCTTCTCTAATTATTTTTCGTTCCAGTCCTCTTATACCTGGAGCAAAACGATTGACGACGTGACGGATTTCAATACGGCCTTCGCAGCTCCGTTTGCGACGCGCTTGTTTACAGATCGTGCGTTGTCGAGCTTTGATCTACGGCACAATTATGTCCTGAGCGGCGTGTTCACCAGTCCATGGAAAAATGCCGCATTACGTGATTTCTCCATCGCGCCGATTATCTCTGTGCGCAGCGGCATTCCGTTCACGCTGACGACCGGGCAGGACATCAATGGCGACACACGCGGAGGTAACGACCGACTGTTTTACATCGGACGCAACACGGGTATCGGCCCAAACTATCGCAGCGTAGACGGGCGACTGACGCGTTCGTTTCGCTTTCGTACGGATGGTCAGACGCGACTTGATTTCACGGTCGAAGCTATCAACCTGTTCAATCGCACAAACTACTCTGCCGTGCGCGACATCATTCCGCCAACGGTGGATGCGACGGGCAAATTTACCGAGCCGGATTACAACGCCGGAACGGTTCGCTTAACCGGACGCACAGATCGAAGCATCGCACTGGGACAACCGCTGGCGTTCTCTTCAGCGTTTGAGCCGCGACGTTTTCAGTTCGGATTGAAGCTCGTGTTTTAAAACGGTAGCGCAAACTTTGAAGTTTGCGTGATTCCTTTTCTGCAAACACAAAAGAAAACCGAGCTATGAATTTAGCTCGGTTTTCTTTGAAGTTGAATTTATGTCGTCACGCAAACTAGAAAGTTTGCGCTACACCTTCACCGTCCTGCCCGTCTTCGCCGCTTCATAAATCGCCATCATATATTTCAAATCTTTCAAGCCTTCTTCACCCGGCGTCAGCACTTCTTTATTGTTCATAATGCAATCTGACATGTGGTCCATTTCCATTGCGAAATGATCTCTGGGTTGGATGTCGCGTTCGGCTAATTGTCCGGCAATTTTTGTCCGCAGCCGCGCACCAGTATATCCGGTCGCAGGTTCTAATTCGACCCAGCCTTTCGTACCAATCACGCGAATTCGATTTTGTCCGGCGTAGCCGTAACTCGAAGTGCATTGCCCCAACGCGCCGCTGGGAAATTTCAGCTGAAAATTAATCATGTCTTCGACTTCTTTAAATCGAATGTCGGTACGGTCAGTGTATTCCATCGCGCTGATTTCCGTAGGCTCTTCGCCTGTGCAATACCGAGTCGCCTGTAACGCATAGAGTCCAATATCCATCAACGAACCGCCACCCGCGAGCGCCATATTCAATCGCCATTGCTTCGGATCACCAATGTTGAAGCCGTGATCGCTGACGACGGCTCTGATTGGCCCCAGCAATTCTTTGTCCTGCGCAATTTTGATGAGCGTTTGATTGAATGGTTCGTAGCGGCAACGATACGCGACCATTAGTTTTTTGCCCGCGGCACGACACGCCGCGATCATCGCTTCACAATGTTTCGGAGTACTCGCCATCGGCTTTTCAGTGAGAATATGTTTGCCCGCTTTCGCTCCGCGAATGGTGTATTCCGCGTGCATCGAATTCGGCAATACGATGTAGATCACGTCTACTTCAGGATTATTTTTGAGTTCGTCGTAGTTCTGATAATTGTAAATATTTTTGGCATTGACGTTGTAACGCGCTGCGAGCTTATCAGCCTTTTCACGATTGCCGCTGACGAATGCGACGAGCTTGGATTTTTCTGACTTCGCGAAGCCTGGCAAAATTTGATTGATGGCTAAATTTCCCAAACCTACGATTGCCCATCCAAGTTTTTTCCCTGGCACATCGGGTACGCGTTGGGCGACTGCGGGAGTGATGGCTCCCGCGATGAGCGAGGAAGCAGCGGATTGCTTGATAAAATTCCGGCGAGTTACGGACATGTTTTTCTCCTGTAGTAGAGCAAACTTTCCAGTTTGCTTGGTGATAGACTAATTATTTCCAAAGAAACAAACAGTATCGAAAAGCTTTCTAACTTTTTGCAATTCGTTACAACGATTGTTCGGACAGTTTTCAGATAAATTGCCGGAACTTGAATCATAATAAACACAGGGCTTTAGCCGAATTTCTGAAAGATTTAAGATGATCCTCTGAGCTTTAGCTAAAGCAAAAGGATAATTTGATATTTTTGTCAGAGTTCGGCTAAAGCCTTTGATTTATGGCTTTTATTGACGTCAGCTAAAGCAGACGGCAATTCATAAAACTGGTTTTTTCAAAACTGTCCGAACTATCGTACAAACAAAAAATCGCAAACTGGAAAGTTTGCGCTACTTCATTGGCAAATCAAAGCGCATGCCGTCAGTGCCAAGCACAACTTTACCTTTGAAAATTTCACTGACGCCACGCGTGAATGCTGGCTCCGTTTGTGCATTCGGTACTGGAACCAGGTGCGTGAATACTAATGTCTCCACCTTCGCCGCCGCGGCAATTTCAGCGGCTTCGGTGGGGCTGGTGTGATACGTGATGATGTCGCTGGCTAATTTTGCGCGGCGCTTGTTGCCGGATTTTTCAAAATTCGCTGCGGCAAATTGCAACAGATTTTTTGCGATGACTTCGTGAATTAATAAGTCCGCGCCCACCGCGTGTTTTGCTAAATTTTCACTTTTCGCGGTGTCGCCTGAAATCACTACGACGCGTCCTTTGTATTCAAAACGGTAGCCGTACGCCGGAGTCACCGGATCGTGATTCACTTTGAAGGCCACTACTTTTAATCCATTGCGCTCAAACACAAGCGCAGCTTCGGTATCTTTTTTCAAATTGACCGGGATCGCAACTGCTCCGGCGGCGGCGCGTGGCATCATCTCTTCGCTGTGATGTAAAACGCGGTATTCAGTGTCAAGTGAATATGCCTGCGCAAATCCAGCGACAACTTTCTCAACGCCGGGAGGCCCGTAAACATTGAGCTTTTGCGTGCGTCCGGCAATCCAACTTTGCGTGATGGTTTCGCCAAGATCGCCAATATGATCGGAATGAAAATGCGTCAGCAGCACGGCACTTAGGTATTGTACGGGAAGATTATTTGCTGCAACTTTGCGCGAAGAACCGGAGCCTGTGTCTACCAAAATAAATTCGTTTCCAGCCAGAATTGCCGTGCAAGCTTGAGCGCGATTTGCATCAGTTAATGGCGAACCCGTGCCGCATAATACGATGTGCAATTGTCCATCATCGAAGGTGGTAGGCGTTGGATTTTGTTGTGCGAAAGCAGCAAGACTTATCGCAATAATTAGCAAAAGATGGGTAATAAATTTCATACAATAACTTTCATCCATTCCAACATTTTTACAGCGATTTCTTCGCCTTTGTCTTCCTGCAAAAAATGTCCACCGTCTTGAATAATTTGGTGTGGTTGATCTTTTGCGCCGGGCATTAATTTTTGAAAAGGTTTTTCGCCGCCTGCGGTGACGGCATCTTTGTCACTAAACAGTGTCAGGACTTTTCCTTCCCATTGTTGCAGAATTCCCCATGCTTTTCGATTTGCTTCCGACGCTGGATTATCAGGCGTAATCGGAACTAACTTCGGAAAAATTCTCGCTCCTTCTTTGAAAGAATCATCGGGAAAAGGAGCGTTGTATGCCGCAACGGTTTCCGCTGATAATGGCGTTGCACAACCGCCTTTGATGATGCCGCCGACGTGAAAATTCTCGACAGTTTCAGCGTAGTGTTTCCATTTCAAGAACCCTTCCGACGGCGCGTGGTCTCCGGTCGGCAAACCAGTATTCGCAACCACCAGACGCGCAAAATGATCAGGATTATCAGCCAAAATTCGCAGCCCGATCAGCCCACCCCAATCCTGTCCAAAGAGAGTTACGCCATTCAAATTCAGCTTTCTGAAAAATCCATTCATCACATCGACGTGAAATTGGTAGGAATAATCGTCGCGGCTGGCGAGTTTGTCAGAGCGACCAAAGCCAATTAAATCAGCTGCAATGCAACGATAGCCCGCTGCGACTAACACCGGAATCATTTTGCGATAGAGATAACACCACGACGGCTCCCCATGCATTAACAGAATCGGCTCAGCATCGCTTAAACCTTCGTCAAGGTAATGAATGCGAAGCCCGTCAACTTCGACGTAGTGCGGTTGAAAAGGGAAGTCAGCAAGATTTTCAAAGCATTCGTCAGGTGTTCGCAGGATTCCTGATTTTACTTCATTCAAGTTCATAGCAGGTTCTCCGATAGGTGAAAATAAAGAATTTGTGATCGGGCGGAATTATATCTACATCAACTGGGAGCGCAAGACTGGGAGCGCCAACATCCTGCTGGCTCCGTTTGCCAGCGCAGCGATGCAAACGACCGTGGCGAGGATGTCCCTTGAAGTTCAAGAGTCCCTCGCCACGTCACGCGAGCGGCGTTTCACGCGCTCGCGGCAGGCGAGACGCCTGCGCTCCCAGGGCCAGCAGGATGCTGGCGCTCCCAGTTATGCAACCCGTCGTAAGCTCCGTTTAGAAATTGGTGATGAAAGCACAATCGAAGTCTCCGTCAGCGCGTATGGCGTGAACGAATCAATTAATTTTTCCAAATGTAAAATTGAGCTAACGTGCGCTTTCAGAATAAACGCTCCAGTCCCCGTAATGCGATGACATTCGACAATTTCATCGGCTTTTTTGATGAGTTTAATAATGCGATTAAGGTCTCCGCCCTGAATCCGAATTCTGATATAAGCCGTCACGCGCAAGCCTGCCATTTCGGGATTCACTTCCGCGTGATAACCCGTGATGATTCCGGCATCTTCTAATTTCTTAACCCGCTCCGCAACAGCTGGTGTGGATAATCCAACCATCCTTCCCAGTTCAGCGTAGGACAGCCGCCCATTTTCCTGCAAAGCATCAAGAATGTTCCAGCCGATTTCATCCAGCAGCTTTTCATTATGTAAGAGATTATGCATAAAACTTGTCACTCCTTAAGTGTTTGTATGATTCTTCCTTAAAAATACTATGTATTCTTCTCACCTTCCAGCAGTACACTAAGGTATTTGAAAATTAGTGGAAAGGATTTTTATCTATGATCTTCGGGAAAAATAATCTGGTTTGGTACAACGGGGAAATTGTCCGTGCTGATGAACTGTCAGTCGGAATCGGTACGCATGGATTGCATTACGGCACAGGTGTTTTTGAAGGTATCCGCAGTTATGCCACCGACCACGGAGTGGCAATTTTCAGGCTGCCTGAACATCTGCAACGGCTTTACGATTCGGCCAATATTTACGGAATGAAAATTAAATTTTCAGAAGCTGAATTGACGGAAGCCTGCCGTCAGGTTGTGGCTATGAACGAACTGACGAATTGTTACATCCGACCCATAGTTTTTCTGGGTGATGAATCGCTCGGAATTAAAGCCAATCCCGAAGTGAAAGTCGCCGTGATGGCGTTTGAATGGAAGACGAATCCCAAAGGGCAAAGCGAAGGAATTCGGGCAACGATTTCCAAATATACGAAGTTTAATTCTTCGATGATGCCGACTACGGCAAAGGCTTCAGGGCAATATATTAATTCCAGATTAGCGTTACGCGAAGCGGAGGCGCGTGGCTTTGATGAAGCGATTTTGCTCAATACTGAAGGCAACATTGCCGAAGGCTCCGTCGAAAATATTTTCATTGTGAAGAGCGATGCGCTTTTCACAAATGATGCGGAATCATCAATATTAATGGGTGTGACGCGTGCTTCGGTCATAGACTTAGCCCGTGATCTAAAAATTCCAGTCGTTGTCAAATCGCTAACCGTAACTGAACTGAAAAATGCCGATGAAGCATTTTTCACCGGCACCGCGGTCGAGATAATTCCCATTCGAGAAGTGGACGAAAAGGTTATTGGTCATGGGAAAACAGGAACAGTCACTAAGCAACTGCAATCGCTATTTAATGCAACGACGAAAGGGCAAAATCCTTTGCGGGAAAGCTGGCTGACATCGGTGGAAAATAACCTGAATGTTAATCAGGTTGCGAGTTAAATTTATATGAATATCGAAGCTGAATTTTTAGCGGCAGATATTGCAACGACAGAAATTTCAACTCTGCCGATTGACCATCCCGGCGCACACGATCCGGCGTACCGAGCACGGCGAAACTATATTGCACATCTGGCGGCAATTTATCGGAGCGATCCACTACACATCATCCCTGAGGTCGAATACACCAAAGAAGAAAATTCAGTTTGGCGTAATGTTTACGGGCAACTGGAAAAGGTGCAAGAGCGACGCGCCTGTTCTTTTTACCTGCAAGCCAAACAAAATTTAGGCATCAGCGGTGAAGCGATTCCGCAAATCAAAAACCTGAGTGACAAGCTGAAAATCTTTACCGGATTTAGCCTCGCTCCAGTCGAAGGCTTAGTCGAAACGCGCGCATTCTTAAGTCGTCTCGAAAAACGAACGATGCTCTGCACGCAGTACGTACGCCATCATTCGCGCCCCGATTACACGCCCGAACCTGACATTGTTCACGAAGCCATCGGACATATTCCGACGTTTACGATTCCGGATTTCGCCGATTTTTCTGAGCTGGTAGGCTACGGCGCACGCATCGCCGATGAACAGCAATTAATTGAGCTGGGCAGGTTATACTGGTGGACAGTAGAATTCGGGTTGATCGAAGAAGGCAGTGAAATAAAGGCCTTCGGCGCAGGTCTGTTATCATCATTCAGCGAACTCGAAAATTGTTTTCTTCCGAAAATTCCGAAGACGAAATTTAATTTAAAAGAAGTGATCAATACCGAATTCGATTATTCGATGATGCAGCCTGTACTGTTTATTATTCCTTCGTATGCATATTTGAAAGAAGTGACGCGCAGGTTTATTGCGTCGTTTTAATGTTCAGAGTTACGCATTTATGCGTGTGCGAGTTTTCTGTGAAGCGCACATGCGTAATCGCGTAACCCTGAGCGGAGTTGATATGAGCAACAACCCATTAAAAATCCGCCAAGTCCATCACATCGAACTCTACGTCGGCAACGCCAAGCAAGCCGATTATTTTTATCGGAATGCTTTCGGCTTTGAGCGCGTCGCCTACACCGGACTCGAAACAGGGAACCGTGAGCAATGCTCGTACGCGTTGCAGCAGGGGACGTTTAAGTTATTACTGACGACGCCTTACGATCCGATGGATAAAGCCAGCGCGCATATTATGAAACACGGCGACGGTGTACGCGATATTGCACTGGAAGTTGAAGACGCGGATTTTGCTTTTGAAGAGGCAGTCAGACGCGGCGCAGAACCTGCGGCGGCTCCTTATACGATTAAAAGCGAGCAGGGCGAAGCGCGGCGTTCAGCGGTGAAAGTGTACGGCGACACCATTCATTCATTTTTCTCGAAGCATAATTATGAAGGCCCGTTTATGCCTGATTTTGTTGCTTCAAAAGCACCGGGGCGCAATGCAGGATTATTACGGTTAGATCATTTTGTTGCCAACGTTGAATACGGGAAGATGCAGTTTTGGGAGGATTGGTACAAGCGCGTCTTTGGTCTCGAACGTTTTATGACGTTTGATGATAAAGATATTTCGACTGATTTTACGGGGCTGAACAGTGTAGTCATGGCGAATCATTCACGAAGCATCAAATTCCCCATTAACGAACCGGCTCCGGGAATGCGCAAAAGTCAGATCGAAGAATACACTGATTTTTATCAAGACCCTGGCGTCCAACATATCGCTTTGTTGACGACTGATATTATTGCAAGTATTCGACAACTTCGCTCGAACGGGATTGAGTTTCTCGAAGTGCCGAACGCCTATTATGAACTGCTGCCTGAGCGTGTTGGCGAGATAGACGAAGACCTAGAAACCTTGCGCGAGCAAAGAATTTTAGTAGATCGGGACGATGAGGGATACTTGCTCCAACTCTTCACCAAACCCGTCGAAGATCGTCCGACACTTTTTATTGAAATCATTCAACGCAAGGGCGCGCAGGGCTTCGGGAAAGGGAATTTTAAAGCGTTGTTCGAAGCGATTGAGCGCGAACAGGCACGACGAGGAAATCTGTGAACGTGGTAAAAGAAGCGAATAACAAAAAGTGGACATTGCTCGGCGTGATTGCAATATTGGCCATCGCCACCTTCTTTTTGTTGCAACGCGCTACACGGTTTCCAGTACTCGTCAACAATCAAACCAATATTACACATTCGTTAGTGGTCGAGAAAATGCAGAGCGTCGCCAAGCTTGTTTCCAGTGAAACCACGTTGCGCGATGTCATCGTATATGAAGACACCTGGTACGGCTCCACCAAACGTTCGTTGGTGGTCGTCACAGGGAAGTTGTTGGCTGGCATCAATCTGGAACGCGGCTCAGACGTGAAAATTGATGAAGCCGCAAAGAAGATTAAAATCTCGTTGCCGAATGCGGGAATCCTGGCAGTGGATATTACTGACATGAAAACTTACGATGAACAGCGCGGCTTATGGAATGCTTTTGCCCCGGCGGATCGCGACAAAATCTATCAGCAGGCACGCCAGAAAATCGAAGAATCCGGTCGGGACGGAAAGCTGCTCGAACACGCCAATCAGAGCGCACAACAAATGTTGGAAACGATGTTCACGCGTGATGGCTACACGGCAGAAGTGAGTTTTTACGATTCATTGCCGTGAGGAAAACATTATGAACGACGAACGAAAGTATCAGTCCGGCTTTGGCAACGAATTCGCAACAGAAGCAGTAGCAGGTGCCTTGCCACGCGGGCAAAACTCACCGCAGCAAACACCGTTTGGATTATATGCAGAGCAATTCAGTGGTACGGCTTTCACGGCTCCGCGGGCGCACAATCGCCGTTCGTGGTTGTACCGAATTCATCCTTCCGTAGTTCATTCGCCTTTTGCGCCAATCAATTCCGCGCACTTAAACACGGAAACAATTTTGACTCCGAATCAACTGCGCTGGTCGCCGTTTCCAATTCCTAAAACACCAACGGATTTTATTGAAGGGCTGATGACAATTGCCGTGAGCGGCGATGTGGCGTTGCAGACGGGTTGCAGCGTGTATGTGTATGCGTGCAACAAATCCATGTCGAACAAGTTTTTTTATGATGCTGACGGAGAATTATTGATCGTGCCTCAGCTGGGGAAATTGCGGATTCGCACGGAGCTGGGCGTGCTCGAAATTCAGCCGGGAGAAATTTGTGTACTGCCGCGCGGCCTGAAATTCACAGTTGATTTAATTGACGCGGAAGCTCGCGGTTATGTTTGCGAAAACCACGGCGCGTTGTTTCGCCTGCCGGATTTAGGATTGATCGGCGCGAACGGCTTAGCCAATCCGCGAGATTTTCTGACGCCGGTTGCCGCGTATGAAAATCAAGCAGGTGAATTCAAATTAATCGCAAAATTTGGCGGACAACTTTTTACTTCGACCCTCAATCATTCACCGCTGGATGTAGTGGCCTGGCACGGAAACTATGTGCCGCATAAATATGACCTTGCGCATTTCAATACGATAAACACTGTGTCTTTTGATCATCCTGATCCTTCGATTTTCACCGTGTTGACTTCGCCGTCTGAAATTGTCGGAACCGCGAATGTGGATTTTGTGATCTTTCCTCCGCGTTGGATGGTGGCCGAAAAAACGTTTCGTCCGCCCTATTTTCACCGCAATGTGATGAGTGAATTGATGGGATTAATTCACGGAAAGTACGACGGCAAAGCCGAAGGCTTTGTGCCTGGCGGAGCCAGCCTGCATAATGCGATGTCAGCGCACGGGCCTGATGCTCCAACTTTTGACAGAGCAAGTAACGCAACACTTGAGCCAGACTATTTATCGAATACACTGGCTTTCATGTTTGAATCGCGGTTTGTGCTGAACCCTACGAAGCAGGCATTAAAACACGAAGCGCTGCAAAACGAGTACTGGAAATCCTGGCAGAATTTGCCAAATCAATTCAAGCTGTAATTTATTTTTTCAATCCGCAAAACATGCAGTCCTTAGAAATATTGCTCACAAATTTAATCGATTATGCAGGATTATTCCCACCTGCCGCGTTGTCTATGACGGAGGCTGTCAATAATTTTGCAGCGTATCAGAAAAGCGAAAAAGCCTGGATGTTAGGCCGTTTTGTGGTGCCCGCCTACCAACTTTCAGAATTCGGCGAAGCTGCCTCACCGCAGTTTGAGCACGAGACTACGCCGCTCTGGCAGGTCTCGGTTTTGTGCAATAATCTTAATAGTGATCTGGAAAAAATCGCTACCTTCAATGATCGTTACTCGCAGAAAATGATCGTCACTTCCATTGAAATAAAAGCCTACGACACAGAACTTATCGAGCAGGCGCAAACAGTTTCAGGATTTCTGACAACTTTTTTTGAAGTTCAGATTGATGAGAGTTTGCGTGATCTCTTGCGGGCAATTTCGTCCATCGAAGCCTTTGCGAAAGTTCGGACAGGTGGCGTGACGGCGAGCAGTTTTCCTGCTTCAAACCAACTGGCGAAATTTATCAAATCCTGTACCGATGAAGATGTCGCGTTCAAAGCAACCGCTGGACTACATCATGCCTTGCGCGGGGAATATCCGCTGACTTACGCACCTGACAGCGCGAAAGCTACGATGCACGGATTTTTGAATGTGTTCATCGCGGCGACATTTGCTCAAAATGGATGCAGCGAAGAAGAGCTAGCGGCAATTCTGGAAGAGCGAAAAATTGATGCATTCCTGTTTGAAAACGGGAGCGTTACGTGGCGCGATAAAATGGTAGTTCGTGGTCATCTGCGCAATGCGCGCAATTTATTTGCGCTGTCGTTTGGTTCGTGTTCGTTTCTTGAACCGATAGAAGAAGTGGCGCGAACTGTACGGTGAACTGTTAGTTCGCCGGATTTCGATGGGAAGTTCTTCCAATGAAAACAGCGTGAACTAACAGTTCACGCTATGATTTTATGCAATACAAAATTAACGAAACACATGATCCAAACTTAGAAAGCTGGGTTGAATCTGCGAATGATCATGCCACAGATTTTCCGATTCAAAATTTACCGTTTTGCGTTTTTACGCATTCAGATCAAACTGCGCGGATCGGTGTCGGCATAGGTGATTTCGTCCTTGATCTGAATTTTGCCGTTGAATTATTTGATCTTGATCGTGAGCTGGCGGATCAGTGCAAAGGCGCTACGATTGATGCATTACTGGAATTAGATGTGGCATCACGCACGGAACTGCGCAGTGGATTAAGTAAATTTCTCAGCCGCGAAAATCAGTCAATCACAGCGCATAAAATTATTCTCGATGAACTATTATTTCCCCAAACGGAAGTCGAATATTTGAAGCCTGCGACGATCCGCAACTACACAGATTTTTATTGCTCAATTTTTCACGCCACAAATATCGGGGGCATGTTTCGCCCCGACAATCCGCTGTTGCCGAATTACAAACATATTCCAATTGGCTATCACGGGCGGGCTTCGTCAGTAGTGATAAGCAGCACTCCGGTCAAACGTCCGAGTGGTCAAACAAACCCGAATGATGCGCCGAATCCGATTTTCGGAAAGAGCAATTCGCTGGATTACGAATTGGAACTCGGAGCTTTTGTTGCGCAAGGGAATACGCTGGGAGAGCCGGTAAACATTGACGATGCTGAACGTTATTTGTTTGGTTTATGCCTCGTGAATGATTGGTCGGCGCGGGATATTCAACGCTGGGAATATCAACCGCTCGGCCCGTTTCTGGCGAAGAGTTTTGCGACTTCAATTTCACCGTTTGTAGTGACAATGGAAGCACTGGCTCCATTTCGTGTTCCAGCGTTTGAGCGTGATCCAAATGACCCGCAACCTTTGCCGTATTTGCATTCCGATGACGCAAAAAATTCTGGCGGCATCAATCTGAATCTCGAAGTATTTATTTCTTCCGAAAAAATGCGTGAAGAAAATCTCGCGCCGATGAAATTAAGTCACGGCAACGCCCGCGATCTCTATTGGACGATGAGCCAAATGCTCACACATCACGCCAGTAACGGATGCAATTTGCAAGCTGGTGATTTGATTGCCAGTGGAACGATTTCAGGTGCTACAAAGGATTCGCTTGGCAGTCTGATTGAGCTAAGTCGGCGCGGAACCGAACCGCTGAATTTACCAAATGGTGAGGTCAGAAAATTTTTAGAAGATGGCGATGAAGTAATAATGACAGGCTTTTGCGAACGCGCAGGTTTTCGTCGAATCGGATTTGGAAATTGTCGCGGCAAAATTTGCTGACATGGGGATCGCCTTCACTGGGAACGCTCGCATCCTGTGGGCGAATCCGTGGAGAGCAAAATAATTGCGATAAAATTGTAATCATTGGAAGGATTCGCGCACAAGTTGCGGACGTTCCCAATTGTGCTACAAATCTTTTGCTAGAATTTCAAATTGCAAATTCTTAACCTTCCGAATTCCATTTGCAATGTTGTCAGGAAACGGCAAAAACTCTCCTGTCCGCCGATAGCCGCGTCGTTCATAATACGCAATTAATTCTTCGCGTACTGTGATGACGGACATTGTCATTTTTTTACTCTTCCATTCCTGCCGCGCGAAATCTTCGGATGTTTGGATAAACTGTTTGCCGATGCCTCCGCCTTGCAGTATGGGGCGAACGACAAACATTCCGAGATACGCGTCACCACCTTTGCGTTGAAGATTCACTGAGCCAATAATTTCATCGTTCTGTAAGCACAAAAGAATGACTGAATTTTCATCTTGAATGAGCTGAGCAATTTCCTGTGGGTCAGTTCGTTGACCGTCAAGCAGGTCGGCTTCGGTAGTCCATCCGGCTTTGCTAGATTCGCCGCGATAGGCTGAATTGACAAGCTTGACGATGAAATCTGTTTCGTCCAATCGGGCTTTGCGAAATGATAAAACTGGCAATGATGCGGAAGAATTTAACTGCATAGAATGATGAAATATTTTTACGACAGCAAATCTTTTACGACGACACCGCTAACATCCGTTAAGCGAAAATCGCGTCCGGCGTAACGATACGTAAATCGTTCATGATCAAAGCCAAGTAATTGCAAAATAGTCGCGTGCAGATCATGCACGTGAATTTTCTTTTCGACGGCGGCGAATCCAAATTCA
>JAYTCQ010000355.1:0-12516 GCA_043736395.1 Blastocatellia bacterium | reverse complement strand
GCGACGAAGTCAATGTCGCGGCTGCCCAGCGCAGTGCGCAGAATGTTACGACCAATGCGACCAAATCCGTTGATACCAACTTTGATGCCCATTGTATTTCTTTTTTCTCCTCGTAAGTTAAGGCGCAAGCGGCGGAGCTTGCAGGTGATTGTTTCGCAATTTAATTAAGTCATGGAACCTACCGCAGCGACGCGCAGGTGTCAAGATTGTGTGACAGATGTGTCGGCGTTCTGGTAATTCATCTATGATGGTTGCGGGTAATGCTTTGTCCAAGGTATTATCTTCTTCTACACCGCTGTACGGATTAGCTTTTATTAATTAATACTTATAAAACTTGCATGGAAAAAATCAATACACAACCTATAACTTCTATGTCGGCAAAAAAAGAAGCCTTCAGTTTTGGCAGATTGATAGACACCTTTCTGGGATTCATTAGCTCAGTTCCTTTTGGTATTGCTTTGATTCTAATTTTGCTGAGCCTGTCTATGATCGGAATGTTAATTCAACAGCAGGAACTGGACACCTTCGGAAATTATTTTACGAAGCTGACACCGGCAGAAAGAATGGTCTATGGAAGATTAGGTTTTTTCGATATTTACCATGCGATGTATTTCAACGCTTTGCTGTTGATTTTAAGTCTGAATATTATTCTTGCTTCCATTGATTATTTTCCTAAAGCCTGGAAAGTTGTGCGCCGCAAAAAACTGACGGCAACGCCAGGTTTCACGCAGGCAATGCGGATCAAGCATGAGCCAATTATCTTACTCGGAATAAATCAAAGCGAGTTAGTTGAACGTGCAACAGCAGCGGGGAAATCGTTACGATATAACGTCAAGACAACAGAAAAAGACGGACGCACAACAGTCTTCGCCGAAAAAGGCGCGTGGAATCGCTTAGGAGCTTACGCTGTTCACGTTTCGTTGTTGACGGTTTTTACCGGCGGGATGCTCACTTCCTTGAAATCGCATACAGGCGGGATGTGGGTGCAGCCCGGAGAAAAAAGCGACCAGATGATGCAGAACGTTTTCAATCTGGATCAGGTCGGACAACGTTCAATGGAATTGCCGTTCACGATTGATTGCACGGACTTGCAGCAAAAATTAATTGACCCGACAAAATTTATTGATGGCGGCAATACGATTGACTGGCTGACCTACGTCAATATCACCGACAAACAAAGCGGCAAAACAGAAAAGGCATTGATTCATTTGAACAAGCCTTATGATTTTCGCGGCTATCGTTTATTTCAAGCGTCGTTCAGAGAAATGGGCGGAGCGCGTACCGTCAATTTGCAAGTTACTCCTGAAGGCGGCACCCCGCAGGATTTAAGCCTGCGCATCAATGAAGAAAAACAATTGAGCGATGGAACGAAATTTCGCTATTTTGAATTCGTTCCGCATTTTGAAATAGGACAGGACGGACAGCCCAATGTTGGCTCTCCGCAATACGAAAATCCTGCCGCGCATATTGAAGTTGCGAAGCCGAATGGTGATCGCGGTCGCGTCTGGGCATTCACTTCAGAGTTTGAAAAACAGATCGAAAGTGATCCGGCTTTGAAAGCGAAATTGTCTGCGCCGAACGGACCAAAATTCAAACTCGTAAATTTCGAGAAAGCTTCGCAGGCTCATATGTTGTCAATCCAATATGACCCCGGCTCGATATGGTTTTATATTGGTTCCGCGATGCTTTGCACTTCGTTGGTAGGCGTATTTTTATTTTCGCATCAACGCTTATGGATTGTGTGCGAAGACGGAAAAGTTTCAATCGGCGGAGATGCGAATCGCAACCGCTTAGGTTTGGATGATCGAATCAAAAAAATTGCCAGTATGCTCAAAGGAGAAAATCCCGAAAACTTAGCCGCGAATTAACGCGGAGCTAAGCAACCGAGGTCAATAATTATGTCTCAAGCAATTAAAACAATTAATGCGCCGCAAGTGGATTTGCAGCGCCCGGCTTTTTTCAATTATCTGCCAGCGATTCTTCCTATCGTCGGAGCCATCCTGATGCTGATTGCTCGTCGTCAAATGGGCTACGGCAATTTCATTGACGATGGAGCGTTGATCGTGTTGGCGTTGCTTTGCTACATCATCGCTTCTGCCATGCACTTGACGGATCTTTTTGCGCCTATGCAAGGTCTGGGAAAAGTTGCCGTGTGGACAGCTTCGATTGGATTTTTTCTTAACCTCTCAAGCTGGTTAGTTCGCTGGGTAAATATGGGCGACAAAGAAGCCTGGAAGCGCATGACAGATCACGATGGTCTTTATCATTCGTGGTGGTTTTTCAGCTACATTCCATTAGCGAATTTGTATGATTTATCTGCCGGCTTCGCGTTCGGCGCGGCGTGTACCGTGCTGTTAATTGAGCATCGCCCGAACACTAGATTTGTTGGTGCTATCGCATTGCCAATGATTTGTCTGGTGCTGATTCTGGCGATTTTCATCGGTAGCGAAATCGGACATTTGCAGCCCGTGCTGGATAGCTATTGGCGTCCAATTCACGTTGGCGATGCAATGATTAGTTACGGAATATCGCTGGTGAGTTTCGCAATTTGTGTGATGTATTTGCTCAAGGACGGTGTGAAGCCGGAATCAATGGGCATCTTCACCGCATTATTCAGCGTCACGAATTTTGTGTTTTTCAGTAAGGCATTTCATTTCGCTACGATGGGCTTTGGCTTGACGCCGATGCGGACAGGTGAGAGTGGATCACTCAGCCCGATTTCAGCGTTGCGTGTAACGCTGCCAGGAGTTGGTCCGTTAGTCGGATTATCAATGCTATTGCTGACGATTACGATTATCGGCTTTACGTTATACGCGCTCAAAGATAATGCTCTCGGCAAGCGGATTGGAAATCTTGCCCTCCGCGCTTCCTTAGTTACGCAAGCGTTAGGGCTGGGAGTTTTGTTTTATCAAATTAAAACGATGACCAATGTTGGCGCGTCCATCGGAACCGACCGTTTGTATGACTTGGGAAAAATGTTAGCTGGTAAAGATGCTGAGACAATGCCTACTGAGCAATTAGTGCAAGGCGCGAATATGTGGTTGCAGCAAAACATTTCCACCTTTTCGTTAAGCATTAATTCCAATCCAGTTGAACTGGCAGCATTGGTCACAACCTTTGTGTTGAGCTTATTTATTGTGATGCTGAGCTTCAATCCTGGGCGGCTTCGTGCAGGCTTACCATCCCTCGAAAAATTGGATAGCCTGATTTATAAAACCGTTGGCGCAGCGTTTGCCGGACTCGCAATTTTATTGGTGACAGGCGCGATCTGGGCAAACGAATCATGGGGCAAATATTGGGGTTGGGATCCAAAAGAAACTGGCGCATTAGTCGCGTGGTTAGCCTACGCCGCGTACTTGCATACGCGCATCGCTCACGGCTGGTCAGGACGCCGCAGCGCGTATTTCGCGATGCTCGGATTCCTGCTCGTGATTTTCACATATTTGGGTGTGAGCTATTTGTTACCTGGCTTGCATTCTTACGCTGAATAAAATTTAGCGACAAGGTTTATTAGCCACGAATTGATACGAATTAGCAGGAATTTAAGCTTATTAGATTCCAGTTAGTTCGTGTAAATTCGTGGCTTTTGTTATACTGCGCAACTTATGAAACGAGCAACTTTCATCATTCTCTTGGCTTTTGTGTTGGTATCGAGTGTCATCGCCGCCAAACAAATTCGCCTCTTCGACGGCAAAAGCCTCAAAGGTTGGAACGGCGATCAGAAAATTTTCCGCATTGAAAATGGAGCGATTGTCGGCGGTTCGATGCAGGAAAAACTTTCACAGAATGAATTTCTCTGTACAGAAAAAGAATACGGAAATTTTGTGCTGCGGGCGAAATTTAAATTGCTTGGTGATCCGACAAAAGCAAATGCCGGAATCCAATTTCGCTCCAAGCGAATTCCCAACAACCACGAAGTCATCGGATACCAAGCGGACATGGGACAGGATTATTGGGGCGCGCTTTACGATGAATCACGACGCAAAACTGTGCTGGCGCGACCTAAGTTGGATGAGCTGAAAAAAGTTTTGAAGATGAATGATTGGAACCAATATGAAATCCGCGCCGAAGGCAAACGCATTCGTTTGAGCATCAATGGATTTCAAACGGTAGATTACACCGAAGCCGAAAATGGCATCGCAGAGTCGGGCTGTATTTGCGTACAGATTCACGCGGGGCCGCCAAGTCAGGCTTCGTATAAAGACATCACGATTGAAGAGATAAAATAAAAAATGTCAGAACCGAATTTGAATCTGGGCTACACAATTTTTTGCGAAGACGTCCGCGTCGAAGCTTCGCAGCACCTCAGTTTAATGGGCGTTTTTCATCAAATCGTCGTCCCGCAGGTCCCGATCACGATGATTAAATTCGGAGTCGTCACGCACTGGACAGGCGAAGGGCAATACCTTAGCGAAGTCCGCATTTTGACATCGGATAAAATGAATACCGTCGCGATTTCGCAGCCGTCCAGCTTCACGATTCCGGCGAATGGTTACTCCGACAATGTGACGGTTTTCGTGAACACAAATTTTTTACAATCGGGCGATTACATCGTCCAGATATTGATCAACTCTTCGCTTTTTGCCGAAAAAATTTTGCCCGTGCTGACACCGGAGCAACCGAATCCTTTCGCAGAAATCGAACATATTAACTAAAAAGACCACGGATAAATGACAATGCCAGAAATTGATCTCGACACACTTTCAATCAATACAATTCGTACGCTGGCGATGGATGGCGTACAAAAAGCGAATTCCGGTCATCCGGGCATGCCGATGGGAATGGCTCCGGCGGCGTATGTCCTGTGGACGCGCGTGATGAATCACAATCCGAAAAATCCGAAATGGGTCAATCGTGATCGTTTTGTTTTGTCTGCCGGGCACGGTTCGATGTTGCTTTACAGTTTGTTGTATTTGACCGGCTACGATGATTTCACGTTGGATCAACTCAAGAACTTTCGCCAACTCGGCAGCCTGACCGCCGGACATCCTGAATCTGAATTAAGCTCCGCGATTGAAACCACGACCGGGCCGCTCGGACAAGGCTTCGCTAACGGCGTCGGGATGGCGATTGGTCAGGAATATTTAGCTGCGACTTTCAATCAAGACGATCACAAGATTTTTGATTATTACGTTTACGCGATTGTTTCTGACGGCGATTTAATGGAAGGACTTTCTGCCGAAGCCGCGTCGTTAGCAGGTCATCTCAAACTTGGACGATTAATTTATTTGTACGACGACAATGATATTTCGTTGGACGGCCCGACTTCGATGTCGTTCACCGAAGACCGCGTCAAGCGGTTCGAGGCTTACGGCTGGCACGTGCAAACCGTAGATGGTCAGGATCATAACGCCATTGAAAAAGCCTTGCTCGCTGCCAAAGCCGATCCACGTCCTTCGATTATTTGCACACGGACAATTATTGGTTTTGGTTCTCCGAACAAGCAGGGAAGCTCAAAATCGCACGGCGAACCGCTGGGTGTTGATGAAGTCAAACTTACCAAGCAGGCTTTAGGATGGCCTTACGAAGAAGCATTTGCTGTGCCGCCTGATGCGCTACAAAACTTCCGTTATTGCATTGAGCGTGGACGCGATTTGCAAAATGATTGGGAAGATAATTTTGCGATGTATGCAAAAGCGCATCCTGATTTAGCCGCGCAATGGCAATCCTGGAATAGTGGCGAACAGGAAGCGTGGAAGCATTTATTGCCTGTTTTTGAAGCCGGAAAAGATGTCGCCACGCGCGATGCTTCAGGTAAAGTTTTAAATGCGATCGCTCCGGCCTTACCGAATTTGATCGGCGGCTCCGCTGATTTGCGCGGCTCAAATAAAACGTATCTCAACGGGTTGGGAGAATTCAGCGCTGAGTTAAGAAAAGGAAGAAATTTCAATTTCGGAGTCCGCGAACATGCGATGACTTCGATCTTAAATGGAATCACGTTGACGAAGCCGCTGATCCCTTATGGCGCGACTTTCCTGGTGTTTTCGCAGTATTGCTTACCGCCCGTCCGCTTAGCCGCGATGATGCGAATTCAAACCATTCACGTTTGGTCGCACGATAGCATTGGCGTCGGCGAAGACGGCCCAACCCATCAACCGGTCGAACAATTGGCGATGATTCGCTCGATTCCGAATTTGACCGTGATTCGTCCCGGCGATGCGAATGAAACTTCTTATGCCTGGCGCGCCGCAATTGAACAAACACACGGCCCGACTGCGTTAATCTTAACGAGACAAGGGCTGCCAACATACGACCGGACAAAATTCGGTTCCGCTGAAGGCACGCTGAAAGGCGCTTATATTTTAGCGGATGCGGAAAAAATTGATGTGATTTTGATTGCTTCAGGTTCCGAAGTTTCAGTGGCTGTCGCCGCACGTGAAGAGTTAGCCAAACAAAATATTGGCGCGCGCGTCGTCAGCATGCCAAGCTGGGAACTTTTCGATAATCAAACACAGGAATACCGCGATTCAGTGTTGCCACCGTCAATTACTGCTCGTGTTGCAATTGAAGCGGCAATTATGCAGGGATGGGAAAAATACGTCGGCAGCAACGGAGTTTTAATCGGCATGAATGGTTTTGGCGCTTCTGCTCCGATTAAAGTTCTGATGGAAAAATTCGGATTTACAGCGGCGAATGTAGTAGCGAAAGTGAAAGCTTTACTCGGCAAGTAATCGCTTAACCTGAAAAATTGTTAAGCCACGAATTAACACGTATTGTCACGAATTGCTGGTTTTCTATTCGTGCGAATTCGTGTAAATTCGTGGCTTAATTTTTGTAGTAAAAATATGAGCACCGTACCTCAACCAAAACAATCCTGGATCACGAATCTGCTGGCATTGCGGCGTGATCGACTTGGCTTCTTGATGAAGCTGAAAAAAGAATGCGGTGACATTGTTCATGTCAAGATTGGCCCGCAGGATACGTGGTTGGTTTCGCATCCCGATTTCATCAAAGAAATTCTCGTCAATCAGCAACGAAAATTCATGAAGGGGCGCGGCTTGCAATTCGCTAAAAAAATGCTGGGCGAAGGCTTGCTCACCAGCGAAGGCGAATTCCACTTACGACAACGAAGATTAGTGCAACCCGCGTTTCATCGGCAACGCGTCGCCACGTACGCGACCACAATGACCGATTACGCGGTCAGCACGCGTGAACGTTGGCGGGACGGAGAACGGCTCGACATCGCGCAGGAAATGATGCGTGTGACTTTGGCCATTGCTGGGAAGACTTTATTCGACGCCGATGTCGAAGGCGAAGCCGGGGAAGTTGGCAAAGCTCTCAGCGAAACAATGGTGTTGTTCGAACGCATCACAAATCCGTTCGCGGCGCTGCTCAGCATGTTGCCGCTGAAAAGCAATCGCCGTTTTGAACAAGCCAAGCAAAAACTCGACGATTTGATTTACCGCATCATCAACGAACGTCGCGCTAGCAGCGAAGATCGCGGCGACCTGCTTTCGATGCTGCTGATGGCGCAGGACGAAGAAGGTGGAACCGGATCAATGACCGATGAACAGGTGCGCGACGAAGCGATGACAATTATCCTCGCCGGTCACGAAACCACTGCAAATGCACTGACGTGGACGTGGTATCTGCTTTCCCAAAATCCTGAAGTCGAAGCAAAATTGCACGCTGAAATTGATGAAGTGTTGCAAGGACGCTTGCCAACGTTTGAAGATGTTCCGAAATTACGCTACACCGAAAAGGTATTTGCGGAATCTATGCGAATGTTCCCGCCTGCGTGGACAATCGGTCGCAACGTCCTCGAAGACGTAGAAATTGGCGGCTATACAATTCCGAAAGGTGCATTAGTCTTGACCAGTCAATACATCGTCCATCACGACGAACGCTGGTTTCCTGAACCGGAAAAATTCGACCCCGAACGCTGGACGCCGGAAGAAAAAGAGAAGCGACCGAAGTTTTCTTATTTTCCCTTCGGAGGTGGCACGCGCATCTGCATTGGTGAAGCCTTCGCGTGGATGGAAGGCGCATTATTGATTTCAACTCTCGCGCAGAAATGGCGGATGAAATTAGCACCGGAAAATAAAATTGAACTACAACCCTTGATTACGTTAAGACCGAAACACGGGATGAACATGATATTGGAAAAACGATAAAAATTATCCACGAAGATCACGAAGTAACACGAAGGAAAACAAAATAGAGAAGAATTTTTTTGTGTCTTTACTTAGTGTTTCTTCGTGACCTTCGTGGACGGAAAAAATTATGGCATTAATTGGAGCAAATGAATTAAAACGCAAAATGGCGATCGAAGTGGATGGTCAGCCTTACACCGTAGTCGAATTGATGTTCGCGTCACCTTCCGCACGCGGCGCATCCACAATGGTACGCACAAAGCTGCGGCATCTTTTGACGAAAGCCGTACAGGAAAAATCTTTCAAAACCAGTGAAAAATTTCCTGAATGCGATGTCGAACTTTCACCGATTTCGTTTATGTACAGCGACGGCGAAGGCTTTCATTTCATGGACGATAGCACCTACGATCAATTCGCTTTCGATGAAGATCAAATCGGCGATGATCGCTATTATTTGAAAGACGGAATGACGTTGCAAGTCTTGAAATACAACGGCGATCCGGTGTCTTTGCAATTGCCGCAATTCGTTGAATTGGCGATTACGGAAACAGGCGGAAACGCCGCAGGCAACAGCGCATCCGGCGGAGCTACGAAGCAAGCAACCGTAGAAACAGGCTTAGAAATCCGCGTCCCGCTCTTCATCAAAGAAGGTGAAGTTGTGCGTGTCAGCACGGTGACTGGTGAATTCGACGGGCGAGCGTAAAATAGCGCGGAGCGTTTGGAGTGCTACGGCTCGGCGTAGCTTTGGTAGAGGTGTTCATTGCAAATCTACAGCGATGTAAAGAATACCAAGGCTACGCCGAGCCGCAGCACTCCAAACGCTCCGCGCTTCAACTCTAATTCCAAATGAATCAAACCGCCGTCTTACAACTTCTCAAAGCTCATCAATCCTTCGATCACAACGAACAGCAAATGCTGGAACGCATCACCACCTTCGTCAGCGAATACGATAATTTCTATTCGCGTGAATTAAGCATCGGACATATCACCGCCTCTGCGTGGATCGTAGACGAACCGCATTCGCACGCCCTTCTCCTGCATCACGGCAAGCTCAACAAATGGCTTCAGCCCGGCGGACACGTCGAAGATGATGCCGACATTCTCTCTGCGTCCATCCGCGAAGCCCGCGAAGAAACAGGCGTTGACGTAAATCCACACTCCGAAAAAATCTTTGACGTGGACATTCACGAAATCCCTGCGCGCTTGAGCGAACCCGCACATTTTCACTACGACATTCGCTTTTTGCTGATCGCGGATCGAGCTGCACCGTTATTGGTTTCCAGCGAATCAAAAGATTTGGCCTGGGTGACAATTAAGGAGATTGAGAAGTTTACGCAGGAAGAATCTGTGTTGCGGATGGTGCGGAAAACATTGGGGGTTGCATTATGAAGAAATTATTTTTTCCGCTGCTGATTTTTTTAGTTGCCGCAACTTTCAGTGCTTGCTGTTTTCCTCACCCAATTGGTCAGGGAGAGGCAGAACGGATTGGCCTAGATGCTGTCGATATTTATTGCAAAGTTCGTCAAAGGAAATCCACTGAGGATTTAATAAAGTCGTCAGATTTTAAACTTTTGAAAGCCGAGTCGGAGGCAACATTTATCAATTACAATCAGCGTATTATGTGGACAGTGAGCTATATTGCGCTTAAGCCAGATGGCTCCCCAGACGTTGTTGTATATGCTTTTATTGATCGTTGTGGCGAATATCAAATGTCGGCTTGGAATTACAGCAAGAACCGTAGAGAAGAGTTTTTATAGTACTAAACTCAACTTTGGACGAACGAAAAGTGAGGTTATTTAAAAAATGAACGATGCACTCTTGCAAAGAATTACCCTAAATCCGGCAGTTTGCTTCGGCAAACCCACGATTCGAAATATGCGTTACCCAGTTGGGATGATTTTAGATTTACTCAATTCAAGAATGACGTTTGACGAAATTCTTTTTGACTATCCCGATTTAGAAAAAGAAGATTTACAAGCCTGCCTTTTGTTCGCCGCTTGAGATAAACTCCCACATTGAATTATCGAAATTTACTTTTAGGAAAACTCTTTGAATGACATTTGAATCCTGGTTCCAATCGCTCCACTCCGAAATCTCTACCAACTCCGCGCACGCCGTCTTAAAGCTGACGGAAGAAGGCGGCACGGTTCCGTTCATTGCGCGGTATCGCAAAGAACAAACGGGCAACATTGACGAAGTGGCGATTCAGAAAATTATTGATGCCAAAGAGCGTTGGGACGAAACGCTGAAGCGGCAGGCGTTCATCGTCGAAGAAATTGCGCGGCAGGAAAAGCTGACCGATGAACTCAAAAATAAAATCCTGACGACATTCAATCTGGATTCGCTCGAAGACATTTATTTGCCTTACAAACAGAAGCGCAAAACCAAGGCTACGGTGGCGAAAGAAGCGGGACTGGAACCGCTCGCCGATTGGATTTGGAATTGCGGACACGGCATCGAAGCCCCGCAAACAGGGCAGACGCTCGAACTCTTCGCGTTCACGTTCCGCAACGAAGAGAAAAAAATCAACGATCCGGCAGCAGCGATTTCCGGCGCGCAGGACATCATCACCGAACGCTTAGCCGAAACCGAAGAGCTTCGACAATTCACACGGGCTTTTGTTTTTGAAAAAGCTTGCGCGAAAACCGGAAAGGCAGACAAGGCAAAACCGCACAGCAAATATGAACGATATTTCGATTACTACGAACCAGTTCAATCGTTGCTGAAGCCTGAAAATTCGCATCGCTATTTGGCGATTCGGCGCGGATGGATGGAAGAAGAATTGTCGCTGAATATCGGCGGTGAGCCGGAGCAAGTTGAAAATTATGATGCGGCATTGCTTGCAAAATTTGAAGCTGCTGCTTGTACTGTGCCTGACTCTCCTGGCGCAGAAGTATTGCTTAAAGCTGGGCGAATGGCGCTCAAAGCGTACGTCGTACCCGCCATCGAAACCGAAGTACATCGTTCGCTCAAAGATATTGCCGACGAAGCCGCGATCAAAGTTTTTGCGGAAAATGTTCGTAAACTTTTGTTGTCCGCTCCGTTCGGATCGAAAGCTGTTCTCGGTGTTGACCCCGGAATTCGTACAGGTTGCAAGCTCGCTCTTGTTGATGATGCCGGAAAATACATCGCTTCGACGGTGATGTTTTTACAGAGCAACGGCGAGAAAGAAACTTCAAAAAAATTGTTAGCAGAGACCGTCAAGAATGGAAACATTCGCGCGATTGCGGTGGGCAACGGAACAGCGGGAAGGGAGACGGAAACGTTTATCCGCGAGGCTTTGAAAGAACAAGATATTAATGTACCCGTAGTGATGGTGAATGAATCAGGAGCCAGTATTTATAGTGCTTCCGAGATCGCCCGCGAAGAATTTCCTGATTTGGATTTGACTGTGCGTGGAGCGATTTCGATTGCGCGTCGTTTGCAAGACCCGCTCGCCGAACTCGTCAAAACGGATCCGAAATCTATCGGCGTTGGTCAATATCAGCACGACGTTTCACAGCCTGCGCTGAAAAAATCTCTCGAATTTGTAGTGGATTTATGCGTGAACTCCGTCGGCGTAAATTTGAATACTGCTTCGTATCATTTGCTCGCTCGCGTGTCCGGCATAGGGCCTTCGCTGGCGAAAAAAATTGTCGAGCAACGCAGCACGAAAGGCTTATTTCAATCGAGGCAAGAGCTGCTGGAAGTCCCGCGCTTCAGTCCAAAAGTTTTTGAGCAGGCGGCAGGATTTTTACGAATTTCCAACGGCAAACATCCGCTCGACAATACCGGCGTACATCCTGAGCGTTACTCTTCGCTCGAATCATTGGCTACACGGTTGGGCAAGAGTGTTGCTGATTTAACAGGCTCTGGCGTAGCGCTGGTCAAGGAATCAACGGAATTAAAAACCGAACTTGGCGAATTCACTTTTGCTGATGTGGTTGCTGAACTCAGCAAACCAGGACGCGATCCGCGTGAAGAATTTTCGACCTATTCCTTCCGCGAAGACATTCACGAAGTGGCTGATTTGACGCCGGGAATGATGTGCCCCGGCATCGTAACAAACGTGACGAACTTCGGAGCGTTTGTTGACATCGGCGTACATCAGGATGGCTTGGTACATATTTCACAGCTCGCCGACCGCTTCGTCAAAGACCCCCGCGATGTTGTCAATCCCGGCGACCGCGTAACAGTGCGCGTCGTCGAAGTAAATTTAGAGAAAAAACAAATCGCCCTTTCGATGAAAGCCGAAGCGAAAACGGAACGACCGCAACCGCGTGAACCACGTGAAAAATTAGTGGCAACTCCGCCACGTCCGCAAGAACGCAGAGATAAAAAACCAGAACCGAAGCGTGACGCAAATAAAGTTGGATTCAATAATCCATTTGCAGATTTGGCGAATTGGAAGAAATAGAATGCAGAAGCCCGCACGCAGTAAGGG
>JAYTCQ010000354.1:0-71908 GCA_043736395.1 Blastocatellia bacterium | reverse complement strand
TGTAATCACAGCACCTTTGGGGATGGCAACAATACCTTCACGAATATAATAATTCTCCCCATCAAAGTTTTCATGTCCAGCTTCATTCAGAATTCTAACGTTAGAACCAATGCGAACATTTTTGTCTATGATTGCCTTGCGGATAATCGTATTTTCACCAATTCCAATCCAGGGTAAACCTTGCCGACGTTCCAATTCTAATTCATCAAGAGTTTGATAATAATCCGCGCCCATGATCAAGGTATGTTCGATACGGGAATAATTTTCGATGCGCGAGCGAATCCCGATAATAGAATGATCAATCCACGCTCGATTCAAAATACAGCCTTCGGAAATAATCGAGTCTCTGATTTGACTATCGAGAATTTTTGATCCTGGCAAAAATCGTGGACGTGTATAAATCGGAAAATTTGCATCAAATAAATTAAACTTGGGAACCAGGCTAGTCAGGTCAAGATTGGCTTGATAGAACGATTTGATAGTTCCGATATCTTCCCAGAAGCCATCGAACAAGTATGCCTGGACGTTGTATTGGCTGATTGCAGCAGGAATTATTTCTCCGCCAAAATCTACAAACTTATCGTTTTTCAATAACTGTCGGAGCGCCTCATATTTGAAAACATAAACACCCATTGAAGCAATGTAACAACGATCCTCAGCGTCTTCGGGACTTAGCCCCAGGCTGGTTGTATCTACTCGCATTCCCTCCAGTTGATCTACCGGAGGTTTTTCCCGAAATTCGACGATCCGCCCGTCTTCATTAGTTTTCAGGAGTCCAAATCCTGTCGCATGTTCCGCATCGCAGGGAATGACTGAGACCGAAACATCGGCTCCGGTTTCTTCGTGATGGCGAATGAATTGACGATAATCCATTTGGTAAAGATGATCGCCGGAAAGAATCAAAACATATTCAGGTCCTACGTCCTGAATGTGTACCATAACCTGTCGAACCGCATCAGCTGTTCCTTGAAACCAATTTTGATTTTCTGCTGTTTGCTCGGCTGCGAGAATTTCAACAAAGCCGTCCGAGAATCCGCTAAAGCGATAAGTTCGCGAAATATGCCGATTGAGAGAAGCTGAGTTAAATTGAGTCAGAACATAAATTTTTGAAATATCGGAATGCAGGCAATTGGACACGGTAATGTCAATTAACCGATATTTCCCTCCAAGTGGAACTGCGGGTTTCGCCCGGTGATCAGTTAAGGGAAATAACCGTGTGCCGCGTCCACCGCCCAGAATTACAGCCAGAATTTCTTTTCTCATGCTTGTTCCTCAGCTTTTAATTTGAATCGTCTCAAATCTAAGTTGATTGAATTAAATAGTTCTCTTACCGTTTGGTTCATCAGGATTGATGAGATAATCTGTCGAGCGAATCTGAGCATAGCCATCATTGTTTTTCAAGCAGTAATATATGAATTTAGCAAGATTTTCGATTTCTTCTTCAGTATCACAAGCAATCACGAACAAGACAGGTATCGTCGCACTGGAATCCACTGTCATCGCACACGGATTGCCCGCGCCACATAATCTCGAACTTGCAATGGATTGCGAAGCCATTGTTCGTCAGCAAAAAGTACAACCCGCAACGATTGGCATTATCGAAGGTCAGGCTGTCCTCGGATTAAATGAATCACAGCTTCAGGCCATGGCAACACGCAAGGACATTGCCAAAGTTAATCTCTCGAATTTAGCGCAAACACTTATCGAACAAAAATGGGGCGCGACAACGGTGGCGGCAAGTTTGTGTCTGGCTCATCGCGTCGGCCTGAAAGTTTTTGTCACCGGAGGCATCGGCGGAGTGCATCGCGGCGCAGGTGAAAGCTTCGATATTTCTGCTGACTTAACAGCTCTGGCGCGTTTCCCGATGATTACAGTTTGCGCCGGAGCGAAGGCCATTCTCGATTTGCCGAAAACAATGGAAGTGCTGGAAACATTGGGCGTCCCTGTCATTGGATACCAAACAGATGAGCTTCCCGCTTTTTATTCCAGACACAGTGGAATCGCTGTAGACCTCAGAGCCGATACACCCGATCAGGTTGCGGCTCTGGCAAACACGCATTGGGAGCTGGATAATACGAGTTCAATTTTAGTGGTTGCGCCTGTCCCCGAATCGGAAGAAATTCCCTTTGCAGAAATTGCCGATGTCATCGAAGAAGCCTTGGCTGCGGCTTCCGGGCAAAATATTTCCGGCAAAGCCGTGACCCCATTTTTATTGAAATTTATTGCTACGCAAACGCAAGGACGTTCCTTACAGACGAATCTGGCACTGCTAAAAAATAATGCGCGAATTGCGGCAGAAATCGCGAATGCTTTGACGAGATAATCTAATCTGGTAAATCTCCTGACAGGAAATATGACAGCTCACACACATCATCACGATCACGCGCACGACCATTCGCATGCGAAGAATCCGCAACGACTTCTCTTCATCGTTTTAGCGCTGAACGTTCTCTATATGCTGGCTGAAGCGATTGGTGGATGGTGGGCGAACAGTTTGGCCTTGCTCTCGGACGCCGGACACATGTTTGCCGATGTCGCAGCGTTATCCCTGTCATTATTCGCTGCGCGCTTTGCCTCGCGTCCTGCGACTCCAAATAAAACGTACGGATATTATCGAATGGAAATTCTGGCAGCGCTCGCAAATGGCGTAACGCTGATCGGAGTTTCGTTGCTGATTTGTTATGAAGCCTATCACCGTTTGCAGCAGGCGGAACCCATCCAGGCGAAAATTATGATTCCGATTTCGGTTGGTGGATTAATCGTAAATTTGATTTCCGCCAAAGTTTTGCATGGAGCGCACGAAAACGATTTAAATTTACGTGGAGCCTTCCTGCACGTGATGGGAGATTTATTAGGCTCAATCGCCGCTATCGTGGCAGGCTTACTGATTCTGTGGCAGGGATGGCTGTGGGCTGACCCCGTTTTCAGTGTTTTGATTTGCATCCTGATCGTTTTCAGTTCGTGGAAGTTAGTGACCGAAGCCGTGAATGTTTTATTGGAAGGAACGCCGTCGCACATCAATACGGCTGCGGTTGAAGCCGCGATGCGAACGGTTGAAGGCGTGCGCGATATTCACGATTTACATATTTGGACCATCACTTCAAATCGTCATTCGATCACCGCACACGTCATTATTGATGAAGGCAGTAACAGCTATCAAATCCTGCGCGAACTGCGTGAATTATTGTCCGAAAAATTTGAGCTCTCGCATTCGACTTTGCAGATGGAAGACCCATATCTCTCTGCCATGGTGAAATTGAAGAAGCGGTGATCGGTGGTCGGTGGTCAGAAAGAAGTTCGCAGTAATTAGTTCGCGGTTCGCAGTAATTATTTACAAAAGGAATACTGCGAACTGTCTTCACTGCGAACCGCGAACTTTCTTAGAATCGCCCCCCGCTCACCGACCCCCGACCACCACAACTTATGACTTTCGAGCTATTCATCGCGCTTCGATATTTACGCGCCAAACGCCGTCAGGCAGCCGTCTCCGTCATCACTGGTGTAGCCATCGCAGGCATCGCGGTAGGCGTCGCCGCGTTGCTCGTAGCGGTCGCGCTCGCCACCGGATTCCGTGAAGAAGTCCAGGACAAAATTCTTGGCGGTACGGCGCATCTGAATTTGCTCAAACCCGACAACAGCGGCATCGAAAATTATCGTGAGTTGACTGCGCGCCTGAATCAGGTGAAAGGAGTCAAAGCCGCTACCGCGACGATGTACGATCAGGTATTGCTCAGCGCCAATGATCGGCAGGAACCCGCCATTTTAAAAGGCGTAGACCTCACCACGACTGACAAAAACGCGAACGAAATTTTTACGACAACCATCGAGGGAAACCCGAACGATTTATCTGTCTCCACCGAAACCGATGGCATCATCATCGGCAAAGAACTTGCACGCACAATGAACCTCAAGCGCGGCGATGTTGTGACGGCGTATTCAGCGAAAACGCGCCTGACTCCGGTCGGAACTGAACCTCTGACGAAAGAATTTCGCGTTGTAGGTTTTTCGTCTTCGGGGCTGTACGAGTACGATGCGCATTGGGCATATGTTTCTTTGACGGCAGCGCAACGGCTTAACGGCGAAGGCGATGTCGCAGGCGTGATTCAAATGAAAGTTGATGATTTGTATGCCGTCAAAGAAATCGGTCAGCGCGTTATTGAAGCAACAGGCACAGGCTTCATGACGCAAAACTGGCAGGAATTAAATCGTTCCTTATTTGCCGCCTTCAAGCTGCAACAATCACTCATCATAGTTTTCTTTTCGTTGCTGATCGCTATCGCCGCGCTGAACATCATCACGACTTTGACGATGTCAGTGATTGAAAAACAAGGCGACATTGCGATCCTGCGCGCACAAGGCGCAACCGCGAAAAGTATCAGCAAAATTTTTATGTGGCAGGGAGTAATGATCGGAGTGATCGGGGCTACGCTGGGAGTAATTTTAGGATTATTGTTGAGCTGGCTTGCCAATCATTATCGGCTGATTTCGATTCCCGCAGAGATTTATTCCATCTCCTACATCACCTTGAAAGTCCGCGCCGTACCGTGTTTATTAATCGCATCACTGGCAATATTAATCAGCTTTTTAGCGACTATTTATCCCGCCCGCGCTGCCTCAAAAGTTCAACCCGTAGAAGCTCTGCGGTATGAATAAAAGTACGATAGGCGTCCCCGCCTATCGCTCTTCTATAACTGAATTTCCAACCCTTCCACATCACCCAAAACCGTAACAGCCATTGCTTCCGGCTTAAAAACTTCATTCATCAACCGCGACACATCTTCTGCGGTGACGGCATTCACTTTGGCGATCACTTCATCAGGCGTGATGAATTCTTTCCAGGTCATTTCCTGTCCGGCGAGTGAATTCATCCGCGCGGAGCTGGATTCGAGCGCCAGCATCAAACTCGTTTTTAATTGGTCTTTGTTACGCTGCAATTCGAGTGGATCGACGCCGTCTGCTTTTAATTTATTGATTTCCTTCATTGTCGCTTCGATGGTTGGATTAATATTTTCAGTCGAAGCTCCGGCGTAAATGCTGAGGTAGGCGGTGTCAATATATTCCGTCAACGAAGAGGCGATTGTATACACCAAGCCGCGATCTTCGCGGACAGATTGAAACAAGCGCGAACTCATCCCGCCGCCCAAAATCGTGCACAGCACATTCATCGCGTAGTGATCTTTACTTAATAACGATGGGCATTGCGCACCAATGACCAGGTGCGATTGTTCGAGTTCGGCTTTGTGCCGAAGCGTGATGTGCGTAACGGGAGCTGGCGTGACGATCGGCGAAACTTCTCCGAGCGGTCGCAGGTGTGAAAAATATTTATTCACTAAACCCAGCCACGCTTCGTGCGTGATGTTGCCTGCCGCCGCGATGACCAGATTTTCAGGACGGTACGCGCTTTCATAAAACTTACGAACACTGCTGGAATTGAATGTCGCCAGCGTCTCAGGAGTTCCTAAAATCGGGCGTCCCAGCGAATGACCGGGATAATATTTTTCTGAAAAAAGTTCGTAGACCAAATCATCCGGCGTGTCTTCGACCATCTTAATTTCTTCGAGGATGACGTTACGTTCCTTATCGAGTTCGGCTTCATCGAAGACGGGAGCCGTGACCAAGTCGGCTATTAATTCAAACGCCTGCGGCAAATGTTCGTCCAGAACTTTGTTGGTGAATCCAACCGAATCGCGCGAAGTAAACGCATCAAGATAACCGCCGAGCGCATCGGATTCATCAGCGATTTGGACAGCCGTACGCCGTCGTGTGCCTTTAAAAAGCGTATGTTCAATGAAATGAAACATGCCGTTCACGTCAGGAGACTCATGCCGCGAACCTTCGCGCAGAAAAACTCCGAAGCTGACAGAGCGCACATGCGGCATTTGCTCAGACACTACGACAATGCCGTTATCGAGGGTGGTTTTGCGGACGTTTGAATCAGTACTCATCTGATCCAATATAACAAATAGTTTTGATGAATGGCAGGGAGGTGATTTTTAGACCTTCGATTTTTTGAAGTAAGAAAATAGACTTCTGAAGAAATTTTTCTTTTTTTCTGGTTCAGCCTGTTTTTCTCGAGGCGTTATTGAAAGCCCTTGAGGCTCTAATGCAGTTGGTACTTCTTTATCTTGAAGTATGACTAAATCGCCCAGAATTTGCCCAATATACAGAGTGTTGTCTTGTCGCATTTCCTGACCATCAATAATTTTAATATCTGTATGGGTTGATTTCTTGAAACCGACGGCTTCAAAAACTAACTGATAAGTACCAGGTTTAAGTAAGGCAAATTCGTATGTTCCTTCCTCGGATGAAGAGGTTTTACGTTCGTTTTTGGTAGATTCATTAATTAAAGTAATTTTCACATTAGGAACTACAGCTTGAGCCGGATCGTAAACGTTTCCCCAAATCCTAGCTAGTTTTTCTGTAACTTTAGCATCAGTTTGATTTTTCTGTTCCTGCGAAAAATTTAAGACAGGTAAATTCTTAATAGGCTTCGCGGAAACCACCGGAGCCAAACTCAAAGCCGCGCTCATCGTTGCCGAAGCAATTCGTAAAAATTTTTGATTCAAGCGTGGGAGTGAATACGATTTATCAGCGGTGAGAATTGATCCATCGGGACGGCGTTCAATGCGAGCGCAAAGTTTCCCATTCGTGCGAGCAATCAAGGCTTCCGCCTGTGAGCGCGTGAGTTGCGAAAAATTATAGACGGATTTTTCACATTGATCGCAGTAGCGTTGGCTCTGATCGCCGTTCATGGCTTCCCAATCTGTCTGGCACGAAGAACCAATACTGACGCGGTCAAGAATGCTTTTGCTCATAATTACCTCAATGAAAAAAATCACACGGCTTCACAGAGTAAACGTTTCTCATCAAAGTTTTGTGACAGCAAATGAGGCTTCAGTAAAGTGGTTCCCTAACCGAAACGCGGAGCGTATGGAGTGCTGCGGCTGGGCGTAACTTTGGTATACTTTCCATCGCTGTAGATTTGCAATGAACGCCTCTACCAAAGCGACACCGAGCTGTCGCACTCCATACGCTCCGCGTTTCATTGTAATTATTACCTATTCAATACAATAAATATTTCTGCCGCGTCGTCTTAAATTTTTCTAAATCACTTTCCCAAATTTGCTTGAGAGCTTTCGCTTCGCTGCCTTGCTTGAAGGCGTTAAAGATTTTATCGCTGACGAGGAGGCGATTAAATTTGTCTACATTGAATTCTTTTGGATACATTTTGAAAATCTGCGAAGCGATTTCTAAGCCCGTCAATACTGGCTCAAATGAATTTCGATTGGTGACAAAGATATTCACGCCGCCGCATTCTACACCTTTATTTATGCTGGCATTTGGAGTAAATCGCACTGGCACAAAACGTACGCCACTTAATTTTGCAGCATTCAAAGCCTCCGCTAATTTGCGTCCGTCAATGTACGGCGCACCTAAAATTTCAAATGGTGTATCTGTCCCGCGTCCGACTGAAACATTCGTCGTTTCGAGCAGCGCGATGCCGGGATACAGCGTAGCCTCCGTCAAGCTCCGCATATTCGGCGAAGGATTAATCCACGTCAGCCCCGTTTCATCGAACCATTGGTGCCTTCGCCAATTTTCAAGTTTTACAATTTGTAAATCAGCATTGATGTTGCGTTCGCCGTTATAAAGCTGCGCGAGTTCGCCCATGGTCATGCCGTGCCGGAGCGGAATTTGATTGTGTGCGATGAAGGATAATTTATCGGCGTCTGCAATCGGCCCTTCGACATCAGAGCCATTGATCGGATTGATGCGGTCGAGGACTACGAACTTGATTTTATTTTTCGCGGCGGCTTCCATCGCTAAGACCATCGTTGACGGATACGTCCAAAAACGTGCGCCGATGTCTTGAATATCAAAAACCAGCACGTCAATATTTTTCAGCATTTCATCCGTAGGCTTTCGCGCTTCGCCGTATAAACTCAAAATCGGCAACCCGGTTTTTTCGTCTTTTGAATCAGTGATTTTTTCCTGATCCAAAGCGCCGCGAATGCCGTGTTCGGGCGAAAACAAAGTCGTGAGTTTTACGTCAGGAGCCTTGAATAACAGATCAATAATGCTGTTACCGTTTTGATCTTTTCCTGTTTGATTGGTGATGAGTCCGACGCGTTTGTTTTTGAGAGTGGCAAAATTATCGCGGGCGAGTACATCAATGCCGTTGAGAGCATTGCGGATTGCGGATTGTGGGTTGCGGGTTGAAGCATCAGCCGCAAGCGTATTTTGTATCGGTGAATTGCGCCATTGCATTTCGTCGGTGATGGAGGCGGTGACGATAGTTGCTACGCGTCCGCGCAAACTACTCACGTCCGCAGGTTTTTTGGGGTCAAGTTTTGGATGGACGCGATTGCTGAGGAATACCACGAAGGTTTGACTGTTGGGATCAAGCCATAATCCTGTACCTGTGTATCCGGTGTGGCCGAATCCGCCGACGGGAAATAAATCGCCGCGCGGAGCGGAAAAGCCGGTGAAAATATCCCAGCCCAAACCGCGCATATTACCATCGTTTCCATTGCCGCCGGAAGCGCGTCCTTCCGTCATTCGCGCTACGCCCATTTGACTTAAAATTCTTGCGCTGTCGAGTGAACCGCCATTCAAAATCATCTGGCAATACCGCGCCAAATCATCCGCCGTAGAAAATAATCCAGCGTGACCCGCTACACCGCCGAGCAAATATGCGCGTGGATCATGAACAACCCCGCGCTTGATTTCATTGCTTGCGTTGCGCTCTGCCTCATAAAACTTTTCGGTTGGAGCAATGCGCGTCTGCAAATTTTTTGCTGGGATAAACCCCGTATCTTTCATGCCCAGCGGACGATAAATATTTTCAGCCGCGAATTCGTTGAGCGGTTTGCCGCTGATACGTTTGACGAGTTCGCCCAGCACTTCAAAATTCACATCGGAGTAAATAAATTTCGAACCGACTTCGGCAATCGGAGCGAGCTTCCAAATATTTTCCCAGGCTTTTTCTGCGCCCTGATGATAATCCTCAATCGCGTTGTCCGGTATCAATCCCGAACGATGCATGAGCAATTGTTCGACGGTAATATTTTTCTTGCCCATTTCGCCGAATTCAGGAATGTAGCGCGACACCGGATCGCCGAGGCGAATCTTCCCGCGCTCCACTAAAATCATCACCGAAGTCGCAGTCGCTACGACCTTGGTGAGTGAAGCCAAATCAAAAATCGTATCTGGCGTCATGGCTTCGATATTGGGTTCGATAGAGCGATTGCCAAAGGCTTTGCGATAGACAATTTTGCCTTGTCGTCCGACTAAGACTACGGCACCGGGTAATTGTTTTTTGGCAATTTCAGCAGCGACAGCTTCGTCAATGTACGCCAGTTGTTGGCTCGACATCCCGACGGATTCGGGAGCGGCAGACGGCAAATTTTGCGCGAAGGCGAACTGAAAAAATACCGAACAAATAATCAGGGCGGCGAGAAATTGGATTGTTTTCATAGCACGGGAATAATAAGTCTATCGAGCGAAGACTCCAAGAAGTGAAATGATCAGTTGTTATTCTTCAGAAGTTTGAGACAACAAGTGCAAAATAAATTCTCCGTATGAATCTTTCATCGGCAATTCATAATCAATTTTAATACGTCGCCTTTCTGCGATTACGGCTTGACCAGTCTTGGGATTGAACCCCGCTTTGCTGAAAGATTCCCAGTACAATCCGGTTCCACGCTTTTGCCAGTTTGGAACATCATTGAAATTAATGCCGTACTGAAAAAGCAACTCGTTTTTATCGGCAACTGACATTTTATTAAGCTGCTTGGTTGCTTGCGTTGCGCTTGCGCCGTCCTTTCGGAGTTGCCAATAACAATAGCCGTTGAGTGCGTTGCGATGCGCGTCTTCATTGCGCCAACGGAAATAATCACGAACTAAATTTTCATTTGGCAGTTGCGAAATGCGGCAATCGAAAGCAGCGTGTGAACCAAGCAATAAAGAAAATTTTGCACTCGCTTCACCTGCGAGAATCGAATCATATTTTCGGAGCTTACGATCAAACGTATCAATTTCAGGATGAAATAAAAGTGAAATTTCATCTGACTGCGTGTATCCATAAACACATCGAAACCCGCAATTCATCAGGTGCTCCGTCGTCGCTACCATCATATCCTGAACTCGCACATCAAAAGGAGTCTCAAACTTATGAACTTCTTTCGTCAGGCGAGTAAAGCTGCGCCCGTCAATTCGTGCTACGAGAAACATTCCTGGCACAGCACATAAATCAAACGCCGTTTCGTAGGCACGCATCTTTTCATCTAATTCATCAAATTTCATTACGCCACTCCGTTACAATAAATTCTCCCACATCATTGATCGAAACGTAAAATAGCTGATCGAATCCTTCATCGTAATTCGGTAATTTCAACTTTCGATGTGTCGCCAGAATTCCTTTTACTGGAATCAACGCCTTGCCTGAACGCTTGCTGTTGCGGTCAATAGACTCTTGCAATTTTGATTGAAAATAATAGCCAACCACATTGAAGCCCACGTCTTTAGCGGCATTGATATATTTGGCGCGGTCTTCACGCGTCACGTTGGTATTGTCAATCACGAAAGGCTGTTTTGCTTCCAGACAAGCACGAAGCAGAATCTCTTCTCGATGCCGCGTATTGAGCATATCAAGATTGAGGCGAAGGTGCGTATGAAAAAATTGTTGCTGAAAAAATGTGGACTTGCCGGAGGCTTGGATGCCAATGAAGATGATGGCTTGCATTCTTATTTTTTATCCTTGGTAGCTATAGTATGATATGTAAAAGTTCGTTGGAGGAATTATGACATTAACCTTAGTTCAGCCTGTCCCGCAAATTGGCAAACTGCCAAACACTTTGCCCCGCGAAGGCGCAGTCAATCTTGAAGTAGTTGAAGGCGCAGTGGTCTTGCGGGTTTCCCAAATCACACAAGAACGAATTGAAGAATTGCTTGAGAAGCAAAAGATGACGAAATTATCTGCATCGGAAGAAACAGAATTAGATGAGTATGAAAGTATTGATGATTATCTTAGTTTTCTGAATCGCCTCACCCGTAATTTGACGCAGACTCAATTGCAGGAACTTCCTCGTGCCTCGTAAATTTTCTACTCTTCTTCAAACACAAGTTCGTCAGCGTGCTAATCGTTTATGTGAGTATTGTCACACCAATGAACGTTGGCAATACGTGCGGTTTACTATTGATCATGTAATTCCTGTCACAGAAAGCGGTTCAGAATCTTTAGATAATCTTGCCTTAGCCTGTTTCTTTTGTAATCGTCGTAAATCTGGAAAACAAAAAGCCATGGACGCCGAAAGTGGCGATGAAGTTTTTATTTTTAATCCTCGTAATAATAACTGGGCAGATCATTTTATCTGGTCGGCTGATGGACTCAGAATCTTTCCATTGACCAACATCGGGAGGGCAACATCTGACTTATTTGAGTTTAATCGAGAACGTGTATTGTTAATTCGAGAAGCTGATGTGGCAGTCAACAGGCATCCACCTGAAGACGATCCAAGACAGAAAAATATCTGAAATGTATTACGTCGTCAATCTCCGATAAATCCCTGGCAATCGCTCCGGCAATCCCATCACATCGTCAATAATCGTATATCCTACCTCGCCATATAAATCCTTCAATTCCGTTTCTGAATCGCGGTCAATCGTGATGCAGAAGGGGGTGATGTTTTTGGTTTTGGCTTGGCGTAGCGCCATTTTCGTGTCTTCGCGGGCGTAGCGGGAATCGCCGTAGTCGTGGTCGTACGGGCGTCCGTCGCTGAGGATAATGAGCAGTTTGGTGCGGGCGGATTGTTTCTCAAGTTGCGCGGCGCAGTGGCGGATTGCGGCTCCAAGGCGCGTATTGTTGTGGTAGGTGATGCCTCCAATGCGGCGTTCGACTTCGGGGGAATATTTGTCGCCGAAATTTTTCACGGTGAAATATTTGACGTTACGGCGACCTTCGCTGGTGAAGCCGGAAATTGAATAGGCATCGCCGACGGCTTCGAGGGCTTCGCTCATCAGTACTAACCCCTGCTTTTCAATATCAATAATTTTTTGCCCGGGGCGCGTGTAAGGTTGATTCGGATGCCGCGTAATCGTGCGCGCAGTGGACGAAGACATGTCGAGCAGGAAGGATACCGCGACATCGCGTTCGCGGCGGATGCGGCGAATGTAGATGCGATCTGAGGGGCGTCCGTTTGTACGTAAATCTACGTGACGGTCAATGACGGCTTGCAGGTCGAATTCTTCGCCGTCGAGTTCGCCTTTAATTTTGCGGAGCGATTCAGGACGCAGCATTTGAAACTGATGTTTGATCGAAGAAATTGCGCCGGAATATCGCGCTCTGACCTGCTCTACGAAATCACGCATTCCTTTGCGGTTTTCGCGCTGAATGACGCGGCACCACTTCGCCCGATAATCGCCCAGCTCACGATCCCATTCGTCGTAGAAAAATGCCTGATCGCCTTCCAGCAAATCCTGTTCAGGGCGTTCGGCTTGCAGCATTTCGCTGAGCATGTCCGTGTCTTCAGATAAAATTTCTTCGGTTTCTTCCGACCATTGGTTGAAGGGATTTTGCTGCGGACTTTGTTCGACGGCTTTGGATTGCTGCTGATCCTGCCCGGAATTTTCCTGCGATTCGTCAGTATTTTCCTGTTCGGAATCCTGCTTTTCATCGCTTTCGTCTTCGGCATTTTCTTCGGTGCGCGGCGATTGCAGCAGCGCGTAAACGCGTTTGGTAGCGATGACGGTGTCGGCTACGTTGGCGTTTTCCTGATGCAAACATTGTCCGATAATTTGATGAAATTCGCGGATTACTTCGCCATAAGCGCGACGCGCGACGGGATCAATCACGTCTCCACAAAGCGTAATTTGAAAGAGCAATTCGTACAGCAATTGATCCATCGGCAGCGAAGTCACTGGTGGACGATTATCAATTAAACGAGCGCGGACGAAATTCAAATCTCGACGAATGCCGCGATACGTCTGGCGCAAAAGATAATCAATGCGTCCATTTTCGAGCGTCGTAAATAGCCGTGCTGCCAGCGTTGGGTTTGGAAAACGAGACAGCGTCATCTTGAAATCTACGACATCAAAATTTTCTTCAGTAAGTACTGGACGCAGGCGTTGATGCGGCAGTTCGGCTTCTGCATCCGTGAAGTCATTTTTTATTACTTGTTGCTGCTCTAAGAAAAATTCGTCAACGAATTTCAGTGCCGCACGGAGTTCAGGCGTCCCAATATCACGCGTTCCAAATTCAATTTGTCCGGCGGCGTGAGCAGCTAAAACTTTATATAAACGGAAATCGTCTTCGAGTGAACCGAACTCCGCAATCATTGCCGGAAGATGAATTGTTTGCCCGTCTGTGATGCGCGATTCGTCGGGGACTGCGCCGAGTGGAGCGATCGCTAATTCGCGTCCGGTTAACCCTTCAACATAAATTCTCAGCAGATGCGAAACGGATTCGAGCGCCATCCCGCCGCGTGCGGCCCGCAAGGAATCCTGACTGCCTTTTGATTCAAGTGCGTAGTATGCCTGCGCGCGACGACGATCCTGACGATGCAATCCGGCTCCTGCACGCGCCCACGCCTGAAACTGTTCCAGCGAAGCCGCAGCCAACGCTCGCGGCGCAGATTTGAAACATTCAATCGCGACGTAGACGCTGTTGTCGGCTAATTCTTCGGTCATTTCCAACACGGATTTAATGACGGCAAGACTATGTTCAGGCGTGCGCTGTTTGGCTCCGATGATGCGGCGTTGGTTGGCGGAAAGCGCGGACATGACTTTCGGCGTGAGCTTCAAAAAATCGTAGACGAGCGCGTTGCCTTCATCGGCTACACGTTTAGTGACGAAATTCCATTTGTCATAACTCGCCGCGTCGCTTTGTTCCATGACGGATTTAGCGGCACGGAAATATTGTAGCGCCGTCGCTCCGCCGCGTTCGAGAAAGGTAGAAGTTTGTTCGTAAAGTGAAACCGCTTCGCCGGGAGTTTTGATAAATTCCAGGCCTTCGCCAAGTGCTGATAAAAATTCTGCGGCAGTGGCTCCGGTACGCGTTGCAAAATTTTCTGCCAAATCCAGTGCTTGTTTTGTAAGCGCAGGATTTCGCTCGGGCATAGACTCTTCAAGTTTGTTGAGAGCGGTTAAGGCTTGCGGTGAAGCATTCAAAACTTCGCTACTGTGCTTGACGGAACGATTTGCGACGGCGACTGCAATCTGAAAAATTTGCGTCGTAGAATCATTGATTCCAAGCTGATTAATTGTTTTCGGAGCAGAATAAAAAGTATTGAGTGCAGTCGCAGGCGAAAGCACAATTTGCTTCGCGCAGAGCGCCATTAATTGCGAGCGAAGGACGACGGGAATTTGCAGAATTATTTCGGCTGAAACTTTGAAAAATTCTGTGGCTTCTTCCGCATTATCAAGTGCGACGCGGCGTCCGACTTCGGCCCATTGCTTGAGGTCATCGTTTTCCAGATGAAGTGCCACTTCGGGTACAACGCGAAAAAATTCAGTGGCAACTTTGAGGGAAACCGCCGCTAGCGAAGTTCCAACATCAACTGTCACCCACGCGCGATCATTGGGCTGAATGCCGAAAGAACGGGCTAAAGCTTCGACGGATTTGCGCGTCACACCTTTGAAGAGGGAACTCGTGATGCCGCGTTTTTCTTCGTTCATAAAGAAAGGGATTAGGGAGCAGGGCGAGAGAAAAAGGATTAATATTTCCTTGTTCCCTTAGCCCTGCTCCCTGCATTTTTACACTACAGTTGTGACAATTTCACGGATGCCGCGTTGCAGTTCGGAATCATCGGTGATGGGGCTGGCGATTGCGATTTCGCAGGCGGTGATTGCATCTACGCCAGCGGAAATCATTTGCGCAGCGTACACCAGCAGGCGCGTCGAGACGCCTTCTTCTAATCCGTGACCTTTCAGGTTGCGAACTTTCTCCCCAATTTTCACCAGATCACGTGCAATACTTTCCTGGACGCCACCTTCACGGGCGACAATCTGCGCTTCGGCTTCAGCGGGTGGGTAATCGAATTCCAGCGAAATAAATCTTTGTCGGGTGGATTGCTTCAAATCTTTCAGGACGCTTTGATAGCCGGGATTGTATGAAATCACCAGCATAAAATTATCGGGCGCGCCGAGTAATTCACCGATTTTTTCGACGGGCAAAACACGACGGTCATCGGTTAATGGATGAATGCAAACGATCGTGTCTTTGCGGGCTTCGACGACTTCATCAAGGTAACAAATCGCGCCGTGACGTACGGCGGTAGTTAATGGGCCATCGTGCCAAACAGTCTCTTCGCCTTCCAGCAAAAAGCGTCCGATTAAATCAGTTGCGGATAAATCTTCGTGACACGCGACGGTGATGAGCGGTAATCCCAAGCGGTACGCCATCGCCTGAACAAAGCGCGTTTTGCCGCAACCGGTTGGCCCTTTCAGCATCACGGGCAGCTTGGATTTATAGGCTTTTTCGAAAATATTCGCTTCTTCTTTGACATTTAAGTAATAAGGTTCAGAAGAGATGCGAAATTTTTCTAAGACCTGATCAGAGGTGAGTGAGGCTTGCGATTTGGAATTCATAGGCGAACTTTTTGCCATGGGTAAATTAATGATCCTTTGCCTGGATTTGTGCAGTACGAATGAAGCTTATGCTAGAATACGTCTTTGTATCTTAGCATCAATATTCGATGATTTGAAAATTGAAAGCTGAAAAATAAGCTTCAAATTGAGATTAAAAATGATGATTGCTGTTGCGATGAGCGGAGGCGTAGACAGTTCCACTGCTGCCGCTTTGCTAAAAAATCAAGGACACGAACTGGTCGGATTTTCGATGCAGCTTTGGAATCAGCGCCGCATCAATGTTGGACCAGATGGCGAACCATTGCCTTCGCGTTGTTGTTCGCTGGATGATTTATACGATGCGCGTGTCGTAGCGAATAAATTGGGCTTCCCGTTTTATATTCTAAATCTCGAAGATGAATTTGAACGCGATGTCGTCGCGCCGTTCGTGGATAAATATTTGCAGGGTCAAACTCCTAGTCCGTGCGTCGCGTGCAATTCCTATTTAAAATTCGATAAGCTCGTCGAAATGACGAAAAGCGTTGGCGCGGAGAAAGTTGCTACCGGGCATTATGCAGGCGTGAAATACGATGAAAATCGTGGTCGCTGGTTGCTGCTGCGCTCGCCGAATCGGGCAAAAGATCAGTCGTATTTTTTATTTGAATTGACGCAGGAACAATTGAGCTACGCTCTGTTTCCATTGGGTGGAATGAGCAAACAGGAAGCGCGTGACATCGCCGAAGCGGCAGGATTGCCGACGGCGCAAAAGGCCGAAAGCCAGGAAATTTGTTTTATCCCGGACGGCAATTATTCAAAATTTATTGATCGGTATTTAGATGAGCAAAAAGCTTTGCCGCAGCCGTTGGTACAAATCGAAAAACGTCCGAATGCTCCGCAGATCGGAAGCATCGTGACGACAGAAGGCGAAGTGATTGGCGAACATTCAGGAATTCATCGCTACACAATAGGCCAACGACGCGGCGTTGGAATTTCTCCATCGAGTCCACACAGTGATCCCCTTTACGTCGTCGAAGTGAATGCCGACAAAAATCAAGTCATCGTCGGAGCGCACGAAAATTTATTCAAACGCGAAATGATTGCGGTTCGTCCCAACTGGATTTCCGTAGAAAAATTAACGGAACCAATGCGTGTCACCGTGAAAATCCGTTCTCGTGCTAAAGAAGCCGAAGCCACAATTAGAGCTGGAGAAAACAACACCGTCATCGTCACTTTCGACGAACCGCAACGTGCCATCACTCCAGGTCAGGCGACGGTTTTTTTTGATGAAGATGTTGTTGTTGGCGGCGGATGGATTCAATAATTCCTGATTTTTTACCTCCAGGCAGCACACTATTTGTACTTTCTATCATCGCTGTCACCAGTGTATCCAACCTGAAAACCAAATAAAAAATTCTGCTAACTTGCCTGCATAGTTGAGGATATATTCTAACTAAAGCCCTGAAAATATTATAAGTTGACACATTTAATTAGCCTATGATAAACAATGTTAGACGGTGATGATGTGTTGTTGCCGGATTGGCTCCTCCAAGTCTGAGCTGGTTTTTTAAGCTTTCTACCCGGGCTTATTTTTGAAACTGACTGGCTCCTCACGTTTCGTTTCATTTTGAAAATTTACGACAAATTTTCAAAGGTTGTAGGGTAAAACTTGTCTAGAAATTGCCCTTCCTTGATGTATGCCACAGATGGAATATCTCCCTTTACAGTTTAATACGCTGGATAAGATTGCCGCAGGGTTGAGCGAAATTTCGCTCATGGCTGCTGGCTATTTGGGGCGGAGTTCGGTCGTCAACAATTGGAGGCAGACGCGACCAGATGTCTGGCGTGACCTTTTTTCTGTGTCTAAAGAGGCAACGATTCAAGTTAGCGAACCAGAGCTGGCAGCTAAGCCGCAGGATTTCCAGTTAGCCTCGCAATGGGCAAGAGAGTTTCTTTCGCTGAGTTTATTGGTAGCTGTAGACCTGCCCACACAATTAATTATTCCTTTTAATCACCAAGCCGCTTCGCTCCTCACCAAAGATGGAATCCCCACTGGCAGGTCAACTTTTTTGGTTAAGAATCTTTACCTTCAGCAGATTTTGGCTGGCGAAAAAGACGAAGTGCCGGAAGCACCAGAACCAACCGAAACAATTGAACGTGAAGCACTGAATTTTTATCTTTTTAAAGGAGGCGGAGCATGAAAAATATCCGTATCGAACCAATTGGAACAGACATAGATGTTCTCACGCGCGCCAATGTAATTTCTGTGTTACTGGCGCAATCACAGGGTCGCGTCAAAGCAGTTTGCGGAGGCAAAGGATTATGTGCCACCTGCCACATTAAAGTGCTGGACGGGAATGGCTCGCTATCGCCACAAACGCCACGTGAAATCTCAACCTTGTCACTTATTTCCGGCACGACCGCCGCTTCCCGGCTTGCCTGCCAGGCGAAAATCATTGCCGATGGTTGTGTCGTCGAAGTCCCACAAGGGATTTATCTGGAGTCGCTCGCCAGTCTGGAATCATTAATCGGACGCCGTGCGGATGAAACAATTATTCATCCGGTGACAGGCGTCGCCTTGATTCCACAGGGCAAAATCATTACGCGCAGTGTGATCATGTCGCTCAAAAATATCGAGACGGATGTGCTCGAAATGTTGCAGGCGTCTGAGCGCATTATGTAATCCCGCGCACATTTTTTAGTGGATAACAAAAGGAGTTTTGCAAATGATCGAAATGACCGCTCAAGAAGTAATCATCGGCCAGCAGCCGATCAAACATAATTATTATACCCGCGAAGATTTTTTCAACTTTGCTTCTGACAAAGGCACTGTGCACACACGCGCTGGTCTGCGTACTTTTCTGGCGACAGAAGATTTCGTCGTTGGATTGCAGCAAGGATTGGAAGAAGAAGTCGGCGACGCTTCGGCGATGATTATGTATAAGGCAGGATTTCGCTGGGGCTTGGAGGACATGAAAACCTTCGTGCCAATGGTTGAAGCGGAATTCGGGAAAAAGCTCAGCGAAATGAACGCGAATTTCTTTCTGGAAACCTGGTGGTGGCCGTTACAGGCTGAAGGCTGGGGAGCTTGGAAGGTCAACACTTCGCAGCGCAAGCAAGGCATGATTTTTATTGACCTGTTCGATAGTGCCGTTGCGAAAAGCCTGGGCAATGTTGGCAAACCAGTTTGCCACGTTTACGCAGGAATGTTCGCAGGTGTCTTCACGTATTTGACACAGCGCGATCTCTCCGGCATCGAAGTGCAGTGTTACGCGATGGGCGAGGATTTCTGCAAATTCATTATTGGTTCAGGCAATCGTATTGATGCGGCAGAATTCTGGCTGCGTGAAGGCGCTTCCGCGACCGAAATCATCGAAAAAATTTCAGAGTGAACCGGAGGTGAAGACTCATTATGCAAAAAGTTCCCACGCAAACACTAGGTTCATTCCTGCAAGATTTTGTCGGCGAAGGCAGTAATGAATCCGCTGAAAATAATGCGAAAAACAAAGATGCCGCACTATCATCTGATTCGCTCGACGGAGCAGCTCTGGCGGGCGCTCCGGCACATGCTTTGAGTGTAGATATTGCACCTGGCATAGAAGCTTCTTCAGCGGCTGCGACCGATGTGGCCATCAAGAAAATCAATAATAAATCTCTTTCATTAGCGGTCAGACCCTGGAAAGATACACTTCAATTTCTGTCGGGGTATCAAGAACCTGTCGAAGAAATTGTAGCAGCTCCGGCGCTCGCGACTGCAACTGATGTTGAGACCTCAACCGTTCGTGTTGCACTTCAATTAAGCCTTGCCGTGCAACCCTGGAAAAATCTTTTGGCTTGGCTGAGCGGAAATGGTGTGGAAGAAGCGCCTGCTCCAGCCGCAATGACAGAATCGAAATCTCAGGAAGGCTACACACTTGAGTCAATTAAGACCAAATGGCCTAGCCCTTCAATCAATACAAATGGATTAAATATTGCCGGATTGCTGGAAGAATTTCTTGTCAGTGACGGCGGAAACACTCGCTCCTAGAAAGGACTTTGCCATCTATGAATAGACAAATTGCTGACATCATGCGAAGTGCCGAAGGCCGGTACTTCACCCCTGAAGAAAATAACACCATCATCGAGACTGCACGTGCGTATGAACGTCGCCTCGCCATCATGCAACGATTGGAAGAGAAGGAAAAAAATATCGTGGCGGCAACGGTGGATAAGTCATTTGAAAAATTCCCTGACTTTCCGCAAAAACATCCTCAAGCTGCCGAAAAAGGTATGCGTGATGTGACGCTGGTTTTACGGTACTGCGCCTTGGCGATGGTCAATGGCGATCCGGAAATGCTTCGTCAAAAGTTGTTGTATTGGTTGAAAACGATCTTCATGTCCATGGACATTGATACGAACTTTGTCCGCAGCACTTATGAAACCGTGCAGGATTTGGTACGTCAGGAAATGAGTGCCGAAGATGCAGAAGAGATCAATCAATATGTCAGTGTCGTGATTGATGTGCTGTGTTCGGAAGAACAGGCCGCAGCCGCAGGGCAATCCAATTAATTTGTACGGGAGGAAACGTTATGAGTCTGGCTACAGCCATGAAAGCGAATTATTTTTCGCATCTTGACTACGTTGATTTAGACGCTGGAAAAGGCGTCATCACTTCACGCAGCGGTACGCGCCTGGTGGCATTCCCGTTTGAATTTACGCTGGGCTTATTGGAAAGCCTCGAAGATGAATGCGGGCAGGCGTGGCCGGTTGTGCTCTACAAATGCGGCGAATGGTGGGGACGCCGACAAATGCAGCGCTACGAAAAAGAGCTGAGTGCGTATTACGGTTCAGCGTTGGAAGAATTACCAACCGCACATGTTCATGCTTCGCTGGTTGAAGCCTGGGGAACGCAAGGCTGGGGCAAGTTGAGCTTTGAACTGAACAACATCAAACAAGGTTTGATTTACGCTCAGGTTTCGGATACGCCCTTCGCGGAAGTGTTTGCCAAAAGCGGACGCGACGCCAAAGGAATGCCAATTGATCATTTGGCAGCAGGTGCATTAGCGGGCATGTTTTCACACGCCAGTAATTCTGCAATAGCGGCACATGAAATTTCATGTGTAGCGCGCGGCGATGCAAATTGCACCTTTGTTCTGGGCCTTAGCGAACGCTTGAATGAAGTTCCTAACTGGGTAAAAAAAGGAACCAGTAAGGATGACATTCAGGCACAGCTCAAACAGTAAATTGTAAAGAAGCGGATCGTAAGAATCAGATGCTGGGGAACGATTATTTCCACTTCTGATTTTTACATCGGCTTTGTGATTTCTGCATGAAGGCAACCCTTACAGAAAAAGAATCATTACGAAACTCGGCAGAGTTAATCGGCGCGCGCATTGGTGATTACGAATTACTTCAGGAAATCGGGCGCGGAGCCTACAGTTGCGTTTATCAGGCTTGTGATTTGCGTAGCGGTGATTTTGTTGCCTTGAAATTATTCTCTGCACCGCGACCCGGCGATGGATTTGTGCGCGAAGCTGGCGTGGGATTTGAATTCAATCATCCGAATCTGCTCACTGCGCTTGATTTGGGCTATGCCGATGCACAAACGCGATACGTGACATATCAATTAGCCGAAGGCGGTTCTTTGCGTGGGCGCATGAAAGATGGCATTGTCACCACAGAATTTGCGCGTCATGCCATCACTGAAATTGCGCGGGGACTGAGCGCCTTACACGCCAAAGCCATTGTGCATCGTGATCTCAAACCCGAAAATATTTTGTTTTCCGATGACTGCTTATTTCCACGATTGTGTCTGGCAGATTTAGGAACTTCGGATTGCGTGCGCAACGACAACGCACGTGGGCAAGGCGGATCACCCGCCTATATTGCTCCCGAACAAATCAACGGTGAATGCGATACGCGCGCCGATATTTATGCGTTAGGCGTCATAGCTGTTGAATTATTAAGTGGCAAACGTCCTTTCACAGGAATGATTGCCGATGTCTTACATGGACATTTGCAAAAGACGCCAAATCTGGCAGGGTTGGATTTTAATGTTGGTGACGTGCTCTATCGCGCACTGGCAAAAAATCCTAACGAACGATATGCCACGGTCTATGAATTTGCTTGCGCCTTTGATCGTGCTTTGAGCACCAGTGAAGATCGCCGTGAAATTTTCTTTAACGACTCACCCGAAAAATCTGAACTTGAATTAGCTCACGATCCTCTCTCAGGATGGAGCGTAATCCGTAAAGGTGAAGCTATGATCCTGCAAGGTTTGGGCGCGCCTGCGGGGCAATATCTGCTTGGTAAAAATGGTGTAGCCGCTGTGAGTGCTACATCGCCCATTCAAATGGCTGGTCGTGATGATCGAAATTTTATTGCAGGGATCGGTGAGCGAACCATCACACTTGAAGCACCGCTTTACGGGCTTCCACCGATCGTCGCATTACGCCGCTTTGCCGGAGACGTTGTCACCATAGAAGGTGGAGCCTCTTCAACATTAATGGTGATGCAGTCGGATGGAACCGTGCTTAGCAAAATTTCATTGCCTTTCCAGCTGTCTACGTTACAGGTGGTGGCACATACGCAAGGCGAATTCTTAATTGGCATAGACGTCCAACGACAATTTCTTATTCAACTGACCCCCGATCATCCAACTATTCGTCCTACTATCGTCAAAGCTCCGGAAATGATTACCACGCTTGGCATTTGTGCCGATCAAGCGTGGATTCAGACTACCGCAAACAAATGTTATGACCTCAAGTTCAATCAAACTACCGGATTTGATCTTGCACTCAAACAGTAATGTTGCTCCCGAAAATAATTTATTGACCTGCTCGCCCCACAAAAGGAAGTTGCTATGTTTTTAGTTTATTCAGTATTCCGCGTCGCACCTGAAAATATCGAAGGCATTGATCATCTGTATCGTAACCGTGAACATTTGGTGGATAACTTTGAAGGATTTATCAGCACAGAAGCATTTCGGACTGAAACCGATCCTTGCGAATTCACTCTGATGGCACGCTGGGAAAATCGTCAATCGTATGAGGCTTATCGCCAGAGCCAGGAATTCATCAGCGCACATCGCAAGATGATGGGATTGATGCAAAAAGTTCAGGTTCAACCAGGATCGCATTCGATTAAATATTTAGAATACCTCGCCAGCTAAAAGGAGTACCGATGAAAGCAGAAGCCGTGAGCACAACGATGCCACACGCAACAGAGGTATTCAAAAACAATGGGGCTGCGCCGATTTTTGCCGAACTTGATTCGGCTTGCGCAGAACTGATCGAAGGCTTTGCCACCTTGCCTGAGTATCAACCGTTAGATTTGCCTCCCGAACTGTGCAACGTCGTGGGAACGTATGGAGCCAATGAACTCTCTATGTGCACGACGGCATTCAAGGCACGCGGGATTGCTCTGGGACGTGTTGCGCTAATTCGCGGCGAAGGCACATGGATCACTAATATGGTTGCCTTTCCGGCTGACGGATACACTTCACCAATTCTCGGTATTGAGTTGCTGGTGTTTCGGGAAAAGATGCACTTAATTGCGGCAGACATGTTTCCGCTGGTGGCAAGTGACGAAGACGCCATGGATAACATTGCACCCCCTTTCGATAATGTTGGCCCTGATCCCGAAATGAAATCTTCAGCTCGAAAGATTTTTTCGCGACGTCCGATCTTTCGCAGACCTGGTGAAACTCCGGCTTTGGACATCGGAGTGGCAGCGATGCGTGAAGTCGGAGCAGCCTGGTTGACGCGCGCACGTGCGGCACAACCAGAAACAAATCCGGACATCGTGGAGCGAATAATTCTTGCCCGGGCAGATTACATCAAATCTCATCTTGAAGATGAACCTGCAAATCCATTTTTAAAACGCGCATTCGGCGAAGAGATCGGCGGGCGTTTGGTGAATGAAATTTTATTTCCAACTGTGCATTGGAAAACTTTGACGACAGAAAATCAGAACGGACAAAGATCATAAATTGCCAGTTCAATTTGCTGTTTGGTCTTGATTGGTAAACGGATGGCTTCACAATTTCAAATTGGTGTAATCGCAGCAGCCCCCGACCTGCGAACTTTAATCAACGGGTTATCTCTGTCCGAATATGGCCTGGATGACACCGCCACGCTTGATCTGTCAGGCAAGGTAAAGTTCGTTCCGTGCGTAGCTGGCTCTTCGTCGGCTTTACTGACAATGGCCAAAGCAGATGCCATTATTTTGGGAGCAGCGGTTAACTCTGAAGAAGATCAAAGTGCCATTAAGAATGCTGTACAAGTTGTCGAGCAGATTCGGGCACGCGATGCGAAGAAAATAATTCTTGCGGTTGCTTTATGGGGAGAACAGGCCGAAACTCTGCGATCATTTCATCCCAAAGTAATGATTGCGGAAACTAGAAATACAAGTGAACCTCCGTTTGAAAATTTGCTGGCCTGTGCGCGTGAAGCTGCGGGGCTGACTCCGCAAGTTATTCCAGAAGAAAATAAGCGCGACAAGAACAGTTTTATTACCGAAATTGAAGAGCTGAAAGCACAATTAGCCGACAGTCAGAATCGTCGTGCAGATGTAGAAAAAGAAATAAGAAAACTACGCGAAACCTTCGCGACGACCAGTTCGGAATATGAATCCAATCTTGCAGCAATCAACTCTTCACACTCATTAACATTGGGTGAAGTAACGATTGCTTCCGAAGCTCTCCAGTCTATTGCGCAGCGTCAACTAGAGGAAATTCATAACGAATCCGCTTCGTTAAAAGAACGGCTCGCGGTCGTTGAAAATGAACACCTTGCCGAAACGAAAAAGTCTGAGGAATTATCGGCTGAGCTGCAAACGCTCAACGAAAAATTACAGCAGGAAGAAACGCAGCAGCAGCAACTGAAGCAGGAAATTATTGATCTTCAGTCCAGGCAGGATGAAGAGTTACAGGAACTTCATTCTTCGCATTCGCTTACGTTAGCCGAGATTGCTCAGGTTGAAGAGGCGTTGCATTCGGCTTCAGCGCAACAGCTTGAAGCTCTGCAACAGGAAGTAGCAGAAGCACATTCACAAAGAGAAAAATTATCACAGGACTTGCAGCAGGAAATTGCGGGGCTGAAAGATTCTCAGGCTGAAGAATTACAAACACTGAATGCCTCAAACGCACAGTTGTTAAGTGAAGCAACGCAGGCGAAGGAAGAATTACAGATTGTCTCTGACGCTAAAATTGAATCCTTGCAAACTGCGATACAGACACAGCAAGAAGAGTTGGAGAAGCAGGTAGAAAAGTTGCAGCAGGAATTTAATCAGGGAATTACCAACCTGAAAGATTCCCACGCCGAAGAATTACAAACGATCAATGCTTCACACGCACTGATGCTAAGTGAGGCTGCGAAGGCGAAGGAAGAATTACAGACTGCCTCTGACGCTAAAATTGAATCCTTGCAAATTAAATTGCAGGCACAGCAAGAGCAGCAGGAAAAACAGGCAGAAGAGTTTGCACAAGCACGTGAAAGCAGTGAGCTGGCTCACCAGCAGGAAATAGAGTCATTGCGTGCGGCGTCGCAGGCTGTTCAGGCAAAAAGCGAAGAAGACATCGCTGAATGTAAGCGCGTTCTTAAAGAAAATTTCCAGACAGAAAAATCACAACTGGTTGCGCAGCATCAGCAGGAATTAAAGAAGTCAAATAAGGCGACTCGGCAGCAGTTGGAAGCACAGTTCAGCGAAGAGAAAAACCTCTTGCTCTCAGAGCATCAGGCAGCGCTGGCGCAAGCGAACAATTTATTTGAAGAGAAACTCGCAACACTCCAGAGTCAACAATCCAGCGCATCGGAACAATTGAAAGCAGATTTTGCGCGCGAGGAATCCGAACAGGAAGCGAAGCATGCCAATGAATGTCAGCGGCTGCGTGAACAATTCGGTGCTGAGAAAAATGAGATTGAAGCACGAGCCAGCAGTGAACAGGAAAGACGTCAAGCCGAGCATAAGGTTGCGTTGCAACAACTGCGTGAATTACTCGCTGCCGAAAAATCTAATCTGACGCTTTCACATACCAATGAAATGCAACGCCTCAGCGCAGAGTTTGCCGCTGAAAAAGCGGAGACCAAAGCCGCCCACGTCGCTCAAATAAATCAGATTGAAGAACAGTCGAAAGCACAAATTACCGCGCAAACTCAGGAGTTGATTGAAAAAGCAGTGGTTCTGGAACGCCGCTCCAGTGAACTTGAGAATGATTTAAAGACGGCTGATGAAAGACGTTTTTCTCTGACGACGGAATTGGACTTACTGCGAAAAGAACTTGCTACAGAGAAAGAAAGCAGTACGGCTCAAATCCAAAAAGCTGAAGAAAAATTGCGCCATACGGAAGCACAAATGGCTGAGAAAGAGCAGCAATTTGAGCAGGAAGTCAGACAAGTGAATAACGAAGCAGAGCGTCTTCGTGAGGAATCCGTTCGTAAAATCGCTGAGCACGAAAAGATCGTTGAATTACTACGGCTTTCTATTCAAACGTTAGAAGAAAACAGCAACCTTCTGAAACAACAAAATCTTTCACTGACATCTGCGCAGCAGGAACTTCACGCTAAACATGAACTGTTAGTGAAGGAAAATGAAACTGCCAGATTTGAAGTCGAACAACTTCGCACGGAGCACACAAGACTTAATGCAGAGCTGCAATCCGCCCGGTCGTTAATTGAGCAACTGCGAAAAGAAGTGGAGGAAATCAGCATCTTAAAAGCTGAGCTTGCAGAAAAATCTCTCTTAATTGATGAGTATGATTCGCAGTTCTCAGAGAAAAATAAAGAGATTGTTGGGGTGCAGGAAAAATTACAACAAGCAGTTAGCCAATGGCAGAAGCTCAGCATTGATAAAAACGAACTGACAGCAGTGATTGATTTGATTGAAGAAGAATTACTTTTACGCAGCTCCATTATTGAATCTGCACAATCAGAAAATACAGAGCTATTGCAGGCGAATCAAACATTGCAAGTGAAAGTAGAGACGATGCTTGGGCAGGTAGATAAATTAGAAACGCAAGAGAGTCTGCTCAAGCAATTGAAATCCGAAAATCAAACGCTTTCTGTGAAGATTAACGAAGCCAGAGGACGCATCACACAACTGGAGCGCGGCATTTATGATGAAACGGATATCCTTGCCGAAAATCGTGAATTACTGGAAGAAAACAAATCTCTACAGGTGAAACTGCAACAAATGATTCAGAGTTGGGACGACGGTGAAATTGCTAAAACGGAAGCCAATGCTTTTTTGAAAGAGAATCAGGTCTTGCTCCAAAAATATGAAGAGACGCTGAATCATAGTGAAGAGATGGAATTGCAGCTGGTGGAAGCCTCGCGCTACATCGCAATTTTATTGGGACTTTCCAAATATTACTTTAAGGCTACGGCAAGCGATCCATCTGTACCAATGCCGGCATCGCTCAAAGTTGATTTGCAGGAAGGCGTCGTGATGAATCATTCATCACAAAAAACTGCGGCTTTGCCAAATGTTCAGACCTTTAATCCTGAGCAGATTCTTGCCAACTTGACGCCTGGTGGAACTGAAAATTAGTCGTCTCGAAAATCTTGATGAGGAACAGTGATTCACAAAATTTGCCGCGCCTGCTTTTTTGCCTCCCGATCATTCACACGCAGGCTGATCTGGGCGCAATGGGAGCCAGCATCAAACGCGCCAAAGTTCAGAAGCTGGGACAACAGGAATGGGAACGACAAGTACATTTCATTGATCAACGATGGAATGAAATTGCGCAGGTTCTTCAAGGCTGGCAGGAGCGCAACGAAATTGTTCATGCGCGTACGCGGCTTTATCAAGACGGCTTGCCCGTCTGTGAATGGGAAGAAAAAATTGTACGCGAGATGGCATCGGCAGGCAGCCGCAATCATCAGTTGTTATTGCAACTTCACGAAGGCGGAGCAATGTTAATGGGGACAGAATCTCCGCAGTTGTTGCTTGAAGAATATCAATTGGTCAAAGAAAGTTTGCAATCCGGGAATCAATTGCTGCTTGAGAAAAGCCAAACCATTTTGCAACGGCGCGATCAGTTTATCGCTACGCGCATAAACGACACTTTGCAGCCGGGCGAAACAGGAATTTTATTTTTGGGTTTGCTGCATTCAGTCGAGCCATATTTGGCGGCGGATATTCAGGTTTCTTATCCGATTCATCAGCCGCTGTCTTCAGTCAAAAGTAATTAAAATTGTTGAGATACGCTATGACGAAAAAGAATGAAAAAGATAACGAAAATCCTTTTAGTGGAGCCTTGAATCTTGGCTTGGGCGGAATGCTCGGCGGCTTGACAGGCATCCTCGAAAAGCTCAGCGAAATTGCTGAAAAAGGTGATGAGCTGAACAAGTCCGTTGAATTCAGCGGCACGAATCAGGACGGCAAAGAAATCAAAGGCATCTACGGATTCACGATCAAAACAGCAAGCGGCGGCAGCGGAGAACCACGTGTCGAACCATTCGGCAATCTGCGCCGCGATGCCAAATCCGGCAACGCCGTAGTTCAGGAAATCCGCGAACCAATCGTTGATCTTTTTGAAGAAGACGATCACGTATTAATCATCGCAGAAATGCCCGGCGTCACAGCGAAGGATGTCAAACTTGAAGTCAAAGACGATTTGCTGACTTTGAGTGCAACGCATGGCGAACGTAAATATCGTAAAGAAATCCTGCTGCCAACGAACATTCCGGCTGAAAAAATGCGCGTCAGTTGTAACAATGGCGTCATCGAAATCAAGTGTGAAAAGTAAAGGTTGAGAGCTATGAAAACCAGCGAAGCGAAAGACGAACAACTCTTTAAATTAAAAGTCACAGAAGCCTTGAGCAAAGATGTCGGGCGTGCGCTGGCGCGGATGGGACCCGAAGATATGGAACGGCTGAACGTTTCTATCGGCGACATTATCGAAGTTTCAGGGAAGCGAAAAACTGTCGCCAAAGTGATGCCTGCCTACAAAGATTTGCGCGGACAGTCGCGCCTTCAGTTGGACGGTTTATCGCGTGAAAATGCTGGTGCTGGCATTGATGAATTTGTGAACGTTAGCAAAATTAATTGTCGTCCGGCAGAACAAATTGTACTGACTCCGCTCACGATTACGCCCGCTGATCGTGATCTAAAATACATTGGAAGTTTGTTGGACGGCTTATCAGTCGTTGAAGGTGATCGCGTACGCGCTACGTTGTTTGGTTCGCGCTCGGCGGATTTCAAAGTTGAAAGCATCGTGCCAAAAGGTACGGTGATTATTAATCCGACGACGACTTTGACGGTTGGAAAAACTGCGGCAACGACTGCGGCGTCCAGTACCACACTTTCTTACGAAGACATTGGCGGACTGAAACCGCAATTGCAACGCATTCGGGAAATGATTGAATTGCCGTTGCGTTATCCTGAAGTTTTCGAACGGCTCGGCATCAACGCACCAAAAGGAGTGCTGATGTATGGCCCGCCAGGTACGGGAAAAACTTTGATTGCGCGCACCATTGCGCAAGAAGCAGATGCACAATTTTTTTCGATCAGTGGACCTGAAATTATTCATAAATTTTATGGCGAATCCGAAGCGCACTTGCGGAAAATTTTTGAAGAAGCTGCGCGCAAAGGTCCCAGCATAATTTTTATTGATGAAATAGATTCGATTGCGCCCAAGCGGGAAAACGCTGTTGGTGAAGTCGAAAAACGCGTCGTCGCACAACTGCTGGCGTTGATGGATGGACTCGCACGTCGGCAAAATTTAATTGTGATCGCGGCGACGAATTTGCCGAATAATATTGATCCTGCGCTCCGGCGTCCGGGAAGGTTTGATCGTGAAATTTCGATCCCGATCCCTGATCGCAACGGACGTTTACACATTCTCGAAATTCATCAACGCGGAATGCCATTGGCAGCAGACGTTGACGTTTCGCGCCTGGCCGACATCACGCACGGATTTGTAGGTGCTGATCTCGAAGCCTTATGCCGAGAAGCTGCGATGATTTGTTTGCGTCGCATTATGAAAGACATTGATTTCGGTTTGGCGAGCATTCCGTATGAGAAGCTCGCGCAACTTGAAATCACGATGGATGATTTTGTGACGGCTTTACGCGAAGTCGAACCGTCAGCCATCCGCGAAGTTTTTGTCGAAGTTCCCAGCGTCAAATGGGAAGACATCGGCGGCTTAGCCGAGGTCAAAGCGCGCTTGATTGAAACTGTCGAATGGCCGCTCAAATACGCGAATTTATTTGAGCAAGCGGGAACGCGTGCGCCAAAAGGAATCTTGCTCGCAGGCTTGCCAGGATGCGGAAAAACACTTTTGGCAAAAGCTATCGCCACGGAAAGTGGCGCGAATTTTATTTCGGTCAAAGGACCGGAATTAATTTCAAAATATGTAGGCGAATCGGAAAAAGGCGTGCGCGAAGTTTTCCGCAAAGCGAAGCAAGCCGCACCCTGCATTATCTTTTTTGATGAAATTGATGCGTTGGTTCCTGCTCGTGGCAAAGGAGAAAATCCTGTGGCGGAACGCGTTCTCAGTCAATTTCTGGCGGAGTTCGATGGAGCCGAAGAATTGCGCGGAGTACTGGTTTTAGGGGCTACGAATCGTCCCGACATGCTTGATCCCGCGATTTTGCGTCCTGGTCGTTTTGATGAACAGGTGACAATTCCATTGCCGGATGAACAGAGCCGTAAAGAAATTTTCACGGTTCACCTGCGCAACCGACCATTCGCCGAAGGCATCAACGCCGCAGATTTAGCAGCGCGTTCAGAGAATTTTAGCGGTGCCGATATTGCGGCAGTTTGTAACAAAGCCGCACTCAATGCCGTTCGACGTGCTGTTGAATTTGGAAAAAATAATCCTGATCAGAGCGAAGTGAAAATTAGTATAGAAGCGGCTGACATTGAAGCTGCGTTAGTTGAAATATTTGAGCGGTAGCAAATTCATCCATCTTCGCGGAAGAAATTACTCTCGTTACTTGTGCAGTACCCGCTGCATTTTGTAACTGAATTTTATGACGAACAACCAACCCTCCAAAGCAATTTATCTTTTTTGTATTTCTCTGACGAAAGAGCTGCCGGAAGTTCAAGGCGTGGGCTTTGATGATGGCAGCCCTTTATTCGCTCTTCAATACAATTCGTTGACCGCAATTGTTAGCGAAGTTCCACTGACTGATTTCATTGGTGCGGAAGCGGAAGAATTGATGAAAGATTTGAACTGGATTGCTCCGCGAGCCTTGCAACACGAAGCAGTCATCGAAGAGCAACTGCGTCAAGCTCCCGTTTTACCAGCGCGATTTGGTACGTTATTTTCTACGGCTTCCGGCGTCACAGATTTTCTTCAAACACAACACGGAACAATTTTTGGATTCCTGCATCACATCAATAACAAGCAGGAATTTTCAGTCAAGGGAAGCATCAATCGTGTCGCAGCCAGACAGCGATTGTTGGATCAAAAATTAGCTGAACAGGACGAACAGCTCGGCGCAATTTCTCCGGGGCTGCGCTATTTTCAAGAGCAAAAAATCAAGGCGGCGGTAGAGCAGGAATTAAATCAATGGATACAAGAAATCTGCGTACAAATTGCGCAGGAGCTGAGTCAATCCGCCGTTGATTTTCGAGCACGAAAAGTTACGAATTCTGACGACGAACTTGAAGCAATTTTGAATTGGGCATTTTTAATTCCACAAGAATCTCGCGAAGATTTTCGACTGCGCGTTGATAGCATCAATTCGAAATACGCAGAAAAAGGCTTTGTTTTTACGATGTCCGGAGCGTGGCCGCCGTATAGTTTTTCTCCAAATTTAGCCAAGGAGCAAAGTGCATGAAACTGCTGCTCTACGCTGTGTTGCGCAACTCTGAAAAGAAAATCCATTCCGTGAATTCTGTGTCTACAGAAGTATTTTTTATCTCGAATAATAATCTGACGGCGATTATTTCTGCCTGTGAAAATTCTGCGACTCCAAGCATTGAGCAATTATTATCATTTGAAAAAGTCGTGGCAGATTTTCATCGTGAACACACAGTGATTCCGATGCGGTACGGCTGTCTGTTTGATAACGAAGCGCAACTCATGAATTTCCTGACGAAGCATCAGGCGCAGTATGAAACGCTCCTTGATGAACTGGAAGATTGTGTTGAAATGGGGCTTCGATTTTTGATTTCTGTACCGCAAGCAATTGGGAATATTGTTGTCAGTGAACCGGAACCCGTGTCTTCAGGTCGAGCATATCTGGCGGCACGGCGGCGGCATTACGAAGATCCTTCAACCGAATTTCAGGCAATGATGACAGAGGTCTGTGCGCCTTTGGATGGGTTATTCAAACGTCAAAAAACAGAAGTAAAAAGGTTCGAAGATGGCTGGTTATGTTCGCAATATTTTTTGCTTCGACGCACGGAAATTGAAGCCTGGAATGACAAGTTGCGACACCTGATAGTGCCGCAATCTGTTAAGCTTTCAGCGAGTGGGCCGTGGCCTCCTTACAACTTTGTGATGACAGAAAATTTACCTGCTGCGATGCTTCTGCCTAAACTCAAATAGCACATAGAAGTAATAGTTATTTGTCTATCAACGCTATCAAAAAAACTCCCAGAAAAAATATTTTGTAGTCCTTCCGATTGTGGCACTAAATCTGCAAGTAGGATTTAGCAAGCTGTGGTTGGGATGACTTTCTCATCCTTCTGATGTGTTCAGCTTTTCCCACCCGGAGTATGAAAATCATAAAGGAGAAAATATGGCTAAAATAGCGAAGTCAACGGATTCATCGAGTCTGGCAGAAGTCGTAGATCGTATTCTTGATAAAGGTATCGTCATTGATGCTTGGGTTAAGGTCTCGCTCGTCGGTATTGAATTACTGTCAGTTGAAGCACGTGTCGTGATTGCCTCGGTCGAAACTTATTTAAAGTACGCCGAAGCTATTGGATTAACTTCCAGCGCAGCAGCACCGGCTTAAAACGACTGAACGTTTTTATTTCCTTTGTCGGCGAGGGAGCTTTGCTCCTTCCCGTCAATGGAATTTTTTTAACTAATTTACGCAGCAAAGATTTTGCCTGAATCAGTGCAAGTTAAGGAGCAAATCGAATGGGACGCTTGACCGATGATATGAAACGGCTGGTTGAAGAAATGGCCGACTTGCGTGTCGAACGCGGAGAGTTAATCGAAAGACTGTCGGCTGAAAATCAGGAATTAAAAGCAGAAGTCGTCACGATGCAAGAAGGCTTTCGTGTTGACCATGCCGAGATGGCTGAAAAATCAAAATCGGAGCGGGTCGAATTCGTCACCAATCTCGTTGGTGAGGTCGCGACGATGCAGGAAGACTTTCGAGTTGCTCACGCAGAAATGGCGGTCACTACGAAAGAAGATCGGCAAGAATTTGTCTCTGAATTGAAGAGTGAAGTTTCTGCCATCCGCGAAGAAAATCAGGAAGATCTGGCAGGTGCGCGCGCGATGTGGAATCAGCCTGCCTTGCCTGCCACAAGCAGACCAGTTGCTGTAACTGCGCCAGTTGCCAAAGCTGCCGCCGCTGCGCCACGTACTAAAGGAAAATCCCTTTCGGAAACCAGAGCAACGTTAGCTTCGAAAGCTGTAGAAGAAGCGAAAGCTGATGCCGTGCTCAGAGCTGAAAAAGCGCGCAAAGTTGAGCAAGCCGTCGAACGCGTAACCAACGAAGCTGGAAAGCGGTTGGAAGAAGCTAGCCGCGCTGCCGCTGAACAAGCCAGCAGAATGGCCGCTGAAGTCGTCTCCAAGCATATCGAAGATGTTCAGGGCGAAACTATCGCAAAGCTTCGCCGCGAATTTGAACATGAATTGGCTGCCGCAAAAGCCGGCTAAGCCTAAATTTTTTTGCAGGATATTTGCCTGAAAAGAACAACCAAGAGAACCACGCATGTCTGCATCCGCCTCTACAGCAACTTCTCCTGATTTGATAAGGACGAAGTCTGAGAACGAAAATCTTCAACTTGAACCGAGTTCAGGTTTTGTGAGTACACCACAAATTGCGCACGTCGTTGAGCGAGCACTCGCTTATTTGCAAGCTGGATTTCCGGTACATTTTGCCGGACCGGCGGGAACAGGTAAGACGACGCTTGCTTTTCATGTTGCCGCGCAATTAGCGCGTCCGGTCACACTGATTCACGGTGATGATGAATTCGGTTCGGCTGATTTAATTGGTCGTGACTCCGGTTATCGTCGCTCTACGTTAGTGGATAATTTTATTCATTCTGTCGTGAAAACGCAGGATGAAGTCAAAAGTTATTGGGTAGACAGCCGCCTGACGATGGCCTGTCGAGATGGTAACACTTTAATTTACGATGAATTTAATCGCTCGCCAGCCGAAGCCAATAATGCTTTGCTCAGCGTATTGTCGGAGCGCATTTTGAACTTGCCGAAGCTGCGTCGCTCAGGCGAAGGCTACATGAATGTTCATCCAGAATTTCACGCAATTTTCACCTCAAATCCTGAAGAATACGCCGGTGTCCATAAAACGCAGGATGCGTTGTTAGATCGAATGATTACCATTGATTTGGGACATTATGACCGCGAAACAGAAATCGCTGTCACGATGGCGAAGTCAGGCATTGAACTCGAAGACGCCACCAGCATCATTAACATCATAGACGAACTGCGAGCACTCGGTAACGATCAAACGTATCCAACAATTCGCGCTGCGATTGCGATTGCACGCGTGATTGCTGCACGTGATTCGCATGCGCGGATCAATGACGAATTGTTCCGTTGGGTTTGTCGTGATGTGCTAAGCCGTGATGGTGGCAAAGGCGAGAAAGCTTCGAAAACCATTACTCCCAAAACAGTTGATGTTTTAATTCATAAATTTTGTCGTTAGGAGGAAAGCTGAAATGAAATCACGTCAAAGTACGCTACGCGGGTTACAAAGCATTCGTACACATTCCAATCGTAACGAAAGTAGCTTTAGTCCATACAAAGCATTTATGAAATTGACGGCACTTGAAATGGAGAAAGTCCGTCGCAACAAAGAAAAAGACAGCGCGATGGAACGATTGCAGGAATTGCGGACACGCTTCCGCGAAATTGATGCGGAAAAAGCTGTCATCCTCAAACAATTGGCGGCAGCCGATTACGATCTTCCAGTCGAAGGAAGCAAGCAAATCGCCAAAAGCGTGAGTGCCACTGCAAATAATTCATTCAAGCTGAAATACTAATCATGCTGAAATTAAAAACCGCATCGCACATCAAAACCAATCGTCATCGCAAATCGTTTCGCGCGGTTCCTACGAGTACGGGTGTCCCGCAGGATCATCTGGCTGAGCAGGAAAATAGTAATGCTGAAATTGATTTACAGCACCGTGAAATAAGGCGTTGGTGGTTGATTGAGCGATGGAATGCTCAAGTCCGAAATGCCACCGAAGCAAAATAATTTTTGATCGTAACAACAGAAATTGTTGTTAGTAGCAGTAACCCAAATTCGCCGAGCCACCGCGATTCAGTAACAGAGCAACTTTTGATTCATTCAGTTTTCCTTCCTTGTTTTCGCTTTGTTCTGACCGTTTGTGTGGCAGGTTTTACAGGAGACCCAAAACCATGTCAGTCAAAGCCGCCGCCGCTCGCAGTTCTAAATATCTTTACGCCGTCATCGCCGCCCAAGACCACCTGGAATTAGGAAATTGTGGTCTAAACGGTCAGCACGTCTACACAATTTCCAACGGCAAATTCGCCGCTGTGGTGAGTGATTCTTCCGGCGAAAAAATCCTGCCGCAGCGAAAAAATCTCGCCGCACATCAGGAAGTCCTGAAAAAATTATTAGCTGAAAATTTGTCCGTTTTACCAATGGCTTTCGGCGTCGCTGCGAATTCACAGGAAGCCGTCGAAGAAGTACTCACAAAAAATTCCGAGGCACTCGCTTCGCAATTAGAACGCGTGGCAGACAAAGTAGAAATGGGCGTTCGCGTCACGTGGGACGTGCCGAATATTTTTGAATATTTCGTCAATTTACATCCTGAATTACTGGCTGCGCGGGATCGTTTATTCAGTGGCGAAGGTGAACCGCGTCAGGATGACAAATTGGCTGTTGGACGCCTCTTTGAGCAATTGCATGCGAGTGATAGGGAAGAGTTCACGGAGAAGGTCGAGGACGCACTCACGAATTCCTGCGCGGAAATCAAAGTGAATCGTTGCCGGACGGAACGCGAAGTGATGAATCTGGTTTGCCTGGTGGATCGGTCTTCGTTAGCAAACTTTGAGCAACAGGTTTATGCGGCAGCGGAATTGTTTGATGACAACTTTGCCTTTGATTTTAACGGGCCGTGGGCGCCGTATAACTTTGTCGAAGTCGCCCTGGAATTTTAGTTGTTTGTGAAATCGTCGAGAAGTTTTTTGTGTTTTTAGTTGATGACATTTTTCTGGCTCCCATGCACGGCTTTTTTTGGCTGCTGGGAGAAATCCGCAATGCGGCAGAGCAGGAAATAACCAACGCCTCTGAGCAAATTACTACTGCGCTGAGCGAGCTGTACATGATGCTCGAAACAGGACAAATCACCGAAGACGAATTTGATGAACAGGAAGCAGTATTGTTAGAGCGATTGAGCGCATTGGAAGAGTCTGCGGCGAATGATGAGGGCGATGAAGAGGACGACGATGACGAAGACGAAGATGATGGTGACGATGACGATGAGGACGACGATGAAGACGAAGACGACAGTGATGAAGAGGATGAAGAGGTAGAAGACGATGACGACGAAGAAAATGAAGAAGATGAAGATGACAGTGATGAAGAATGATTTTGATGAGCGCAAAATATGATTAATCAGCCAATGCGCCCTGCATTTCTCAACGATCAAAATTTACACCTACTGCTTTTTGGTGGCAAAGGTGGAGTTGGGAAAACTACGTCTGCTTTGGCGACTGCGCTGTATCTCGCAAAAACTTTTCCTGAAAAAAAATACCTGATTGCTTCATCCGATCCAGCGCATTCTTTGATGGATGGATTGGGAGAACAGGCGAGCATGATCCCGTCAAATTTGACGATCATTGAACTCAACGCACAGGAATGTCTGACAAAATTCAAAGCACTTCACGCCGAACATTTGCGCGAAATTGCCAAGCGCGGAACGTTTCTGGACGATTCAGACATCAATCAATTTCTGGAACTTTCGTTGCCTGGCTTAGATGAATTGATGGCATTTCTGGAAATCTCAGAATGGGTTTCGGCTGAAAATTATGATTGCGTGATTGTAGACACTGCGCCAACTGGGCACACGCTGCGATTGCTTGGAATGCCTGAATTATTGCATCGCTGGTTAGGAATGCTGGATGCGCTGTTAGCCAAAAATCGCTACATGAAAAAATTGTTCAGTGGCAATTATTACGGCGATGAACTAGATCAATTTTTGTTGACGATCACTTCCTCTGTCAAAAATCTGGAAGCCTTATTGTGTGATGTACAGCTGTGTCGCTTCGTACCAGTAATGCTGGCAGAAGCTTTGAGCATCAATGAGACAAAAGATTTACTCACGGCCTTACAACGCCTGCAAATCCCGGTAAGTGAGATCGTCGTCAATCAGTTATTTCCACACAATGATTGTGCGACTTGTCGTGAAGCGTACGCGCGTCAAAATTCTGAAATTCGCGCAATGCTGCAAAGTTATGAAGAATATAATTTCTGGCGCTCAGAATTGCAGCCGGAAGAAATGCGAGGAGTGAATTCACTCGAACATTTTTGGGATGACGTGGAACCGCTAACATTGATGCCGGAGGTGGTGAGCGTGAAGGCTTCGGTTAATGATTTTCCCACCTTCAGCAACGTACCTGTGCCGAAAGCCAACCTGTTATTTTTTGCGGGGAAAGGCGGAGTCGGAAAGACTACACTGGCGTGTGCAACAGCCATGAGACTTGCACAAACAGAAGGCAAAAAAGTTTTGCTATGTTCGACGGATCCGGCGCATTCATTGGCAGATTGTTTTGCGCTACCTATCGGCGCAGAAATCGTAGCAGTGACCCCAAATTTGAGCGTTCTCGAAATTAACGCGAATGCAGAATTTGAAGTTTTGCAAAAAGAATACGCCCACGATCTGAAAAAATTCCTGAGTGCTGCGATGCAAAACCTCGACTTCACTTTTGACCGCGAAGTCATGGAACGAATGATTGATCTGGCTCCGCCGGGACTGGATGAAGTGATGGCGTTGTTGCGCGTGATTGAGCTGCATCAATCAGGGAAATACGATGTGGTAGTTCTCGACACGGCTCCTACCGGACATTTAATCCGTTTGCTGGAAATGCCCACTTTGATAGATCAATGGTTGAAGGCTTTTTTTGGTGTTTTCCTGAAGTATCGCAACATGCTGCGCCTGCCGCGACTCTCACAGTTATTAGTAGAAATGTCGAAAAACCTTAAGAAATTACGCACTTTGTTAGCTGATGGAACCAAGGCGCGAATTTCTGTCGTGAGCATTCCAACCGAAGTGGCGTACGCCGAAACACGAGATTTGCTGGCATCGTGCGAGCAAATGAAAATCACGGTGGGAGGAATTTTTATTAACCTGACCACACCGCAACAGGATTGCACTTTGTGCCATGCATTAGCCGCACGCGAGGCGATTGTTAAGACGAAGTTTCAAGTGTCATTCCCAAGAATTCCGCAAGCCGTCATTCCGCGTCAGGGTGAATTGCGCGGCTTGTCAAAACTTGGCGAATTGGGAAAAGCACTTTATCAATACGAAATGGTTCGAACGGCGGGGCGATAAATGAATTTTGAAAATTACAACACAACGGCTTTGGCTTCGAATTTAGCACTGAACGAGCAGGGAAATGTTTCACTGTGCGAAGTGCTTGATCGTGTATTGAATAAAGGCGCAGTCGTGGTGGGCGAAGTCACAATTTCAGTCGCGAATGTAGATTTGATTTACTTGGGATTACAACTGGTTCTGACTTCAGTTGAAGGTGGTCGAGCCTTAAAGGTGCAATCAACCATTGAGTAAAGGAAAAGACAAATGAATTCTGAAATATCATCAATTGCTACCGCCGATACTGTTAGCGACTTTGCTCGTATTTTGCAGGCAGATAAGAATTTATTTTCGGGTCTGGGCAGCAATTCACGATTGGAACTTGACGAAAAAAATGTGAAAAATGGGCTGGGACGATTGGCGTTAACGATCATCAAGCTTTTGCATGAATTGTTAGAACGACAAGCCATTCGGCGCATCGAATCGGAAACATTAGACGATGAAAGTATTGAACGCCTTGGCGTAGCGTTGATGCGGCAGACGCAGGAAATTGACAAGCTGCGTTTGGAATTTGGATTACAACCAGAAGACCTCAATCTGGATTTGGGACCACTCGGAAAATTGCTTTAGCCTCAAAAGGTGCAGGAGAAAAAATGATACAACCACGAAATAGTACAATGACGCACGCCGTCAACAGTTCAACTCTCGCTGATGTTCTGGAACGTGTTCTGGACAAAGGCATCGTGATTGCCGGTGACATAAAAGTAAATTTGGCGGATGTTGAACTGCTTACCATTCAAATTCGCCTGGTGATTTGCTCCGTTGATAAAGCCCAGGAAATGGGAATGGACTGGTGGGTGAATCATCCTATTTTTAGTGCGCAAAAATCATTACCGCCTGCCGACGCGAGCACTCTCACGAAAATTGAGGAGCGCATGGAAAGGCTTGAAGCCCTTCTGCAAAAAAATAGTGCAACAGCATAAAGTGCAGAATTTTTTCAGTAAGGATAAAAATAAAAGGCTGAAGATAAAATCTTCAGCCTTTTATTTTTACTTATTATTTTTTCGCTTACAGCTTATCAACCAGTTTGGCGCTGGATGGATAACTGATTTTGAAAGCAGTTTCGTTAATGCTGGGGTTGACTTCCATGCCAGTAAATTTCACCAACGTCGAATCGCCATTGCGCTCATACATTTGGTATTGCACGGGCAGCCAGAATTCGTTGCTTACCCATAATTCAACTTTGCTGAATGGGCTACTACCTTTTGGTGTCAGGCTTAACAGCGAAGTTTCTTTGCCGTTGACGAGGACATCTTTAACGTACTCGACGTTATATTCTCTAGTCAAAGATTCCAGTGAACTATCCAACCCGATTAATCCGGCGTAGCTTCCGGTTTTACCTTTTGCTGCTTTTGATAAAGTAGATTTGAAAACCTGATTAATTCTTGGTTGATAAAACACCAGGCTTTCTCCGATGACGGAAACGCTTTTTTGATCGGGCTTAGTGTAATCAATGCGCAGACGGCTGTTACCCTTGCCGCCGGGTTTATAAATCAATGTTCCGTAATCAGTATCGGTTGAACCAATCTGCGGATTGCGACGTTGTTGAGTGATCGAAGTACGCATCGAACGCAGTCCGCGATGGGCGGTCTGCATCTTTGATAAAATTCCGGTGAGTAATTGTCCACCAGCTTTGGCTTCCGTATTTTTGTAATTTCCAAAGGATGCCATCACTAAAGTTAAGATGATCACTAAACTAATACTACGTTTTATCATTTCGTATAATCTCCAAGTAAAAACTACGCATTCTTCTTTTGCGTCAGGCAAAAAAATATTTCGCCGCTATTAAAAGTGCTGCGGTTACTGAAACCGAACACTATAACCAGTTACTTTGCCGACCGCATCCATTTCGATTGAGCAATGCTCAACGAGGATGTCAGGGCGAATGAATTCGCGCAGATAAAGCTGCACGACTTCTTTAGGGTCATTTTTCAATTTGTCAGCCGTTCCATTTTTGGCTGCAAATTTATCAATGCGATTGGATTCGATGCTCCAACGTCTAACCTCTTCGTTGGGAGTTCTAAGGGGACGGTCACGGTCTCCGAAAAATCGGCTGGGAACAAAAATTACCGTGGCGATAATCAGCACGACCAGTAAGTCATATTGCCATGTCGTACGTTCGTAAGACCAGCAAATAATATTCTTGAGAGTTTCTCGCAGCTTTTTCATAGCAGTACTACCTTATGACGTCGTGCGCGATCAATTAGTTGCTTACAATTTGTCCGTCGCGCATCAATACTTTTCGTCCGGCCACTTCTGCCGCTTCGGGATTATGCGTAATCATCACAATCGTCTGTCCCAAATCGCGGTTCAATTGTTGCAGCATATTCAGCACGATGTCGGAATTTTCCGAATCCAGATTGCCGGTCGGTTCATCAGCTAAAATTATCGCCGGACGATTGATGACCGCACGTGCAATCGCTACGCGCTGTTGCTCTCCGCCAGATAATTCTAAAGGCTTGTGCTGCATTTTATTTTCTAATTTCAGTAATCGCAAGACTTCGTGGCGTAACTCGCCATTGCCATTGGACTCAGCTCCATGGATGGTCTCCGCTAATTTTAAATTTCCTTCCGCTGTGAGGGTTGGAAATAAATTAAATCGCTGAAACACAAAGCCAATTTTGCGGCGACGAATATCTGTTCGTTGCGCATCTCCGACAGCAGCTAAATCTTCACCATCCACGAGAACTTTTCCGCTCGTGGGTTTGAGCAAACCGCCGAGAATATGCAGCATTGTAGATTTGCCGCTGCCCGAATGTCCCATAATCGAAATGAATTCACCTTTTTCGACAGCGAGATTAACGCCACGTAAAGCAGGCACCTCAACTTTTCCGACGCGGTACGTCATCACCAGATTTTCTGTTTGCAAAATTGCCATAAAGAAGATTATTCGTAAGACAACGCTTTGACCGCATCCTGATTGGCAGCACGGACAGCGGGATAAAATGCGCCGCCAATGCCAGCTGCTAATCCGATGCCCGCCGCAATTAAAATCCACGACAGTTGAAATTCAACGTGCAGCGTCGTCGCCGAACGAATGCCCCATCCAATAATGTAGGCAACAACGATGCCGACTACGACGCCGATTAAGCTAATCGTGATCGCTTCTTTTTCGATGATGCCAATGATAAATCGCTTGGACGCACCGAGCGATTTCAGGACTCCGATTTCTCGCGTCCGTTCCGTGATCGTTGTGTACATCGCCAGCAAAATTACCAGCGAACTCACAATCGTTGACAGCACCATGATCGTTTTGATAAATCCATCAAGACCAGGAATCCCACGTTCAAAGCCGGGCAAATCACGCATTAATTGAACTCTATTTCCAGGCAATTCTGCATTGATTTGTTTTTGCAGTTCTTCTTGTTTTTCAGGATCAGCGCATTTGACAGCCACGTAAGAACATTTATTCGGAGAACTCAAATAATTTTGCAGCGAGGAGAGTGCCATCTTGACGCGCGCACCGGATTCAGGAGCGTAGATGCCGGCAACCTTTAGTTGTTTGCCGAATACCTCAATCGTGCTTCCGACCGTAGCCTTACTCTTTTTTGCTTTGAAATCATCAATAATAATTTCATCTTCCGCTTGAAATAAGCGACCTTCAACGATTTGGATTCCGCTCATCGCGGAATATCCAGCGAAATCAATCCCGTCCACCATTTCTAATCCAAGTCCGCTGCTTCCTTTTTGTAAATATTTGCCAATCGGAGTTGCAATTTTCACGCCGGGAATTTTGCTGATGCGATCAACGTATCGAACATCAAGCTGTAGCCCCGAAGATGAAAGAATATCTGTTCCACCAGGGCGGGTGAAGTTAATTTCAGCTCCAACACCGCGTTCACGCTTGGAACGATCATTAATCATGCCGCGTACCAGTCCTGTGTTGACGAGGATTAGCACAACGCCGAGAGCTACGCCGATCACACTGACGAGTGTGCGGGTAGGTCGTTGGCGAATATTGGCAAGTATCAAACTATCCATTTTAGGGGCGTTTATCTAAGTCTGTTTCCGGCAATTTTTGATCGTTTTCTAAAATAAAAGCTGTCGCCGGTAAATCTTCAACATTGAACTCCGTGCTGTCCGTTAAGAAATTCAATTCTGCTGAGTATTTGTCATATGGGCGTCGGACTTCGACGACACTTGGACGTAAAATCGGACTATTGGAATCAAGCTTTAAATAATTTGTATATCGGACATCGGTCACAATTTTCCCACTATTATCAAAAACCTGTTGTCGTCGCAGGTGCAAATTTTCGTTGCGATCAAACCAGAAGCGTCGCCTTAAAACCGCAATATTTCTAGCTTTATCAGTGATTTCCATTTCTGCTACAACATAAAAACTGCGTAAAACCCGGGCGGATTTTTTGGCGTTTGGTCGTGTGTCGGCTTCCTCGACCAGCTCCTCCTGAACGCTCAGGACAAATCCCTCTTTACCCAAATGCAAAGGCTGTACCAGAAACGCATCTGAAAAATGAAAAGGGCGAGCATTAATGAAAGCGGATTGTTGCGCTTCTTTGTTGCCTTCAAGCTGTGTTCGCCAGGCTGTATAATCAGCCTTGTTCGTGCCCAGTAAAAACCGCTTATATTTGTCGTAGTAGACTGCTACCTTGAAATGTTCCTCATCGGAAACCATTTCAGCAAGCTTCGTTTTCGCCACCGGAACCTGAATAATCAGCCGAATATTTTCCGGTCGTTTCATCACTAACGTCGCGTCAGCCGCGCCCCGGAATCGCTCGGAAGCGGCAACATCTATGAACTTCATGGAAATCCGTGTCGCGCGCATTGAATCAATTTCGAGAAATGGTTTGAGCTGAGCTATTAATGCATCCAGATTGGCATCAGCGATTGGCGTCAGTGGCTGCGCGATGGTGTAGTCTTTGTACTTGACGAGATTCGCGCACGAGCTGACGAACATCGTAATCGCCAGCAGGCAACCTAACATTATGAAACGAGACTGCGACCAGTCCGGTTGATGTACAGCCTGATTCATAAGTAATTTACAACTCTCATCGCAATAAACATCCCAGAAAATAAAGGGTTCAAGCTAACAGATGAGTTATGCCTTGTCAAACTTTTGGCTTTCCAACAGAAGCACGATCAGGACTACACCAAAACGTCAAATCGCTCTACAGATTGGTATGAATCAGAAAGGATGCTGAGCTATATTGAAATGTCTGATAGTAGCTCTAATTCTATCTTTATCAATAGTTTAAGTGTTGCTGGCTGAAGGTATAAAAGCTGTGGCACAAGGCTTGATAACTACCATGGTGTCCCTTGATGAAAATCAAGTTAACCAGAGAGGAGAAATAGTTATGAAGCGTCAATTAATACTTTCAGTTATCACAGTTTTATTTATCGGATTGACTTCGTCCACCTTCGCTAAACAGCGTGATTATGATCGAGATTATGGTCGTGATGATCGCCGCGAATATCGTCGTTATAGCAAAGATGAAATCCGAGATATGGGCGCGCGACGTGGCTATGAAATGGGTAGCCGTGCCGGATCAAGAGATGCGCGGAGCGGTTATAAACTCGATTACAAGCGCGACGGTGATTATAAGTTCGGGCTAGTCGGCTATCGCGGAGAATTTAAGCACGATGGAGCTTATAAAGATGGATTCCGAAAAGGTTTCGAGCGTGGTTATCGGGATGCCTATGATCGTGATCGTTATAATGACCGACGCGACAATAACCGACGCGGTAATAATGGTGGCGGCTGGGGAAACTGGGGCGATTGGGGGAATAACCGCAATAACCGACCGAGATATTAAGAGATTAAATGCTGAGACTACTTTTAAGTCGTAGTCATAGCGTAACGAATTTCCCGGCAATCAATCGCTGATTGTATTGGGAATAAGCGCCGCGGGGATGTACGAAAAGGGGGCTGAAGGATTTCTTTCAGAGTACATCACGCGGCGACCTTATTTGAAGCATCAAAACTCAGTCAGATCATTCCTTAAAATTAAAATTACAAATACTTTTTTCAGAAAAGCCTTACGATTATCTCTCCGAAAATCTGAATATCCTCCAAAAATCTGAAGTATAAAACCAATCTTCTAAATAAATTAATTTAATACTTTTTAGTTTTGCAAATTAAGAACTCCAATAAATTGAGTCACTTGATGAAATTGATATAAATGGAGTTCAGGAAAATAAAGTTCATTGCGACTAGAGGCATAATTCTTGCCTTTAGAAAGTTTTCCATCGCCCTACTTTAGTATTATTAAAAATTAGAAAAAGTTTTATTGGTTTGCAGCTAGATCAATGAGCCATGACTCACAATCCCAATCGAGGAGTTCAGTTCGCAGCCAACTATCAGGAGGATTCCCGTGGTTAAAAAATTATTTGTGAAAGTTATGCTTTCACTTCCCGTTGCTTTGTTTTTTTCGATAATTACTTTCGCACAAACCGGGTCATCAACGGTTGGCGGTACAATAACAGATCCATCGCAGGCCGCTATTTCTGGTGCGACTGTGACCCTAAAAGATGGAGCGCGGAATTTTAGCCGCACGACTACTTCCGATTCATCAGGTAATTATCTTTTCACTGTTATTCCGCCCGGTTCATATACTCTCGAAGTAGAAGCTAAAGGTTTTAAAAAGGCTGTTTTAACTCAAGTGCAGGCACTTGTTGATAATCGTGTCACCGTTGCTGTCGCTTTAGAGGCAGGTGAAGTTTCGGAGAGTGTTACAGTTACAGCCTCAGGAGTTGAGAATATTATTAATACCCAGGACGCTAGTCTTGGTAATAACTTTGTTTCTAAGCAGATTCTTCAACTTCCACTGAACGCCCGCAATGTTGGCAATTTATTGAGTCTCCAACCAGGTGTGACATCTAGTGGTTATGTTGCTGGTGGTCGCAGTGACCAGGCAAATCTAACAATTGATGGTGTTGATGCGAACGACCAGCAGGACGGCACTGCCTTTAGTCCTGTGATTCGCGTCAGCCAGGACACTGTCGAAGAGTTTCGGGTTACCACGGTTAATGGCAACTCAACGCAAGGTCGTTCGTCTGGCGCTCAAGTCGGTTTCATTACCAAAAGTGGCACTAATCAATTTCACGGCAATCTTTATGAATATCACCGTAACACCGCGACGACAGCGAACGATTTCTTCAACAACCGTAGTGGTGTGGCGCGCCCGAAGCTGATCCGAAATAATTTCGGAGGATCACTGGGTGGGCCGCTCTCCTTACCAAGATTTGGTGAAGGTGGGGCATCAACAATCAAAGAAAAAGCCTTCTTTTTTTACAACTATGAAGGACGACGCGATGCCAAAGGAACCAGTGTCGTGCAAACAGTTCCGTTGGCTAGTCTGGGACGCGGCGAAGTGAAATTCTTTGCGACAAACGGTCAATTGGTTACGCTGACGGCAGCACAAATCAACGGGTTGACCTCCAGTGGTACACCTGCTGGCACAGCAGTTGTTGATGTAAACCCTGCCGCACTGGCGATATTCGCATCTGCTGCGCAACGTTATCCGTCTAACGATAATACCGTTGGTGATGGTCTCAACACTGGCGGGTTTCGCTTCAATCAATCACAACCAGCCAGACTTGGTGCGCACACCACGCGCCTTGATTTCAAACCAAGTGATGCTCATACATTTTTCGTTCGTGGCAACTATCAGAACGACACTTTTGTCACGGCTCAGCAGTTTCCTGACACGCCGACACAGGCTCAATGGAGTCATCCAAAAGCTTTTGCCGTTGGGTATATCCGGGCTGGTACAAATCTGATCAATGACTTTCGCTATGGTGTGACCCGCGATGCCCTTAGCATTCAGGGCGATTCATCAGTCAACGCTGTCACCTTTCGTCAAACGTTTTCCGACCGGGCGTATGTACGCACAATTAACCGTGTGACTCCGGTTCACAACTTCACTGACAATCTCAACTGGCGTCCAAGCAATAACCATAGTTTGGATTTCGGGACTAACATCCGTTTGATTCGCAACAAGCGTACTAACTTCGCGCCAGCTTTTGACAATGGAATCGCCAACCACTCATTCTACTCTGGTTCTGGTTCAGTTTTGAGTGCACCGATCAACGCTTCTTTGCCTGGCTTACTCAACCTGCCTGCGGGAACAGCAATTCGTTCAGACTGGGTTAATAATACGAGGATTGCGTTGGCACAGGTTATTGGACGACTTTCACAGTATTCAGCAGTCTTCAACTTCGGACTTAACGGTAAACCTCTAACGGCTGGTAGTCCGGCGGTACGCGAATTCGCTACCGAAGAATATGATACGTATGGTCAGGATGTCTGGCATTTGCGCTCAAACCTGACGTTGACATATGGTCTGCGTTACGGTTTAAGCCGTCCGGTTTATGAAACTCAGGGATTTCAGACTTCGCCAAATGTCGGATTGGAAGATTATTTGAACAAGCGTATCGCTGCCGCCAAGCTGGGCGTTAACTACACCGACCCAATTTCTATTCAACTATCTGGCCCGGCAAATAATGCCTCTGGATTTTACAAGTGGGACAAAAATAACTTTCAGCCACGTGTCGCCGCTGCCTGGAATCCGAAGTTCAGAGATGGATTCTTGTCCAAAATTTTTGGGAAAGACGGTGCGTCCACCTTCCGTGGTGGATTCGCTATCACTAATGACTATTTCGGTCAAAGGCTGGCACTCAATTTCGATGGCAACAACGTTTTGGGATTCCAGTCTAGCTATACTATCTCAGCGAATACTTACAATGTAACCACCAATCCCGCTCCGCTCTTTACTGGTTTAGGTCAGCCGATTCGCACGCTGCCGAACGTTGTTGTTCCCGGCGATTTGGTCTTCCCAAAACAACAGCCGTTGGATGATCGCCGCCGCATCGAAGGCTCTCTTGATACCAATCTACAGTCGCCGATCAATTATGTTTGGAACTTTACGTATAGCCGTCTGTTACCTGGAGGCTTAGCAGTTGAAGCCTCTTACATCGGTCGTAAGGCTCGCAAACTGCTTGCCACTCGTGACGTAATGGCTGTCAACAATATCGTTGATCCGAAGTCAGGACAGGATTGGTATACTGCCGCTGGCATCCTGCAAGATTTGCGTATTAAGAATACGCCACTCTCGCAAATCCCCAACCTACCCTTCTTCGACAACTTATATGCTAAGGGGAAAGTCGCATCCGCAGTTGACGGTTACAATGGCACCGATTACGTTGGGGCGGGATTGTCCAACACGCAGGCTGCTTACGCGATGATGTCTGTTAATTCACCTGGCTGTGGTGCTTTGGCCGATGGCTGTTTAGGGTACGGCACCGACTGGACTTCGTTGCAGGACGCACTTGACTCGGGAAGTGGTGCACGACTGTTTTACAGCCGTCAATATGGCGCATTATCGGCTTACGGTACGATTGGAAGTTCAGATTACAACGGTGGGTCGCTGAGTATTCGTCAGCGATTTAAATCACTAATCTGGGATCTAAACTATACTTTCTCGAAATCCTTTGACGATGCGTCAGGGTTGCAAACCAGTGGTGTATACGGCGCAGCTTTCATCCTGAACCCGCTGCGCCAGCGCGACAATCGTTCAGTTTCCGATTTTGATGTTCGTCATATTATTAACTTCAATTCGGTTTGGGAACTGCCGTTTGGCAAAGGCAAGTCCCTGCTTGGAAATGCCAATACTGCGGCTGACTATATTATCGGTGGCTGGCAGTTAAGCACCATCTATCGTTATACGAGTGGACTTCCAGTAGTTGATCCATTCGACAACAATGGCTGGGCGACTAATTGGAATATTCGTAGCTATGGTGTGCAGGTGAGAGACCTGAAGACTTCGGCGACTCGTGGCGGAACACTGGCACCGAATCTTTTCAGTGATCCAACCTATGCGTATCAAAGCTATCGTAGCCCACGTGCTGGTGAAACGGGGAACCGAAATTTACTTCGTTACCCCGGATTTGTCTCTCTTGATTTCGGTCTTTCCAAGTCTTTCAAGATGCCTTACAGCGAGAACCACAAATTGCAATTCCGTTGGGAGGTATTTAACGCAACCAACACGCAAAGACTGACTACTGTATTAGGCAACACTTTCGCTCTCGGTCTTGACCCATATTTGGGCGGTGCTGGCGGAACGCCAACGGCGTCGTTTGGAAATCTCACTTCAACTCAGAAACCGTTTGGCGAAACTACAGCAGCAAGAATCATGCAGTTTGCTTTGCGCTATGAATTCTAGGTCTTGACTGTAGAGGCTAATTATAAAAAAGCGGACAATCACTTAGGATTGTCCGCTTTTTTTATTTTAAACCTTCAGTAATCTCTACCGCGCCACTTCCCGATAATTTTCAATAAATCCAGAATAATCTTCCATCGTCGCGGCACTTAATCCGTACCAAACTCTTTCATAACGGTTCGTCATGAATTCCACGGAAGGATAGGTATATTTATCGTTGCGCAGTTCGCGGAGGTAATCGTTATTTGTTTTGGCGCGATGCAACCGTAATTTTCCGCGCTGTTCCATTTCGTACAGCATCGCTAAATATGCGCGCCGAATGGCCATTCGATAATCTCCGCGTCGGGCCATTTCGGCGGCGTCCTTGATTAGATCGTCGCCGGTGATATCAGCGTCGAAAACTTCACCAAGGATTTCGACTTTTTCTTTGGCATTTTTCTTGATTTTTCCACTGTGCTGACTCAATCGTTTGAATAATGTGACGAAAGCCCAGACTAAAAAAACGCCTAAAGCTGCGACCAGAAAGATTCGCGCGATGTCAGGCATGGCGCCAATTGAGCTGTTCGGGACATCGGGTTTTTGACCGCCAGAAAATAATTTCGCTAACCAATCGAAAATCTTTTTCTTCGTTTTTTTCAGCCACGCTTGAATGGCGGAGTCTTTTTCTTCATCCGGCTTGTACTCGCTACGGTTTAGAATATCCTCTAATTTTTCCTTTGAAGCGGTCGGTTTAGCTGAGGCGGAAGATGTAGCTGTTAACGATTGATGCAGAACTTTTAAACGCTCACTAATTTCCTGGAGCTGCTCAGTATATTGATCTTCATCAGCGGCTTCTAATTTTTTAATGGCTTCGTGAAGCCAGGAGTTATCCACATGAACGATGTCCTGACTGGTAGCGTCGCGCGTGATGTCTTCGGTCGCGGGCAACAGTTTGGTCAGGCGTTGCAATTCCGCAGTTTCTGCGTCATTCCCATCGGCGTTTTCAGCTAAATCAGAAACGATTTTTTCAGCCTCATTAACGCGATTGATATATCCGCTTAACGAAGTCGCGGCGAGTCCACTCGCGGAAAGAAAGCAAACCGATATTAATAATCCCGCCCAGCGGAATTTGATCAGCGCAAGAGAAATTTTCCCTGAAAATAACGGCCATCTAATTTGTGAAGTCTGCTCGGTCATAATTGCGGCATCATAACATGCCTTGCAATAGTGCTTGCCATCAGTAGTACGCACTGTTATTCTTACCGTTTATTTTTTCGCAGCCAATGCTGTACAGGTAATATTCATTATGACTCAAAATATTCGTAATATCGCCATCGTCGCGCACGTCGATCATGGCAAAACTACTTTAGTAGATTCCATGCTCAGACAATCCGGGTTATTTCGCTCCAACGAAAAAGTTGTAGACCGTGTGATGGACTCCATGGATTTAGAACGTGAACGCGGCATCACGATCATGGCGAAAAATACTTCGGTACATTTCGCGGATTACAAAATCAATATTCTCGATACACCAGGCCATTCGGATTTCGGCGGTGAAGTTGAACGCGTTCTGACAATGGTGGATGGAATTCTGTTATTGGTGGATGCTTCGGAAGGACCGTTGCCGCAAACGCGTTATGTTTTATCGAAGGCTTTGGAATTAAAGCTCAAGCCGATTGTAGTCATCAATAAAATTGATCGTCAGGATGCGCGTGCGGAAGAAGTTGTCAACGAAGTTTATGACCTGTTTATTGATCTCGATGCGGATGATGTGCAGATTGAATTTCCGATTTTGTACGCGATTGCGCGTGACGGAATGGCGAAGCATGAACTCGATCACGAGAGCGATACACTGAAACCGCTATTTGAAGAAATTATTCGTACGATGCCAGAACCAACGGGCGATGCGAACGCTCCGCTGCAATTACTGGTAGCGAATCTGGATTACAGCGAATACGTTGGACGCTTAGCGATTGGACGTATTTTCAACGGCACTATCGCCGTTGGAGATCAGGTTTCTGTTTGTGGCATTGATGGCGAATTACGAAAAACCAAAGTGACGCAGCTTTATGCTTTTGAAGGTTTAAAACAGGCTCCGATTGAACGTGCTGAAGCGGGTGAAATTGTTGCGTTGGCTGGCATCGAAGGCATTAACATTGGCGATACCATCACCTCAGCGACCGAACCGCGTCCGTTGCCACGCATCAGAATTGACGAGCCGACGATCTCCATGATTTTCAGTGTCAACAATTCACCGTTTGCGGGTAAGGAAGGAAAGTATGTGACTTCGCGTCAGATTCGTGAACGGCTTGACCGCGAATTACTCGGTAACGTTGCCATTAAAGTAGAAGACACGGCGGCTCCTGACAGCTTTAAAGTTTCAGGACGCGGCGAATTACAACTGGCGATTTTGATTGAGCAAATGCGACGTGAAGGCTTTGAAATGAACGTCGCACGTCCGCAGGTGGTCACGCGCAAGAGCGACGAAGGCGAATTGCAGGAACCTATCGAACTCGCAGTCATTGACGTACCCGATCAATTCATCGGCATCGTCACCGAAGCAATGGGACGCCGCAAAGGGCAAATGACGAAGATGGTCAATCACGGTCACGGTCGTGTGCGGATGGAATTTGAAATTCCTTCACGTGGCTTGATTGGATTCCGTAATGAATTTTTGACTGAAACCAAAGGAACCGGGTTGCTGAATACTTTGTTTTTGCGTTGGGGCAAATGGCAGGGCGATTTGCAGGGACGCGGAACAGGCAGTTTGGTTGCCGACCGTCAAGGTCCGACAACTGGCTACGCGATTTTCAATTTGCAGGAACGTGGCGAGCTGTTCGTCAAACCGCAAATTGAAGTTTACGAAGGCATGATCGTCGGCGAAAATTCCCGTGACGTTGATTTAGATGTCAACATCGTCCGCGAAAAGAAATTGACGAATATGCGCGCTTCCAGTGCTGATGAAGCGTTGCGATTGGTTCCCGTGCGTGACCTGACTTTGGAGCAGGCAATTGAATACATCGCGGAAGATGAATTGGTTGAAGTGACACCGGAATCAATTCGGATGCGCAAGAAAATCCTTCCGGCAAATATTCGACCCAAATCGAAAAAATCTTCGGATTAGTTTTTTTCACAACCTTGATTTTCACGAGAGCGCAGGCATCAGTCTTGCGCTCTTGACGTCTCTGGCTTTTCCTTCCTATATCTGAGAAACTTCTGGTCTTTAGCGAGCGCTATTTTCCAAATCAAAATTTTCATCGCCAAACGAAGTCACTTCAGACAAGCCTTTTCCCCTAATGTTTATGCTTTCGGCGTCTTGCGATGACGTTATCAACCTCGCGTTATTCACATCAAAAATGACGCTTAGATAAGTGAGAAAAAAATGTCAGTAGCAAAAGCAGGAGATGCAGTTCAGGTTCATTACACGGGTAAATTGGCGGATGGGGAAGTCTTCGATTCTTCCGAAGGACGCGAACCGTTAGGGTTCTCTTTAGGCGAAGGAAATGTCATTCCGGGCTTTGAAAAAGCCATCATCGGGATGCAAGTCGGCGAGGCCAAAGACGTTGTGATTCCCGTCAATGAAGCGTACGGTGAACGTTACGAACAAATGATTCAAACCGTTCCGCGCGACCAAATGGATTTGGGCGTCGAGCCGGAGATCGGTATGACTGTCGAACTTCACAGCGAAAGCGGTGAAGTTATTCCACTCGTGATTTCTGAAGTGACTGAGACCACTGTTACCGTTGACGGAAATCATCCGCTGGCGGGTCAGGAATTACATTTCAATATTCGATTAGTTGAGATTGCGGCTTTATAAAAAATTCAACGCAAAGGTTCAAAGAGGCAAAGGGTCAAAGGGAAATTCTCTATATGTTTTTATCTTTGAACCCTTGCTTCCTTGTCCCTTTGCGTTAAGCCAACCTTCATTCACAAATCATTTTCGAGGAGCCTAAGTTATGTATCGTTTCATTTTGGCAGGAGTAGTTTTATTCATCATCGTCGGTGCTAAATTTGCTCCGGCGGCGGTGCAGCAGGATTTTTCAAAAGTTGAAATCAAAACATCCAAAGTCGCTGGAAATGTTTCAATGCTGGAAGGTTCCGGCGGCAACATCGGAGTCTCTACCGGGCCTGATGGAACGCTCATCATTGACGATCAATACGCGCCGCTGGCTGATAAAATCAAAACAGCGCTGAAATCATTGAATGAGACCAAATTGAAATTTCTGATCAATACGCACCACCACGGAGACCACACCGGAGGCAATGAAATCTTCGGCAAAGAAACAACTATCATCGCGCATGCCAATGTGCGCAACAGAATGCAGACCAAGCCGAAAGATGCGCAACCTGTCATCACATACGACAAGGCAATCTCCATTCATTTCAATGGTGAAGAAATTCAATCTGTGTATTTTACGAAAGGCCATACGGACGGCGACAGCATCATTTATTTCACCAAATCGAACGTCGCACATTTAGGCGATGATTTTTCTCCCGGAAGATTTCCGTTTGTGGATTTAGGCAGCGGAGGCAATGTGGTGGGATTAATTTCTACGCTCGGTGAAGTGATTAAGTGGCTGCCAGCAGATGTGAAAATCATTCCCGGACACGGCCCTGTTTCGACGATTGAAGACGTAAAGAATTATCAGAAGATGATTATTGATACGACGGAAATCGTACGTCAGCAAATGCAAGCGGGAAAAACTTTGGATGAAATTAAAGCCAAAGGATTCCCCGAAGAATACAAAAGTCTTGGTACAAGCTTCGTCAAACCAGATGTATGGGCGAATGCGATCTATCAAAGTCTGGTGAAAAAATAGGGCAAACTAAATGCAGAAACCCGCACGAAGTAAGGGTGCCTTCACATTGAAGACGCCGCTTTATTTTGTGCGGGTTTTTGCATGTTGCATTCGTACCTGTCTCGACTTCTATCTTCCTCTCACGCTAAAATCCGCTCACCCAATTTTGAATTAAAATTTATCTATTACGAGGCCCTATTTATGAGACGACGAATCACTCTTTTTTGCCTGTTTGCGCTGCTTTTGCCAACCTTCGCGCAGGATCGAATTGCCAGCAAACCGTTCGCTACACGTTCTGAAATTCTTGCGCGTAATGGAATGGCGGCGACGAGTCAGCCGCTGGCGACACAAGTCGCGATTGAAATTCTCAAGCAGGGCGGCACTGCCATTGATGCGGCAATTGCGGCGAACGCGATGCTGGGCTTAGTTGAACCAATGATGGACGGCGTCGGCGGCGATTTGTTTGCCATTGTCTGGGATGCCAAATCGCAAAAATTGTACGGCCTCAATGCCAGTGGCAGATCGCCTTATGCGCTGTCCCGGGATTATTTCAAAAGCAAAGGATTGAAAGCTGTTCCATCAACCGGGCCGCTGTCTGTTTCTGTTCCCGGTTGTGTAGACGGTTGGTTTGAGCTGCACAAAAAATTCGGCAAATTGCCGATGAGCGCAATTCTAAAACCGACGATCGAATATGCGCGAGCGGGCTATCCGGTCTCTGAACAAGTGGCGTATGACTGGGAGTTTTACAGCCGCACTTTTCGCGTCGAACAGCCTAATTTCAAAGCGTTATACTCGCGTGACGGCAAGGTTCCGGTCAAAGGAGAAATTTTTCAAAATCCTGACTTAGCGAATACGCTGGAAAAAATTGCGAAGGGCGGACGCGATGAATTTTATAAAGGCGACATCGCGCGCACGATTGACGCATTTATGAAACACAGCGGTGGATTTCTTTCCGCGAAAGATTTAGCCGATCACACTTCAGAATGGGTCGAACCAGTCTCGACGAATTATCGCGGCTACGATGTTTGGGAACTGCCGCCGAACGGGCAAGGCATCGCAGCACTGCAAATTCTGAATATTCTTGAAGCGTACGATTTGAAAAAATTCGGCTTCGGCAGCAAAGAGCATATCCATTATTTCACTGAAGCAAAAAAATTGGCGTATGAAGATCGTGCCAAATTTTATGCAGATCAGGCCTTCAATAAAATTCCCTTCAAAACGTTGATTTCTAAACCGTATGCCAACGAACGCCGCAAATTAATTTCGGACACCAGCGCAGGCGATCATTACGACGCAGGCAATCCCGCGCTGCAACTTGGCGACACTGTTTACTTAACCGTAGCTGATAAAGACGGCAACATGATTTCACTAATTCAAAGCATCGCAGGCTCATTCGGTTCAGGTCTGGTGCCGGACGGGCTGGGATTTTTGCTGCATAATCGCGGCGCGTCATATTCGCTGACGGATGGTCATTTCAATGTGTACGCTCCGCATAAGCGTCCATTTCATACCATCATTCCTGCGTTCGTCACCAAAGACGGAAAACCATTTTTGAGTTTTGGTGTGATGGGCGGAGCGTTTCAGCCACAGGGCCACGTACAAATCATCACGAACATCATTGATTTTGGCATGAATATTCAGGAAGCCGGCGACGCCCCGCGCATAGATCATTCCGGCTCATCAAGTTTTACGACTACGATGAACGATGGCGGTACAGTTGCGCTTGAATCAGGTCACAGCTACGAAACGATCCGCGAACTGATGAAGATGGGACATAAAATAAATTTCAGTTTGGAACTGTATGGCGGCTATCAGGCGATTATGTATGACGCGAAAAATAAAGTGTATTACGGCGCGTCGGAATCACGTAAAGACGGGCAGGCGGCGGGGTATTGAAGAAGATAATCAGACGCCTTCTAATTCAAAACTGCGCCGAAGGTTTTTCAGTTCATGCAGCATTGTTCCAGCATCTGGAATTCGCGACTCACGATCTTTGCGCATGGCGTGTTTGATCATTTGTTCAAGTTGTAGAGGGATTCCGAAATTGCTCAGTGGTGGAGGTTCCTGATGCAGGCTGTTGATAAGAATTTCAACTGAGTTCGCGCCGGTAAAGGGAGGCCGCTCTGCGCACATTTCGTAAAGCATCACCCCCAAACTATAAAGGTCGGTGCGATGATCTACCTGATGACCACGTGCCTGTTCAGGCGACATATAGGTAGAAGTGCCGATAATGCTGCCCGGGCTGGTGATGGAACTATTTGACTGATCGCCGTCAGCGGGATTTGGTTTTGTGATCCGCGCCAGACCAAAATCCAGTACCTTCACAAATCCATCGGGACGAATGATGATGTTTTCCGGTTTGATGTCTCGATGCACAATACCCGCATGATGAGCGGCTTCCAGCGCACTCACCATTTGCATCGCCACGTCCAGTATTTCTGTCAGTGAGAATTTTCGTTCATCCAAATGCTGGCGCAGAGTTTTGCCTTCGACGTATTCCGTTGCGATATAGTGAATCCCTCGTGCCTCGCCGAAATCGTGGATCGTCAAAATGTTTGGATGATTGAGAGAGACAATCGCCTGCGCTTCTTTCTTGAAGCGGCGGACGAGTTCCGTGTCCTGCGTGAGATGAGAGGGCAACAGCTTAAGCGCGATCAGTCGTCCCAGCCGCTGATCTCTTGCCAGATAAACCTGTCCCATCCCTCCTGCTCCGATAAGTGAGAGGATTTGATAGCGTCTGATTTGTTGACCGAGGGCTGTCGGAGTTTGATTTTGCGCGAGTAATTCCGCCGCAATGTGCATTGCCGGACGGGAAAGAAATTCTCCGGATTCATCCTGACTGGTGAGCAATTTTTCGACTTCGACCCGCAACTCATCATCCGCGCCACAGGTCTTATGCAGCCAGGCTGAACGCTGCTCAGGAACCAGTTCCAGTGCTTCATTAAAAAGCTGGCCGATTTGTTGATAGCGTTCAGGAGTCATATCGTTACGTTTTACAGCTTTTTTGGCGGAAATAAACCTGTTAATTTCCAAACTCTGCGGGCATTTGTTTGCAGTTCATCGTTCATTTTAAAGCATAAATTGTGGCATGCCCACACGGAGTTCTGCCGATAATCGAAGTTTTGTCTTTGTCCCAACCGAAATGTTCTGTCCAGTTTTTCAGATTGGGATTGAATAATTTTACTCGCTTCGCGGTCACCACATCGAAACCAAAAACTTTTGCCGATTTATTCAAATTACAATTCCGACAAGCCAGGCAAAGATTTTCTATTTCAGAAGTTCCGCCTTTGGAAGTTGGATAAATATGTTCGATTTCAAGTTTATAAGAAGTCAGGATTTGTGGTGTCAGGCAATATCCACAATGATTCTTTGATGCTTCGCGGATTTCGGCATCTAATTCCTGCTTAAGCTTGCTCATTAAATCAATCCGCGTTTTTTGGCTTCAACCATTCCGAATGCCTTACGTAAATCGTTAATCTGGCTTAGTTCAACTGCTTTCATTAGTTCGGCGTGTTCTTTTTTTGTCAAAACACTTTCCCGGTTTTTTTCAAACAAATAGCTCAACCGCTCATCATCAGACATCTGCAAATTCGCTAATTCCAAAACTTCCTGATCAGAACAAAATTTGATGCTCTGTTCGATCATTTTCGATTGCTCTGCAAAATCGGATGAGTTTTCGATGACTGCTTTTTTGACAGCATTTTTGATTACCTCGGCAACACTTTTTTTCTTCGCCTGTGCGAGAGCAGAAACATTTTGATACAAATTATTTGGTAATTTAATGCTGATTTCCATAATTTAAAACCTCACTAAAATCATAACACGAAAGGTAAAACTTCCAATTTATAAAGCCTGTTTAAAGATCATGTCGTCGCACTCAATTGCTGATGTAACCAAGCCTGCGCCATACGCCAATCGCGTCGCACGGTGCTGATGGAAACATTTAAGACTTCGGCGGCTTCTTCCAGACTCAGCCCACCAAAAAAACGCAACTCAACAGTACGCGCCTGACGGGGATCAAGTTTTTCGAGGGTCGTCAGCGCATCGTCCAGCGCGACCATGTCAAGATTATGCGGAGAACTGATGGCAGAGGCTTCGGACAGCGAAACCTGAATGGCCTGTCCGCCACGTTTCGCTGCTTGCTGTTCGCGGGCGAATTGCACCAGAATATGCCGCATCAAGGTGGCGGAGACGCCGAAAAAATGGGCGCGATTTTGCCATTCGACCTGTTGCCAGTCAATCAGTCGCACGAACGCTTCGTTGACCAAGGCAGTTGTTTGCAACACGTGTCCGCGCCGTTCACCTGCCAGATAGCCGTGCGCCAGACGATGAAGTTCGCGGTATACCATCGGCGTCAGTTGCGCCAATGCGTCCTGATCTCCGTGTTTCCAGGCGACCAGCAGTTGCGTAATATTAGGTGTTGTAGAGGATTCCATAGCCGCTTCGGCATTATTTGTTTGAGACAGCAAACGCCTCAATAAAAGTAGCACATTGATTCGACCTCAGCCAGAAGAGAAGAAAGCCAAAAATTTTTTTTGAGTCATGAACACTTTTGCGCACTAATTCCCCCTTACTAAATGAGAGCAATAATCGGCGCAATAATTTATTAGTGAATTTTCGGAGTGGTAGGTGAGGGACTTTGGTCGCGGCTGACGCTTTACCCATTAGCAAGAAAAGAGAATGAGAAATTTATTGCTCTCAGCTTGACTGAAAATGACCTCACCAGTGGAAGTTGAATCGTTGGTGGCTGCCGCTTGAAACGAGTGCGGCGACAGCCGAAATAACCTAATTTGCTCTTGCACTCCGTTGCTAAACAACAGGAGATATTTTTATGAAACAGAATCGCATCCTCGTCAGTTTGCTGGTCGCTCTGGTATTGACTTTGAGCGTCGTTGTCTTTGCACAAGTCAATCGCCCTTACCGCAACGGCACAGTTTGGAGCATCGGATATATTCGCATGAAGCCGGGTATGGAAACGGCTTATCTAAACTACATCGCCGGCGATTGGAAGCGAGAGCAGGAGGCCTTGAAAAAAGATGGGCAAATTATTTCGTACAAGATTTTGCAAACTGAAGCTCACGGCGCAACTGACTTTAACTTAATGCTTTTGACGGAATACAAAGACCTCGCAACCTATGAGAAAAGTTTGGACAAAACCGATGCCTTATTGCAAAACGTCATCGGCAACGATGATAAGCAACGGCAAGGATACCGCGAACGGCTTGAAATTCGGGAAGTCCTGGCGGAACGAATGGCGCGCGAGATTGTTTTAGAACCCAATTTAGCCTCAAAGCGGTAAGCTAAAAAATATCAACAATTCTCTGATGTCAGGCGGGAACAGCGATCTTCAACCAACGTAATTTATAAAATTGTTGCTTGGCAGTATCTTGTTTCCGCCTCCCTCAACTTCACGTTGGTCGAGTGAAAATAAATCGACCTTATATAAAACCAATTAGGAGAACCCCAATGAAAAAGAAAACTTTATTTGCTTGTGCGGCAATCAGTCTGATCATTGTTTTAGCGATCAGTGGATATTACTTTCAAAGCGTTAATGCGCAAGGACGAAGCGAACACCCGGGACATCAACCGGATGGAACCTTTATCGGGCCAGACGGAACACATTACGTTTCGCAAAAAGATTTTGTCGATGCCGGGCTTCGTTGCGGCGTGCGGGATGACGATGCCGAAAAAGGTGGGAACGGTGGCAATAAAAACATCGGTATAGATTCAGGACTTAGATTAGCGGCAGGCAGTGTCATTATCCCTGTCTATTTCCACATCATCACCAACACGATAGGACAGGGAAATGTCACGGATGCACAGATTACTAACCAGCTCAAAGTTTTGAATGATGCTTATTCCGGCGTAACGGGCGGTACGAATACGCCGTTCCGGTTCCAGTTTGCTAGCACGGATAGGACTGTGAACAACTCCTGGTTTACGGCTGGGCCTGGAACGACAGCCGAAGCACAGATGAAAAATGCGCTACGGAGGGGAACAAAAGGTGCATTGAACTTCTACACCAATAGCCCTGGTGGAGGACTGCTGGGATGGGCGACCTTCCCGTCGAGCTATGTCAGCAACCCTAAGAATGATGGCGTTGTTTGCCTCTTTTCGTCGCTGCCGGGTGGGACTGCTGCTCCCTACAATTTGGGCGACACCGGTACGCATGAAGTAGGTCACTGGTTGGGTCTCTATCACACCTTCCAGGGCGGATGCGCCGCCAGTACCACGAATGGCGGTGATTTAGTGGCGGATACGCCGGCGGAAAAATCTTCTGCGTTTGGTTGTCCGACCGGAAGAGATACCTGCACGTCAGCCGGCCTTGATCCGATCACGAATTTTATGGATTACACGGATGATGCCTGCATGTTCAAACTCACGCTAGGTCAGTCAGATCGCATGGATGCGCAGTGGGTAGCTTACCGGCAATAAGTAAAAAATTAATCTTTCACCAGACTGTTTCAATTGGTCACGCGTCAACCGTCTGGGTTGAGGTACCGATTGAAACGGTCTGAGTTTGATTTAACCGTGATCTTGCCAACTTCCTTAAATTCCACTAGTGTAAGTTGGTTAACTTCATCTCAATCAATAATTTTTCAGATGTGAACTATTCATTCTCAACTCCCCCCTTTTCCCAATGAAATTATGTTCAATCTTCACCCAGGAGAGTAAAAATGAACAACCTTCTACGTTCTCGTGAACACTCAATAAGGTTCATCGCCGGATTCTTAATGTTATGCAGCTTTGGGGCAGCAATCGCTCAACCAAAGACTGCCGATTGGCCTATGTTTGGGCAAAATGCGTCGAATACCGCGACCAATGCGACGGAAACGACCATCTCAACTGCTAACGTGAGTCAACTGCTACCGAAGTGGACATTTACTACTGGAGGCGATGTGTCAGCCCGCGCCGCTGTCGTGAATGGTGTTGCCTATTTCCCCGACTGGGGCGGCAATCTGTTTGCGTTGAATACTGCTAATGGGCACGCGCTTTGGTCGCATCAGCTTTCCGATTACGGCTTGCCTGGAATCACGCACTCCCGTACCACCCCAGCCGTGGTGAATGGCACGTTGTATCTCGGCACCCAGGAAGGAGCCTGGTTGCTGGCAATCAATGCAACGACAGGAGCATTGGTCTGGAAAACACAACTGGAATCGCCAGCGAATGATCCCTTTGCGCTCATTACAACTTCCCCGACGGTGGTCGGCGGTACTGTATATACGGGTGTGGCATCGTTGGAAGAAGGCATCGCAGGTTTTAATCCGGCCTTCCAGTGCTGTAAGGCCAGAGGCAGTGTGGTTGCTGTCAATGCTGCCACCGGCAAGATTAAATGGCAGACCTATACTGTTCCCCAAGGATACAGTGGCGGCGGCGTCTGGGGCAGCAATCCGGTTGTGGACGCAAACAACAACACGATCTTTGTCAGTACCGGAAACAACTACAGCCATCCGAAACCCGAAGCTAAATCGAGTATCCCAGGCACGAACTATGGGGACTGTATTGCTCAAGGAGGCAACGCGGCCTCGTGCAATGCTCCCGACAATTACGTGGATTCGGTCATTGCGCTGGATACGGGGAACGGTAAGCTGAAATGGGCAAAGAAGTTTGTAACGTGGAATCAGACGGCCGTTGGTGTGATAGACGGCAGTGACGACTGGAACGTGGCCTGTTTTATCCCACCGTTTACGAATTGTCCAACCAATTCTGGCCCTGACTACGATTTCGCCTCTGCCCCAAACTTAATCACATACCAAACCTCCAAGGGGCCTAAGACGATTCTCGGCGCGGGGCAGAAAAGCGGCATCTACTTCGCACTTGATCCAAAGACCGGTGACACACTGTGGCAAACGCAGGTTGGACCGGGGTCTTCTTTAGGCGGCATGGAATGGGGATCAGCAACGGATGGCAAGCGAATCTATGTGCAGCTCGCTAATTTTTATGGTCTTCCTTCCCCGGCAGGCGGTTATGCGGGTTCCTGGGCTGCGCTTGATCCTGCTACGGGCGTGATTCTCTGGCACAGACCAGACCCCAACGGCGCAATTGACCTCGGCCCCATGTCCGTGGCCAATGGAGTCGTGTATGCAGCCTCCATGGCAGGCGATGCGAGCACTCCAACTATGTTTGCGTTGAATGCCGCCACAGGAAATATCCTTTGGAACTTTATCGGGGGATCATCCGTGAACGCCGGGGCCACCATCGTGAACGGCACAGTGTTCTGGGGGGCCGGGTACGCCCATCTGGGCATACCGGGCTACACGGGGAACAACAAGTTCTACGCCTTTTCACTGAACGGAAACTAACAGCCGATAGATCACTGTAGCTCCGCAGTCTGCAAAGACTGCGGAGCTACTCTTAAGCAAAACTGCATACTGATTTTTACCTTCCGAGGCTTATATGAAAACAATTCCGACTTATAAGTGGGGTGTCATTTTTTTGCTGGCGATGGTCGCCACCGCTTCAGCACAAAACTCGCAAGTGCCGGGGAAAAGCGCCAACGAGGTGACGATGACCGCCCAGTTAGTCAAGACAGGGCTGTACCTGATCTCCGGCGGCGGTGGCAATACGTTGCTGCGTTTCAGCGCGAATGGATTGATTCTGGTAGATGGCAAGTCGCCAGACAATTACCGCGCGCTGATGTCGCAGGTGCGAAAAATCTCGAAAATCTCAGACTTGCCCGTGCGTGGCATCATTGTTACTGATCACCACGAAGATCACACTGGCAACAATGCGAAATTCCTGACGGCGGGCGTGCAGATCATCGCGCAGGAAAACGTCAAACAGAACTTGACGGCCAACCCTCCTTCCGATGGAAAGATCACATTGCCAACCTTCACATATGCTAAGGATTTCACCATGCGGTTAGGTGGCGTCGAAGCGCAGCTTAAGCATTTTGGCAATGCCCATACCAATGGCGATACGGTGGTGTACTTCCCCAACTTGAAAGTCGTCGCCGTCGGAGAGTTGTTCACCCCGAACACGCCCGCTCCCGATTTTGCTGGCGGCGGGAGCCTAGTGAATTGGGGCCCGGTGTTAGCACAGATTCTAAAACTGGATTTCGACGTGGCAGTGCCAAGCCACGGCCCCATGATCAACAGAGCCGACCTGGAAGAGTTCAAGACCAAGATGGATACGCTGATTTCGCGCGCGATGGGTTTGGTCAAGCAAGGCGTTCCCAAAGAGCAGTTGCTCTCCCAACTCAAGACAGATGATCTTGGCTGGCAATTTGGTTTTAATGGCGAGCAACTCGACCGTTTCTACGCCGAATTATCGCAAGCGAAATAAAACCATTAACTGAACAACCGTGCTGCGCAAGCAAGCCCCGCACCCTAAAGGAGAATTGCATTATGAAACGCATATTAAGCACTATCGCCCTGACTGTTTTCGCTCTGTCATTCATCGCCTGCGCAACCAGCGATAATACTGCCACAAAGACTGTGGCGGCTTCTCCGTCAGTCCCGGCAGAAAGCTCCGCCGACATCGAGAAGGCGCTGACACAACTGGAGCGCGACTGGATTGAAGCGAATAAAAACAAGGATAAAACCAAGCTGGAAGGCCTTCTGGCCGACGACTGGGTTGGCATTTCGTGGGATGGCAAAAGCTACACGAAAGCCGAAAGCCTGGTTGCTAATCTGGCACCAGACTCTCAGCTTGATTCTTACACGCTCGATCCGCTGAAAGTGCGCGTCTTTGGTGACGTAGGCATCGTGACCGGAGGGAACACGGAAAAGAGCCGTTTTAAAGGCAAAGATACCAGCGGTCATTATGTCTGGACGGATATATTTACGAAGCGCAATGGGCGCTGGCAGGCGGTCGCTTCTCATACCAGCCGTTTCGCGCAAAAGTAATATTAAAGAGTTCGTAAACTTTTGTGAAATGTAGGTTGTGGTATGCAATGAGGTTTTGAGTATGCTAGATTAAATCAACACCATTTCTGGAAAATCACTCACACGATTTCCTAACCTAGAAAATTAGATATTAGATCTTAGGAGAAAAAGCAATGAACAAAAAAATGCTATTCGCATGTGCGGTAGTAAGTTTGGGCTTGATCCTTGCGTTCAGCGGGTATTACTTCCAAAGCGTTAGTGCGCAAGTACAAGGACGAGGCCAACTACAGCGACCAGGACATCAACCCGATGGAACCTTCATCGGGCCAGACGGGACACATTACACTTCGCAACAAGCATTTGTAGATGCCGGACTACGTTGCGGAACGCGTCAAGATGACCCAGATGCGCAGAAAGGTTCAAGTGGAGCCAATGCCAAGCCTCCTGGCGGTGGAGGTGGTGGCGGCGGAACTTTTGTGCCCCCCATCATCAATGTTTATTTTCACGTTATTACGAACACCACTGGGCAAGGTGCCCCCACAACGCAGCAGATTAGTAGTCAGATTGCTGTGTTGAATGCAGCTTATTCAAATCAAGGGTTTCAATTTAATTTAGTTTCGGTAGACACCTCTGCCAATGACACTTGGTTTACGGCTGGCCCCGGCACTACGGCGGAAACTGAAATGAAAACTGCACTTCGCCAGGGAACAGCGGATGACCTGAATTTCTACACCAGCAATCCTGGCGGAGGATTGCTCGGCTGGGCGACCTTCCCGTCCAGTTATGCCAGCGCCTCCAGCAAAGATGGCGTTGTGTGTCTTTATTCGTCGTTGCCGGGTGGGGCTGCTGCTCCCTACAATTTGGGCGACACGGGTACGCATGAAGTGGGTCACTGGCTGGGGCTTTATCATACCTTCCAGGGCGGATGCGCCAGACAAGCTGATACTGGTGGTGATTTAGTGGGTGATACGGCTGCGGAAAAATCTTCTGCCTTCGGTTGTCCGACGGGAAGAGATACCTGCACAGCCATCGCAGGCCTCGATCCAATTACGAATTTTATGGATTACACGGATGATGCCTGCATGTTTACGTTCACGGCTGGACAGGCATCGCGCATGCAATCTCAATGGGTGCAATATCGGTTTGGGAAATAGTTAGAAAAAGTACTATATTATTTTTGATCACGTCTACTCCCCTGGCAGTAGCTCCCCTTAATTAGGTGAACTACTGCCAGGGGTTTTTTATGGGGGAAAATTAGGAAACATTGTTTCAAATGATTCCCAGATTTTGTTGAGAGAGTTTTAGTCTGCTCAACTTATTTTTTAGTTCATGAACACTTTTGCGCGCCAATTCTCCCTTACTCATGGAGCGCAATGATTTATGTGAAGTTAATAGACCAGCAAAAGGAGCAGTATGGCTATGAAATCAATTCGCATCACCACCATCGCCTTGTCATTGTTCGTTGCCGTGTTCAGTATCTTGCATACCAGTCACGCCAGCGGAACAAAAGCACCGGCAAAAAACATTACCTTCAACAAAGACATCGCGCCAATCTTTTTCAAAAATTGCGCTGAATGTCATCGTCCTGGCGAAGCCGCACCGTTCTCTGTGTTAAGTTACAAAGACGCGCGTCCGTGGGCGAAATCCATCTGCGAAAAAGTCGTGAATCGCACCATGCCGCCCTGGCATGCTGATCCGCATTTCGGACAATTTAAAAATGAACGCCGTCTGTCACAATCAGAAATTGACACCATCACCGCATGGGTAGAGGGCGGCGCAGGCGAAGGCGTAGCGAAAGATTTACCGCCTGTTCCGAAGTTCGTCGAAGGATGGGGCATTGGTCAGCCTGATGTCGTGCTGAGCATGCCGGAACCTTACACGGTCGAAGCCAGCGGGCCGGATGAATATCAATACTTCGAAGTTCCCACCGGCTTCACCGAAGATAAATACGTGCGGGCGATCGAAGCGCGTCCCGGCAATCGCAAAGTCGTGCATCACGTAGTGGTTTTCGTTCGTCCTCCTGCTCCTGCCGACGCGCCCAAGATGAGCAAGGAAGAATTGGCGAAGCTCCGCGCGCAACAAGCGAAAGAAAGCATTCGTTACGATGACGGATTCCTGCGACGCATAAAGATGGATGCTCCGGTCTACAACGATGGATGTGCGTTGCCAAACGGTGGCGGCGGGACAATGCTCAATACCAGCAAGCGAGACCCTATTTCTATCCTTTTGACGGAGTGGGCACCAGGTCGCAACCCCGATGTCATGGAACCAAATGTAGCAAAGAAAATCCCCGCCGGATCAACGCTCATTTTTCAGGTGCATTACAACAAGACTGCCGGTTCTGTGCAGACAGATCGTTCGAGCGTCGGCCTTGTTTTTGCGAAAGCGCCGCCCGCCAAATTGCTCAGCACAGAATTAATTTACAACGCGTATATGAAAATTGCACCGGGCGCAGAGCGTCATCAAGTGAGCGCCTGCTGGACTGCTCCAAACGACATCAAGCTCACGACGCTCATGCCGCACATGCACTTTCGCGGCGCGGCGATGCAGATCGAAGCCGCGTATCCCGATGGCCGCAAAGAGATGTTGCTGAACGTCCCGCGCTATGATTTTTCGTGGCAGACAAGCTATGTGCTGAAGCAGCCGCTGATGATTCCGAAAGGCACAACCTTTCTGGTCACAGGCTGGTTTGATAATTCCGCGAAAAATAAATTCAACCCTGACCCAACCAAAGCCGTTCGTTGGGGCGACCCGACGTATGACGAAATGCTGGCGTGCTTTATTGACTACACGCAAGAGGCAAAACCTTCTGTAGCGATGAACAGTGGACAAAAAAGGTAATCACAATCAACCAATAAGGAGGAAATCGTAATGGCCAAATATTTAATTCAAGGCAACTACGCCGGAGCGGGAGTAAAAGGACTGCTTAAAGAAGGAGGCACCAGTCGCCGTGCTGCGATTGAGGCATTGCTTGGTTCTGTCGGCGGCACTGTAGAGGCTTTCTACTATGCCTTTGGCGATACTGATGTCTATGTCATCGCGGATCTGCCGGACAACGTCACTGCCGCTGCGCTCTCGATGTTTGTTAACGCCGCCGGGGCAGTCGCCATCAAAGTGACGGTGCTGCTGACTGCCGAAGAAATTGACGAGGCAGCGAAGAAGACGGTCAGTTATCGCGCACCTGGACAGTAGTTGTAAATCAGTCCTCACCCCATTGCAAATCACGTCGCCGCTGACTGGCGTTGGCGGCGGCAATATTTCAACGAGACGAATGAATAAGGAGAGTCCCAATGAGACGAATGATCAGCATTATGATGTTTTTCGTTGCAGCCCTGGCCCTTACTAGCTGCGCTGCTCCGGATCAAAAAACGACCGCAACTGCCGCAGCCTCTGCATCAGCAGCGGCCACGCCAACCGAAAACGCCGAGCAACTAATCACCAAGCTGGAACAGGATTGGACGACCGCCATTCTCAAAGGCGATGTGGCATTTTCGGAGCGCATTACAGCAGACGACTTTACGTTTATTGATCCAATGGGTGAGATCGAAACGAAGGCGCAGGTCGTGGAGATGTTTAAATCAGGGAGCTACAAATTCACTGCGCTCGAACTCGACAATCTTAAGGTCAAAGTGGTCAGTGACGCTGCCATCGCCACCTACGGTCAGACCGAGAAAAGCCAATATCAGGGCAAAGACAACAGTGGACATTATATCTACACCGATATTTGGTTGAAGCGAAATGGAAAATGGCAAGTCGTGCGCACACAGGTCACGAAATCCGCATCGCCGAAAAAATAGAATGCATCTGGCGGCGGTGAATAATTGCATTCGCCGCCGCTAATTAACCGCAATTCGAGTAACAAGGAGATTGCTTATGAAACGCATCAACTCGAACTCGCCGATCATATTGGATGCCAGATGACGTTGTTGCTCGTCGCTGCCGGATTCAAACTAACCCACATCGTTCCGATACCTTCGCCAATGAGTGTGGTTGAAGCAGAACGTTTATAACACTCGAAAGGGAAATAAAATGGCACAGATAGAAACTGAAAAATTAACGCAGATCATGTTCAGTGCTGCGCTCAGTCGCGCTCTTAGCACCGTTGCTGAACTGGGTGTTGCCGATGCAATTGAGGCAGGTATACCTCAATCAGTCGAAGCGCTCGCCCGCGCGACAGGCACGCACGAACGTTCGCTCTATCGCCTCCTGCGATTCATGGCGAGCCACGGATTGTTTCAAGAAGTTAGCCCGCACCAGTTTGATCACACGCCGCTTTCAAGCTGTCTCAGGACTGAAGCCGAGAATTCATTCCGCGCTGCCGGGCAAATGATGCATCGCATGTTTTCGGCTTGGGACGGCCTGCATCATTCGGCCCTCACGGGGGAACCCGGCTTCAATAAAGTATTCGGACAACCGATTTTCGATTACATCGGAACGCATCCCGAGCTTGGCCCGATTTTTGATGCGGGGATGACGGCGATCCACGGATACGAAACCGGCGCGATGCTTGAGGCCTACGACTTCAGTGGCATTGAAGTTTTAGCTGATATTGGTGGCGGCAATGGATCATTAATTAGCGCCGTACTGCAACGTTATTCCGCCATGAAAGGCATCCTGTTTGACCTCGGTCATGTCATCGGACGGGCGCGCGACAATGTGCAGGCTAACGGTTTGAGCGACCGCTGTACAGTCATTGAAGGAAGTTTTTTTGAGTCCATTCCCAGCGGCGCGGATGCTTATGTATTCCGCCATATCATTCACGATTGGACAGACGAACAATGCGTTCAAATTCTGAGTCATTGTCGGAGCGTTATTCCAAACAACGGCAGGCTCTTACTTGTCGAAGCTGTCGTGCCAACCGGGAACGATCCTTCCCTGGCGAAAGATTTTGATATGGCAATGATGACGCTTCCCGGTGGTATTGAACGCACGGCAGAAGAGTATGAACAGTTGTTAGCGCAGGCGGGATTTCAACTGAGATCCATCACGCCCACGCCATCAACTGTCAGCGTTGTCGAAGGCAAACCAAGTTAGAACCAAGTCATTTTGATGCGGGCCGCGCCGCGCCTGCGCTCACAGGCACTGCGCATGCCTCGCATGAATTTTATTTTTAGTCTATGAACATTTTTGTGCACCAATTCTCCCTTATTGATTAAGTGCGATTTTGATCAGCGGCTGTGAATAATTGCATCCGCCGCCGCTCAATAACAGCAATTCGAGAAATAAGGAGACTGGTTATAAAATGCATCAACTCTAACACCACGACCCAGAAGGAGTATCATCATGAACAACTTAACACCATCTCGAATCCTCGAAGTTGGCATGGCGTTCTGGCCTGCCAAAGTTCTGCTCTCGGCAGTAGAGCTGGAACTGTTTACCAAACTTGGCAGCAATGCGATGACTGGCAGCGAGTTACAAAGTGCATTGCAATTGCACCCGCGAGCAAACCCTGATTTTTTCGATACGCTGGTGGCGCTGAAATTTCTTGAGCGCGACGGCGATGGCCCTGAAGCGCGCTATCGCAATACGGCTGAAACTGCGATGTTTCTTGATCGGCAAAGTCCGCAATTTATCGGCGGTTTTTTGGAAATGGCGAACGCTCGCCTTTATCCATTTTGGAACGATCTAACGGTAGGTCTTCGCACCGGGAAGCCGCAAAACGAAATCAAACATACAGGCGCATCAGTCTTTGAGGAACTCTACAGCAAGCCTGAACGACTGATGCAATTTATGGATGCGATGAGCGGAATTTCGGCGGGCAATTTTCAGGCGTTCGCTGAGAAATTTGATTTTTCGCGTTATCAAACACTCTGCGACGTAGGCGGCGCTGCCGGACTTTTATCAATCCTGATCGCCAAACAACATCCACACATGAAATGTATTTCGGCTGACCTCCCTGCGGCTACAAAAATTGCCGCACAAAAAATTGCGGCGGCAGGATTATCAGATCGCATTACTGCGCAGTCGCTGGATTTCTTTGCTGATCCTTTGCCAAAAGCGGATGTGATCACGATGGGGATGATTTTGCACGATTGGAATCTGGAGAAAAAAATGCACCTGATTCGCGCCGCCTACGATGTGCTGCCACTGGGAGGCGCGTTCGTCGTGATCGAAAACCTGATTGATGACGCGCGACGTGAAAACGCTTTCGGCTTGATGATGTCGCTCAATATGTTGATGGAATTCGGCGACGCGTTCGATTTCACCGGAGCGGATTTCTCTGGATGGTGCAGAGAAGTTGGCTTCAGTAAAACAGAGATTATTCATCTGGCAGGCCCGGCTAGTGCTGGCGTTGCATATAAGTAACTCTTTTGGATAGGCTCTCATTTTTTTACTCTACTTCAGGGGCGCATCTATTTGAAACCCGCTATAAGGTTCAGTGTGATTGCACAGCTACACCAAAATATCGCGATAAAATTATGAAAAACAAAAAACAGAATTTCGACGCACTTCTGTCGATTAGGACATACTTTCTTAATACCTGATCTCTAGGATCGAAATGCCGAAAAAATTACAACTTTTAGGCCACACCGAAATTTCACAGACGAGCACAGTTAGCATTGTTAGACTTGGCTCGTCTAAATTCTGAACAATCGCTTTAGGAGGGTTGAACGTGGAACCTACATTAACTATTAACCAGTATAGCCTAGTGACAAATCTGATGTCCTTGACAGTGGCGACAATGGGAGCTGCTGCCTTGTTCTTTTTTCTCAATCGTCAGTCGGTTGCACCGAAATATCGAGCGGCACTCAACGTCTCTGGATTGGTGGTGGCGATTGCCTGCTATCACTACTTCAAGATTTTTGAGAGCTTTACCGCAGCTTACAAACTTACCGGATCTGTATATACAGCGACTGGAACGCCATTCAATGATGCTTATCGTTATGCTGATTGGTTATTGACTGTACCGCTGCTGTTGGTGGAGTTGGTCGCGGTGATTGGCTTACCGAAGAAAGAAGCCGGAATAACACTGATGAAGCTGACCGTTGCTGCGGTTCTTATGATTGCGTTGGGCTATCCGGGAGAGGTTTCCAGTGATGCCGGTACGCGCTGGTTCTGGGGTATTTTGAGTTCCATTCCGTTTCTATACATCCTGTATGTTTTGTTTGTACAACTGAGTGGTGCGATTGAACGCCAAATTGAACCGGCCCGTGTGTTGCTGCGTAATGCCAGGTTGTTGATTTTTGCAACGTGGGGTTTCTATCCCATCGCCTACACGATTGGCACATTGGGGCTCGGCACCGGAGCCAGCACAGAAGTTGCCATTCAGGTGGGGTACACATTAGCAGATATTGTCGCCAAGGCAGGTCTGGGCATCTTCATTTTTAATATTGCCCGGATCAAGACAGAACATGAAGGGGGAGTGGTGGGAGAATTGACTACGACCTAGCTCCGCCTAAACGGCGAATATAGAGTCTGGATGAAAGGGCTGAGTCTCAGGCTCAGCCCTCAATTCTTTTTGATGAAGGAGTCACCGTTACGTGTTTTGATACCCTCCTGACCAAGCGCAATAAGAGATCGGACTTTTCTGTTGGAGTGACAACAATGATTGCAAAGAATCTGGCACTGCCAATCCGTACAGAATCGCAGTCGTATGCATCGCAAGGCGTCTGCGACGACTTTGTTTCCAGATTGCTGCTATTCAAGATCGTGTTGCCCGCCTGTTTAATTTGTCTTTCTGTTTCTCTCTTATCCTTATCCTTTCCGATCACTGCAACCCGTCCTGAGATTCAGTGGATGCCGTGGTTGCTCAGTCTATTCGTCTTCGGATTGGCGCACGGAGGAATTGATCATCAGCTACCAACCCTGCTTGGGGGAATCACCATGAAGAGACGCAGTGTCGTTTCGTTTGTTGCGTGGTATCTGTGCCTGATGATTGCCGTGCTGATGATTTGGCGTTGGATTCCCGACGCGGGCTTGGTCTTGTTTTTATTGATGTCTGCTTATCATTTTGGTCAGGGAGACCTTTATTGGAGCAGCGCCTTCGGTCTTCATAGAACCCTGCGTGCCAAAACTGAGCCGACAGGAAGAGGGTCAACTTATTTGCCCGTTATCCTCCTGATTGCACGCGGGAGCTTGCCCGCAATCATTCCGTTTCTTTTCTTTCCCGACCAGTTTACCGAAATCACGCGCCACCTGGGGACGCAATTAACCGGCGTAAATATACAAGGCTGGGCAGGCGTAACAGCGCTGCGTCATGGGCTGATGGTTGGCGTTTTTTTATTCACATTCGGCCAAATCATGATCAGCCTGCACCTTGCCTATGCGCGGTATAAAGTGCGCGATGCAGCAACCGTGCGCGCGGCGATCACTGAAATTGCTGAGACGGGATTATTGTTGCTGTTGTTCACTAGCGCGTCACCGATTCTGACCATTGGAACATATTTTCTGGTCTGGCATTCACCGCGTCATGTGGTGCGGTTAATCTTGCTGACGAAGCCCTTACAAGAGTTAGTTTCTCAAGGGCAATTGGGGCTGGCCCTGATTTATTTTCATCGTCGTGCTTTGCCCTTAACGGCAGCAGCAGGCGGTTTGCTAATGCTCCTCTGGGCAGCAATTTCAAGTTATCACATATCCGCCGCCGTGCTGATCACCTCAGCGTTTCTGTTTGTCAGCGCGATCACGTTTCCCCATTTTTTGATAGTGCTTTGGATGGACGCCAAGCAGTCCATCTGGGGAGGAAACAGCCAACCAAAAGGAGCAACCCGATGAAGCAGCATGAGCGCCGCGTCTCGCCCCTGAACCTTGTGCCAACTGGTGACCGAAAAGAGTTTCGTCACATTATCCTAGGCGCGGGCTGTGCGGGATTGAGTCTGGCCTGGTATCTGCTTGAGGCTGGGGTCACGGAACCCATTCTTTTACTGGATCAGCG
>JAYTCQ010000353.1:0-5841 GCA_043736395.1 Blastocatellia bacterium | reverse complement strand
CGCGTTTCATCTGCTTCGCTCGCGCTCCAGTCTTTGCTGCTCTGGACTCTTTGCACAATTCGAATTTTCCCTTATCCTGAGCTTCGTAATGTTAGCAGCGATTTTTCTGTATCCCTGTTAATAATCTTCGACTTCGTACAAACAAACAATATAGATTTCAATACATGTCAGGAGTGCCCGGACAATGAAACATCCAACCCAAATTTCTTTGGCAACAATACTTTTAGTTTTGCTCATCGCTTCCTCATCACTAATCGCGCAGAAACCAGCCAGCAAAACCATTGATGATAGCGCCTTGCGCTCCGCTGATGCACGGCAGGGCGAATGGTTGACGCACGGGAGAAATTACGCTGAAACGCGGTTTAGTACGCTTAATAAAATCAATGACAAAAGCGTGCAACAGCTGGGGCTAGCGTGGGCGTACGATACGAATACGATGCGTGGATTGGAGGCATCGCCGATTATTGCTAATGGCGTGATGTATACGACTGGCAGTTGGAGCGTGGTCTATGCGCTGGATGCGCGAACCGGAAAACAGATTTGGAAATATGATCCTGAAGTTCCGAAAAAATTCGGTGCCAAAGCCTGCTGTGATGTCGTCAATCGTGGCGTAGCTTTATACAAAGGAAAGGTTTTTGTCGGTACTCTTGACGGACGTTTGATCGCGCTGGACGCCGCCACTGGCAAAGTGGTTTGGAATGTTGTCACAGTGGATCAAACGCAATCCTATACGATCACAGGGGCGCCGCGCGTGGTGAAAGGAAAAGTGTTGATTGGCAATGGCGGCGGTGAATACGGCGTACGCGGTTACATCACGGCGTACGATGCGGAAACCGGAAAACAGAGCTGGAGATTTTATGTGGTTCCCGGCGATCCGGCGAAAGGTTTTGAATCAAAAGCGATGGAACGTGCCGCAAAAACCTGGGACGGCGAATGGTGGAAATTAGGCGGTGGCGGTACGGTGTGGGATTCGATGGCGTACGATCCGGGGTTGAATTTGTTGTATGTTGGGACGGGCAACGGTTCACCATGGAATCAACAAATTCGCAGTCCGAAAGGCGGCGATAATTTGTATCTTTCTTCGATTGTTGCGCTGCGTCCTGAGACCGGAGCATACGTCTGGCATTATCAAACTACGCCGGGGGATACGTGGGATTATACAGCGACGCAGCACATCATTTTGGCAGATTTAAAAATCGGCGGGCGCGTCAGAAAAGTATTGATGCAGGCTCCGAAGAATGGATTTTTTTATGTGCTGGATCGTGCGACCGGTCAGTTGATTTCGGCCGAAGCATTTGCCGAAATTAGTTGGGCAAAAGGCATAGATAAAAAAACAGGTCGTCCAATAGAAATTCCTGAAGCGCGTTACAAAACGAATTATTCTTTGCATAAACCGGGACCGCTCGGCGCGCATAATTGGCAACCAATGTCATTCAATCCAATGACGGGTTTGGTCTACATTCCCGCTCAGGATATTCCCGGTTTTTATTCACCTGATCCGAAGTTCAAAGCCCGCGCCGGATGGTGGAATTTAGGCGTAGATTTCGGGCCGGTGCTAAAAGATGTTCCTGATCCGAAAATGATTCCGCCCGGACATTTGCTGGCGTGGGACCCTATAAAACAAAAAGAAGCATGGCGAGTACCTTACAAAATGATGTGGAATGGCGGGACATTGACCACTGCCGGGAATCTGGTTTTTCAAGGAACTTCGGACGGAAGATTTGTGGCGTACAGTGCAGACAAAGGCGAAAAATTATGGGAAGTAAATGTTGGCATCGGAATCATCGCACCGCCTGTGACGTACCAGATTGACGGTGTACAATACATCACTGTGATGTCAGGCTGGGGAGGAGCGTTTCCGTTAACGGGCGGATATTCTTACATCCCAGAATTAAATACAGTGAACGTCGGACGCGTGTTGACGTTTGCGTTGAATGCGAAGCAGGAACTGATGCCGCTGCCGAAAATTCCGATGGCGGCTGTGCCCGCAATTGAATCGAATGCTTCAGCAGAAGTGATAGCAAAAGGGAATACAGATTTTGCGATGTACTGCGCCGTTTGTCACGGAGCAGGAGCTGTGGGTGGTGGCGGGTTGACTCCGATGTTGCCGACTTCTAATCCCGCTATTTTCAAAATGTTCGATGAAATTGTTTTGGACGGATCGCTCGAAGATCGTGGCATGCCAGGATTTGGAAAACATATCAGTAAAGAAGATTCAGCCGCAATTCGGGCGTATTTATTGAAGCGCAGAGCTGATATTTTGGCAGGGAAATAGTGATTGGGAACGCCCACATCCTGCGGGCGAGCCTTGGCGAACAAATTAGCTGCGATGGAAACTTAACCTTGTGTGGCTCGCCCGGGGGATGCAGGAGTTCCCCTTGTTATTTCCAGTATTGCAATACATTCTTGAATCGAAGAAACTGTCATTTCTGATTCCTGTTCAAGGAAATTTTTCTCATGAGATTTTCAGACAAAGTAGCAATCGTGACAGGTGGTGGCGGTGAAATTGGACGAGCGACAGCTTTGCGGCTGGCTCGTGAAGGCGCATCGGTCTCGGTAGCAGATATTAAGCTGAAAGACGCAGAATTAGTCGCTTCAGAAATTATCGGCAACGGCGGAGAAGCGGAATCCTATCAGTGCGATGTTGGTGTCCGCACTCAAGTCGAAGCGCTGGCAAATAAAGTTCAGCTGAGATTCGGGCGGATTGACGTGCTCTGCAATATCGCAGGAATCGCGCCGTTCGCTCCGTTGATGGAAACCACTGATGAAAACTGGGATGCGACGATTAGCGTGAATTTGAAAGGCGTCCATTTGTGTACGCAAGTCGTGGCGCGATTGATGGTCAAACATCACATCAAAGGCAGTATCGTAAATATGGCTTCGACGAACGGAATTGTAGGTGAATCGGGGCTGATTGCATATAATGCTTCGAAATTCGGAGTCGTTGGAATGACGATGACCGCGGCGATTGAACTGGCACCTCACGGCATTCGCGTGAACGCTGCCGCACCCGGATTAATTCAAACAAAACTTTCAATGGCAGTACTTGATGCCGATCCAGTGATGAAAGAAAATTATCTGAAAGAAAAAATTCCGATGATGCGATTTGGGACGCCTGATGAAGTCGCGTCCGTCGTGGCATTTTTAGCATCGGATGATGCATCGTTCGTGACCGGACACGCGTTGGTTGTGGATGGTGGACAATTGACTTTTTAAGGTAGGATAGGCGTCCCCGCCTGTCCGCTTTACGATAAAAATTATTTTGCCAGAACCTAATGACGAAAGTAATCAATCTTCAACAGGCGACACCTGATGGACGCTCGACAGGCGGGGACGCCTATCGTACCTTTTTATGAAAATTCAAAATCTTAGCAAATCATTTCTCATCATTGGATTTATTGCGATGATCGCTTTTGCGGCCAGGCAAACTTCTGACGACATTTTTGCCAAAAAAGTACAGCCAATTTTTGAAGCGAATTGTGTGATGTGCCACGGCGCAAAAATGCAACGTTCAGGTTTGGATTTGCGTACGGAAGCGGCGACGATGAAAGGCGGTACGCGCGGAGCCAGCATCGTCCCAGGCAATGCGAATGAAAGCCTGTTGATAAAGCTCATCACCCACAAAGAAGAACCGGCGATGCCGATGGGCGGGAAAATTTCTGATGCGGAAATTGCTACGATTTCGGAATGGATTAATGCGATGAAACCAGTCGCGGCGATGGCTGTTGCCGAGGGTGCTCCAATCCGAAAACCGGGGTATTCGATCACAGCCAAAGACCGTGCCTGGTGGTCGTTTGTGAAGCCGGTTCGTCCGGTTGCTCCGGCCTTCAAAAATAAAAAATGGGTACGCAACGAAATTGATGCGTTTGTGCTGAACAAGCTCGAAGCGAACGGATTAAATCCTTCACCGGCGGCTGATCCGCGTACCCTGCTGCGTCGTGTGTATTTCGATTTGATCGGACTTCCTCCAACGCCGGAAGAGATGGATGCATTTCTAAAAAATCCTTCGAAGCTCGCATATGAAAAAGTTATTGATAAATTGCTGGCGTCTGAACATTACGGCGAACGCTGGGGGCGGCATTGGTTGGATTTAGCGAGGTATGCCGACAGCGGCGGATATGAGTTCGATTATGATCGTCCGCATGCGTGGCGTTACCGCGACTATGTGATCAAATCGTTCAATGAAGATAAGCCTTTCAATAAATTTATTGTTGAGCAATTGGCAGCAGATTTGATGAATCCCAACAGCGTGGAGTCATTAATTCCGACCGGATTTTGTCGCAGTGGTCCGACTGTTGATAACGTCGCGAACGAAGAATCGCGCAGTGATGAAATGGACGACATGGTATCGGCGACTTCGACTGTGTTTATGGGCTTAACGGTTGGTTGTGCACGCTGCCACGATCACAAATACGATCCAATTCCAACCAAGGATTACTATCGAATGATCGCGGTTTTTAACTCTTCAACGAATGCGGAAAAACCTTTGGCGACAGAGGCGGAAATCGCCGCACACAAAGCCGCGAACAAAGTGATTGACGAAGAAGTGAAACCTTTCAAAGCGAAATTAGCAGCTTTTGAAAAGCCGATTCGTGAAGAATTGATTAATGAGAAAATTGATTTTCACGTGGGTTTAGCTGAAAAATCCAGTGGTTTTGGCGAATTAACCAAAGAACAATTTCGTGCTGAGACAGACAAGCGATTACGAAAAGAAGTGAATATTCAGGCGGAAGATATTGAAGAAAAGCTTTCTCCTGAACGTCTTGCTCTCCGCAAAGCGATGCTGAAAGACATTGACACAGTCAATAAAAAACGCCCTGCGCCGTACGCTTCCGCGATGGGTTTGACGGACAAAGCGGACGCTGGCAAAACGTTTCTTTACTTGCGCGGAAACTGGCGGTCGAAGGGCGAAGAGGTTCAGCCCGGAGTCCCGACAATACTCAATGATGGCAAAGATTTACAGCCCGTCAATCGTCGTCTGCAATTGGCAGAAGTGATTGCAAGCCCTGAAAATCCATTGACGGCACGCGTCGCCGTGAACCGCATTTGGAAATATCATTTTGGTTCCGGCATCGTCAGAACCATGAGTGATTTCGGAGCCACCGGAGATCATCCGACGCATCCTGAATTATTGGATTGGCTGGCGACAGAATTCGTTAGTCGTGGCTGGAGCTGGAAGCAGATGCATAAGTTGATTCTGACTTCGAATACTTACAAACAATCCAGTCAGGGCAATGATGCAGCTATTGTCAAGGATTCCGAAAATCGTTTGTTGTGGCGGATGAATCCGCATCGCCTTGAAGCTGAAATTATTCGCGATTCAATTTTGGCGGTGAGCAACAAATTAAATCCAAAAATGTTTGGTCCTGGAATTTACCCGCACATTGACGCTGACATCATCAACACAGGCTCTCGTCCACGTTGGCCATTGGATGCCAAAGACGATAATGAAACGAATCGTCGGAGTGTTTATATTTTTGTGAAGCGATCTGTACCGCTGCCGTTGATCGAAGTTTTCGATTGTCCTGTGACAGTGGTTTCCGCGCCGAATCGCTCAACTTCGACGGTATCGCCGCAAGCACTTGCGTTGATGAATAATGAATTTGTGTTAGAACAATCAAGATTTTTAGCCGAGCGAGTAGTGGCTGAAGCCGGAGCTGATTACGCGAAGCAAATTACTCGCACTTTTCAAATTGCCCTGAACCGCAAGCCTAGCCTGAAGGAATTGGAATGGGCTACGAATTTTATTCGAATGCAGGCGGCAGGGTACGAAAAAAATAAAGCTGAAAATCCCGCGAATGCTGCACTGCGGGATTTCTGCCATGCCGTAATTAATCTTAA
>JAYTCQ010000352.1:0-19640 GCA_043736395.1 Blastocatellia bacterium | reverse complement strand
GGCGATGTTTGGTATACTGTAGATTTTGTCTTCCACAGTGAACCATTTCATCGCCTTTTTTGTGAAGCCCTCTCCTCATTTTTTGTCCGCACTATTGTATGAATGAAAAAAGATAAAGGGACATTACTTCTTTTTTTTTGAAGCACTTGCTTACTTTCCAGCAATCAGCCAAACTTGGCGGCTTGCAAATTAACAAAGTCAGAGCATCTCGACTATCGTTGCGAATCCAGGATACCGAAGAAGATAACGAAAGCATGAACTTAGATAGTAGTTCACTCATTGGACACTGAAAATTCGGCCAGCACATCTTCGCGCTAATTTAAATTGAAAGAATTATGATTAAAGTTGCAATTGTCGGCGGTGGGCCGGGAGGATTGATGGCGGCACATTTGCTTGAACAAAAATGCGATGCTCCGTGTGATATTACGGTTTTTGAAGCAAGTGAAAGAGTCGGCGGAAAAATTATCACCCGGCGGTTTGATCAGGCAGATGTGAAATACGAAGCCGGTGTCGCCGAGCTGTATGGATATTCAAAAACCGGCCCTGATCCGCTACGTGATCTGATCGTTGATAAGCTCGGCTTGCAAATCGTGCCAATGGACGGCGAAACCGTTATTTTAGACGATAAAATTCTTCGAAATAGGGCCGAGATTAAAAAACTTCTGGGAGCGAACACTTTAGCAGCTATCCAAAATTTCCGCCGGAAATGTCAGGCGTTATTCACGCCGGAAGAATATTACGAAGGCCATTGGCAGGATGATAACGATCATGATTGGGCTGATCGCACCTGCCAAAATTTGCTTGATGAAAGCGTCTCTGATCCGGTCGCGCGAAAATATTTGAAAGTTGCCGCTCACAGCGATTTAGCCACTGAACCGCATCTGACCAATGGTGTGAACGGGCTGAAAAATTTCCTAATGGATGTGGATGGTTATATTGAGCTGTATTCAATTGTCGGCGGCAATGAATTACTCATTGAAAAATTGCGGGAACGACTGGAACTAAGCCCTGAATGTCACATCAAGCTCAACAGCCCCGTCGCGAGAATTGAAAAAACTCCCGAAAATAAATATCGTGTGGCGATCAAGCGTGACCGCGAGATCGAAACATATGATTTTGATTTGGTCGCAGTTGCGTTGCCAAATAATTGGGTGAATACCATTAATTACGGCGGCGAAAAATTGTCAAACGCTTTGCTGCAACATCACGCCTATTACGACCATCCTGCGCATTACGTGCGCGTCACAATTCTTTTCAAGGAACGTTACTGGAAAGAGCTGATTACGGATTCATGGTTTATGTCGGACGCGTTTGGCGGCTGTTGTGTGTACGATGAAACTTCGCGGCATGAAGGCAACGGCTACGGCGCACTTGGCTGGTTGATCGCAGGTACGGACGCGCTGACGATGGCGAATTTTTCCGATGAAGAATTGATAGAAAAAGCCCTGCAATCATTGCCTGAAGCATTGCAGTCTGGACGAAAATTATTCGTCGAAGGTAAGGTACATCGCTGGCTTTATTCGGTGAATGCGCAGCCCGGCGGATCTCCGGTGAAAGACCCGAAGAAGCGTCACATCCCCGAACCAAAAGAACATCCGGGGTTGTATGTAATCGGCGATTATTTATTTGATTCGACGCTGAACGGCGTGCTCGATTCCGCAGATTTTGTCACTGATATGATGCTGGACGGGATGATGCGGAAATGGTACGAAGAGACTGTGTTAGGAAACACGCAAGCCGATTTAAGTGTAATTTCGTCAGGAATAATTGGTAGAAAAATTGATCGTCAATATTTTGAAAATTATCACGGTCTTGGAAATTACACCGAGAATTTTCAAAAATTCTTTGATGCAAAATTCGTGACGGAAGCTATCACAACGGCGTGGAAACCGGAGAAAAAATACAAAATTCTCGTCACTGGATCAGGCAACGGAAAAGTTATCGCAGCTTTAGAAAAAATTGGTGTTGAGGCGTGGGGAATTGAAAATAATCGCTACATTCACAGCCTGACGGATCAAAAATTATCGAAGAAAAATTTATTTGCCGATGTGCGAAAATTACCTTTCAAAGACGAACAATTTGATTTTGTGTATGACACTTCGCTTTGTTATTTGTCAGAACGCGAAGCCGTCAAAGCAATCAGGGAATTACATCGAGTCGCTAAACGCGGAGTAATTTTTGCGGCGGCTTCGACGGACATTGCACCACAGGTTATTCAAAGATATCGCCTGTTCGATGGCGTAAAAACTTTGCTGACTTTGTGGGAATGGTCAGAACTTTTCCTGGCGAATGGTTTTGATTTGGAAGTGAATAGTGACCGCACCCTGAAGAAACTCTGGCGATTGGAAGAAAATGCCAGAGGGGGAGACGGAAGTTGGTACAATGATATTGAAAGTATTCGCTATTGTTATTTCTCTAAGTTCGATGAAGACGATTAAGCCGCTAAAATAAATAGCACACCGCTATTAATAACAAACCTTATGCCCCGAAAAAAAGAAATCGAAGAAGACCTCGAAGAAGAAGATGATGATGATGATGAAATTGAAGATGATGAGGACGACGACGAGGACGAAATTGAGGATTATGATGCTACTCAGATTGTCGGTGCATTCAAAAGTGTCGTAGATTTTCTTCGCCCTTATTTCACGGCATATCGTTCAAAAATATTACTACTCTCGACCGGCGTTCTGCTCGAAGCCTCCTTTAATGCCGCCTTTCCATTTTGCCTGAAATATCTGATTGATGATGCCCTGGACGAAAAAGATTATGAAGCTCTGGAGTGGATTCTAGGAGTTCTAGGCGTGCTCGGCATCCTAATTTCAGTCGCGAGTGTCGCGTATGATTATTTGAATGCCAAAGTCGGTTCGAAGATTATCGGCGACATTCGCCAAAGAATTTTTGAGCATACACAAACGCTCTCGGCGAAATTTTATTCCCGTACGAAAGTCGGCGAAGTTTTGTCACGCTTTTCGACAGATATGATTGATGTTGAGGAAGCGATCATGCATGCCATTTCATGGGGCGCTTTGCCTCTGCTTGAACTCCTGACGGGAACAGCTTTGCTATTTGTCCTGAACTGGAAATTAGCGTGCGCTGCCATGCTGATTTTCCCTGTTACATTGATCGGTTCGCGTTACTTTTCCAAACGCGCCATCGTGGCAAGTTATCAGAAAAAAGAATTCGAAGCCGCGACATTGAGCGTGGTTTCTGAAAATGTCATGGCGCAGTCCGTAGTTAAAGCATTCGGATTACGGGGAATTTCTGCTTTTTGGTTTCAGCCGCGTAATTCCAATTTGGTAGAAACTTCGACCCGTGTGCATTTTCTCAGCGCTTTGATCGAACGCTCCGTGACGATTTCTGTCCTGATGCTTCATCTTTTGATTTTAGGTTTTGGGTCGTATCTGGTCTTTCACGGAAAAGGATTGACCATTGGTTCACTAATCGCATTTGAAAGCGTTTTCTGGGAGCTGAGTTACAACATTGCTCATGTGACTGGATACATTCCGACCTTAATTCATGCGGCTGGTAGCATTCAACACATCAATGATTTGCTAGGTGAAGAGCCACAAATTATTGATCAGCCTGATGCGATTGAGTTACCTGATTTTAAGAGAGAAATTGTTTTTCATGAGGTGGACTTCAGTTATACCGGCGAGCAAAAACAGCTCAAAAAACTAAGCCTGACCATTCCCAAAGGCATCAAAGTCGCCATCGTCGGCCCGAGCGGTTCCGGCAAGAGCACAATTGTAAATTTATTGCTCAGATTTTATGAACCAGATTACGGTTTGATCACGATTGATGGAATCAAGCTGAGCGACATCCAGCGCGATTCGCTGCTGGCAAAAATTTCGGTGGTTTTTCAGGATAATATTCTTTTTAACATCAGCATCCGCGAAAACATCCGGCTCGGAAACCTAAATGCCACTGACGAGGAAGTCGAAGCCGCCGCGCGTGCCGCTGAAATTCATAAATTTGTGAAGAGCTTGCCGCTCGGCTACGACACAATTGCCGGGGAACGCGGGAGCTTGTTGTCAGGCGGGCAACGTCAGCGAATCGCCATCGCGCGCGCCATTGTCCGCAACCCTGCGATTTTGATTTTGGATGAAGCGACCTCCGCGCTGGATCAAACGACGGAAGCGGCGATCAACGCAACGATCAAAAAAATCAGCGTTGGACGAACAGTCATTGCTGTCACGCATCGTTTAGCCTCCACCGCCGATGCCGACAAAATCGTTGTGATGAACAACGGGAAATTAGTCGAAGTCGGAACGCACGCTGATTTGCTGTCGCGCAAAGGAGTTTTTAGTCAACTTTGGCGCAAGCAAAGCGGGAATAGCAACCGTGATACTGCTAAAAATTAGTTTTAGCTTTAACTGCAAAACTTGAGATAGATTTGATATTGATCAACTACCATTAGACCTAAGCGAATGATATATTGAAAATTCCATTATTGCAGGAAATCCAATTCAATCAGGAGACTCCATTGTGCTGCATTTAAAAAAATCCATTGCATCGCTCGTCATGTTTTCAGTTGTCGGCTTCGCGCAATCCGCCCAGCCCGCGCAATCGGCTAGAATTTTGCCCGGACAAAAACCAGCTGGGATGCTGCTCCCGAACGGCTGGACGCTGACGCCCGAAGGCAAACAAATTCCGGTCAGCGATTTGCCGATGAACATGGAACTCAGTAAAGACGGGCGTTTTTTGCTGGTGACGACGAACGGCAACGGTGAACAGGAAGTGGATATTATTGATGTGGCTTCGCAGCAGGTCATCCAAAAAATTACCGTCAAAAAATCGTGGTTAGGGTTGGCGTTTAATCCGGCAGGGAATAAATTTTTCGTCTCAGGCGGCGACGATAACGAAATTTTGATCTTCGATTTTATGAACGGCAAGGCCGCCGAAGCGGGCAAAATTATTTTAGGCAGCAAAGAATTTCATGCCCTGGATAATGCCGGACGCAACAAAGCGCGCTCCGCAGGCAAAGGCGAATTCTCATTTCCTTCGGGAATTACTATTTCGCCCGATGGCAAAAAATTGTATGCCGCAGAAAATCTTTCAAATCAGGTCGCGGTCGTTGATCTCAGCAATAATCAGGTCATCATGAAAATTGCCGTCGGCGAATATCCCTACGATTGTACGGTTGCAAACGATGGCAAACGCGTCTACGTCAGCAACTGGGGATCGCGTAGCGTCGCCGTCATTGACACTACCAAAAATCAAGTTATCGGCAACATTCAAACGGGCGATCATCCGAACGATCTGGAACTTTCGCGCAACGGAAAAATTTTGTATGTAGCCAACGCCAACAGTAATTCTGTGTCAGTCATTGACACCACGGAGATGAAAGAAATTGAAGCGATTTCCACTGCGTTGCATCCGAAATCTCCCATCGGCAGCACACCGAATGCGGTCGCTTTATCACCGAACGAAAAAACTTTGTACATCGCCAACGCTGACAATAATAATGTCGCCATCGTAGACGTGAGCAAGCGCAGAGCCAGTAAGATCAAGGGTTTTGTGCCAACGGGTTGGTATCCCGCTTCAGTTCGTTCGAGTAAAAATGGTCAGCAGATTTTTGTCGCGAATGGCAAAGGCACAACTTCAGCAGCGAACCCAAAAGGTCCGCAACCTAAAGCTGGAATGTCGCGCGCCGAAAACAACGACGTGCAATACATCGGCAGTATTTTGAAAGGTACGATTTCATTCATAGATTTGCCCGATGCTAAGAAGTTGGCGCAACTGACCAAACTGACTTATGCCAATTCGCCTTACACGGATGAGCTGTTGCAAGCTGCTCGCGCCCCGAAAACAGGGACTGCGATTCCAACGCGAGTGGGTGAAGCCTCGCCGATCAAGCACGTGATTTACATCGTCAAAGAAAATCGCACGTACGATCAGGTTTTGGGCGATATGCCCGAAGGCAATGGCGATCCGAACTTATGTTTGTTCCCCGATGAGGTCACGCCGAACCAGCACGCGCTCGCTCGTGAATTTGTTCTGCTCGATAATTTTTATGTGGATTCAGAGGTTTCCGCCGATGGTCACAATTGGTCAATGGCGGCGTACGCGACAGACTATGTCGAGAAAACGTGGCCGACAAATTATTCGTCGCGCGGTCGAACTTATGATTACGAAGGCAGCAAAAAAATTGCCAGACCGACGAAAGGATACATCTGGGATTATTGCAAAGCTGCGGGTGTGAGCTATCGCAGTTACGGCGAATTTATAGGAGTCCGGGATGTCAAAATCGGCGGCGGTGGCGGCGGTGAAGCAACTGCCGCAGCGACCAAAGCACAACGCGAAAATTACACCGGTGAAGAAGCTTTGTTGGATCATTTTAGTCCGACGTATCCGTCCTATAATTTGGCGATCACTGACAACACTCGCGTAGATCGTTGGCTGGAAGAATTTCGCGCCTACGAACAAAACGGGCAATTGCCACAATTTCAGGTTGTCCGGCTGGGGAATAATCACACCGAAGGAACCAGCCCCGGCAAGAAAACTCCGCGTGCGCATGTGGCCGATAACGATCTCGCAGTTGGTCGTTTAGTGGAAGCGGTGAGCGCCAGTAAATATTGGGCTTCGACCGCAATTTTCATCATCGAAGACGACGCCCAAAACGGCCCCGATCACGTAGACGCGCACCGCTCGACAGCGTTTATTGTTAGCCCATACACCAAGAGAAAATTTGTAGATTCTTCGATGTATACAGGTTCAAGCATGCTGCGGACGATGGAATTAATTTTAGGCTTGCCGCCGATGAGCCAGTACGATGCAGCGGCGATTCCGATGTACGGCGCATTCACGAATCAGGCTGATTTGACTCCGTTTACTGTTCGCCCGGCACGCATTAATATGGATGAACGCAACCAGTCGAACGCCCCCGGCGCACAAAAATCTGCAAGCTGGGATTTCAGCCGCGAAGATACGCTCCCCGACATCGAATTCAACGAAGTGATCTGGCAATCCGTTAAAGGTGCAAACTCGCAAATGCCTGCGCCGGTGCGAAGCGCATTTGTTAGAGCCGTTGATAAAGATGACGAGGAAGAAGAGGAACGCGAAGAGCGAGCAAAGAAAAGAAAATCTCGTTAATTCGCCTCGCGAAGCGTTTGGAGTGCTACGGCTCGGCGTAGCTTTGGTATAGATTTACATCGCTGCAAATTTGTAATGAAAGTCTCTACTAAAGCTACGACAAGGCGCAGCACTCCACACGCTTCGCGATTATTTGATGAATTGGGAAAAGCTACTTCGATGATTTCCCTGTCACATACCCAACCAATCCGGTCACGATGGAAGTCAGCAAAGCAAGAGCTAATTTCCCTTCATCGTTAGATAAGCCTTTGTTGAGGATGATCCAGAAAGAAAGCACGACGACACCAATGAGAATAGTAGCCGTGAGCCGATAGATTAGTAATTCTTTGCTGCGGAGGTGTAAGGCATCAGCTTCGGCAATGCGAAGGCGGGATTCTCGCTCAGTTGAATCTTCAACCGTAGCAAGTGAGAGTTTTAGATTTTGGGATTGCGCGAGATCATTTAAATCGATCTTATTTTCTGCCATGAAACTCCTGGGGGAAAGGAAGTCTACAGCCCGATAATTTCTGTGGCTAACTGCTGATCTTTTTCAGCAATACCGAATTTCTTACCTTGCCGCTTTGCATCAACTGCGATTTCCATTAAGGCAATTGCTTTGCGCAATACATCGCTTTTGGTGCCTCCCGTTGTTGCGGAGAGTTGTTCTAAGAGCGTATTCATTTCGGTAGAAATATCGAGGCTTAGACGAACCTTAGTTCGTTCTTTTTCTAAATTTGCCATAATTACTCCGTGTAATGCCATAATTGTAATTGGGATAATATCCTCTATCTTAAATCCCTGTTTTGTAGATAGAGTCAAATAGCAAACATATGGCTTGTTTGCAGCCTGTGTGGATATTACGTAGATTGTAAGTAAAAAACAAGTACTTCTTGTGAATATTATGCGTAGAAGAAAATTTCTCAATCAAGTTACGCTTGGCACCAGTGCCCTTCTAACCTCCAAAATTTGGGGCAAAGCGCCAACATTTATTCAATCCGATAAACTGCGTCCCCAAATCCTCTCCGGTGTCCAAAGCGGCGACATCACCAAAAACTCTGCGATTATTTGGAGCCGTAGCGATAGGGCTTCGCAGATGGTGGTGGAATATTCGACGACAGAATCTTTCAAAAATGCCAAGAAGATTTTTGGTGGAATCGCGCTGGCAAATACGGATTTCACGATGCGGCTTGAGCTGGATAAATTACCGGCAGGGCAAAAGATTTTTTATCGCATCGCCTTTCGTGATGTTTGGGATTCCAAAATTATCAGTGAGCCGGTGACGGGAAGTTTTAATACGGCTCCAAACAATAATCGTGATGTGAAATTTGTCTGGGGCGGAGATGTGTGCGGTCAGGGCTGGGGCATCAATCCTGAATTTGGCGGGATGAAAATTTATGAAGCGATGCGAAAAATGCAGCCGGATTTTTTCATTCATTCCGGCGATACGATTTATGCGGACGGCGTGATTTTGCCCGAGGTGAAATTGGATGACGGCACGATCTGGAAAAACATTACGACGCCCGAAAAATCCAAAGTCGCCGAAACGCTGGCAGAATTTCACGGTGCGCAACGCTACAATTTTCTTGATGAAAATTTCCGTCGCTTCAACGCCGAAGTCCCGATGATTGCGCAGTGGGACGATCACGAAGTCCGCAATAATTGGTATCCGGGGCAGATTCTCGAAGACCCGAAATATACGGAAAAAAGAATTGATGAATTAGTCAAAAATGGCAAGCGCGCATTTTTGGATTATATGCCGATGCGCTTCCATCCAACTGATCCTGAACGCGTCTATCGAGCCTATAATTACGGCTCATTGTTGGATGTGATCATGCTGGACGAACGCAGTTATCGCGGGATCAATACGCCGAATAATCAAGCTGTCCAAAATGACGAAACGAGATTTTTTGGCTCTGAACAAATGCGCTGGATCAAGCAAACTTTGCTGAAATCAAAAGCGACGTGGAAAGTCATTGCCAGCGATATGCCGATAGGAATTATTGTCAAAGACGGCGCGAAAGATTACGAAGCGTTTGCGAATACGAACGGCGCAGCAATGGGAAGGGAATTAGAAATCGCCGAATTACTCCGCTTCATCAAACAAAATAAAATCCGCAATGTGGTCTGGTTCACCGCCGACGTTCATTATTGCGCCGCGCATTATTACGATCCCGCCCAAGCCCAATTCACCGACTTCGACCCCTTCTGGGAATTCGTCGCAGGACCGTTAAATGCCGGAACGTTCGGCCCCGGGGAAATGGACAACACCTTCGGCCCCCAAGTGAAATTCACCGGAATCCCAAAAGGCATGAAAGGAAATCGTTCACCAAAAGACGGCTTCCAATTTTTCGGCGCAGTGAGTATTGACGGGAAGACGAAGGCGATGAGTGTAGGATTGCACGACATCAATGGGAAGCAAATTTACCGCGTTGAATTGCCAGCTATAATGAAATAAAACTTGACGCTGTTCGCATTGAAAAGTAGCCTGTTCACGATGAAAGTTAACAAGCAGACAATTTGGAATTCGCTCAAGGTCACTGCCTTTGTCTTTTGTACATTATGGTGGGGCGGATTGAATTGCCTGGCTTCCTGCGTCGCGGGTGAACTTGCGAAAGTGTCAGGAGCCTGTGAAATGGATTGTTGCGCAGTGCAGGAATCCGAAAAATCGCTAGACGAAAAAACGACTGGATTAGCTGCTTCGCTACCGGGTTTCGATTGTTGCGCATTGCAGGATTTGGCGGCACAGGAAACTTCGCAGCCGAAACATATCGTACCCGACGTCACTGTTTTTGTTCCAGTAATGGCGGCGTTCTTTCCGCCGCAAATCATCACATCCGAACCTTATTTTCCCTCTCTCTCCCTTCCTGATAAAAGCAATCTTCGAATGCTGAATTGTGTTTGGCGAATTTAGGAGAAGTGTGTTTGCGGATCGGGCAAATGCTCGCCGCCAGCCTCCACAATTTTTCTAAGTCTGAACGGAAGTCAAAATTCTTCCGCTCTCACGCAATTTTATTCAGAAAGGAATTTTCCCATGCGAAGTCATATTAAAAAAATATTCATAATTATTCTGATTAGCGTTTCTTTGGCAATGACCGCTTTTTCACAGGTCAAGCAGGTGCAGATGAAGATTGACGGCTATCTTTGCGGCAACTGAGTGTACAACATTCAGAAGGCCGTGAGCCGTCTGCCATTTGCTCCCATTCCGAAAGAAATTGAAATTACTGACATCAAAGGTGGCATCGGGATATTTACGCCGAGAGCTGATTTTGCGGTGTCATTTGCAGCTCTAAAAACCGCGCTGAAGAAGGCGGGTTATGCGCTTGGTTCGGCTAAGCTAATTGCACGAGGGAAAATTTTATCGAATGAAAAAAGCCTGTTTCTGGTAGTTGGAAAACAAAGATTTTTGCTCGAAGGCGAAGCTGCCAAGAACCTTCCAGTGAATGAAGAAATCGAAGTTTCTGGCGATTGGAAAACGACGGGAATCGGAGCGGCTGCGCAGGAAGTAATTACTGTTGCTGCCGCTTTGAAAAAGAATGAAATCGTTGATGTCGTTAGTTCTGAATGGACTCCGATAGCTTCAAATGCTGCGAATGCTTTAATGCCAATTCGCACGGTGAGTCCGGGGTTAACGGTATATCAGGGCGGCGCAGTGATGCCGCGTTATCAGCGTGTATCGCAATCGTTCGGCGCGTTGCATGTGACCAGAGACATTTGGCAAATTAATGTTTCGTATACGCCGACGCCAACGCTCCAACTTGAGGCTGAAATTCCTTATGTTCACACTCGCGCGCAACAAGGTTCGTTGGATATTTCTGACAGTGGACTCGGCAACATTACGCTCTGGGGCAAGTACCGTTTTTTTCGTAAGGTTGAGCAATGGGGCGATAAACAGGCGGCGGCGCGATTCGGATTGGAGCTGCCAACCGGGAAAAAAGATTTTGCCGGAGCCAGCCAATTCACTGCGCCTGAGTTTGTACGGCAACAACTTTCTGCTATCAATGGCGGTACAAGCGCACATGTAGAAGCCGCGTATTCACAGGCCAAAGGGCGCGTTATTTTCGGCGGCAACGTCGCGGGAATTTTTCGTAGCGAACGCGAAGGCTTTCGGATGGGTCACGAATTTGATGTGAATACAGATTTTGAATATGTGATATTTCCCTTTAAATATCGGCGTCCCACGAAAGAAGTGTTCGCTATTTTAGAAACTGGTTTCGTGAAGCGCGGCAAAGGACGAAGCGCTTCGGCGACAGTTGCGAACAGTGACATCACTGCGTTTTCGTTGCTGCCAGGATTGCAGTATGTGGCGACTACGCGCGTAGTGCTTGAGGCGAGTTATCAGGCTTTAGTCGCGCAGAGTGGCGGCGGTCAGTCGTTGCGAACAAATCGTGGCTGGTTATTCGGGATGAGATTTTTGTATTAAAAATATGAAGCAATTACTCCTCATTTTATTATTCTTTCAGGTCACATCAGCGCAGACCAAAACTGTTCCTGACTGGAAATTAAAGGACATTTCGGGACAGCAAATTCGGTTGCAGGATTACAAGGGCAAAGTTCTGCTGCTGAATTATTGGGCTACGTGGTGCAGTCCTTGTCTGGCAGAAATTCCTGAATTGGTGAAATGGCAACGCAAATATTCTAAGTCTGGATTGCAGATTATTGGCATCACTTATCCTCCGCAAACAAAACGGGAAATTCAGAAATTTGCACGCAAACTCAAGATAAATTATCCGGTTATTAAAGGCACTGCGGAGCTGAAATCTTTCTTCACTGCCAGCGAAACCTTGCCGTGGACGATTGTCATTGATCGTCGTGGAAACATCGTTGCGCAAATCGAAGGGATTTTGTTTGCGGAAGAATTTGCCGAAAAAATTCAGCCGCTGCTGCGCCAGAAATAGACAGCAGGGTATGGCAACGGGTACTATTTAGAGGTCTTCGATCACGGGGGATAGAACAATTTAATTTATCCACGAGGGTCAGGTCACGAAGCAGAACTATTTCTTAACACACGGTATCAACTTCCTTTTTTCCATCGTGACCTTTGTGTTCTTCGTGGATGACAGTTTTCCTAACACCAAATCAAAGGAATTTTTATGACCACCGCTGCACAACCTGTTCGTGAACAAGTTTCCGCTGAAGAATGGCAAGCGCGCGTAGACCTCGCCGCGCTCTATCGTCTGACGGCTTTGTATAAATGGGATGATCTGATCTATACGCATATTTCGATGCGCGTGCCGGGGCCAGAGCATCATTTTTTGATTAATCCATACGGCTTTTTATTTGAAGAAATCACGGCGTCCAGTCTCGTGAAAATTGATTTGCATGGGAATAAAGTGATGGATTCGCCGCATCCGATTAATCCTGCGGGATTCGTCATTCACAGCGCCGTCCACGAAGCGCGCGAAGATGCGATGTGCGTCTTTCATACGCATACGCTTTATGGTGTCGCTGTGTCGGCGCAGAAAAACGGGCTGCTGCCGATTTCGCAACAATCGCTTTTTCCCTTGTCTTCATTGAGTTATCACGATTATGAAGGTGTCGCGCTGAACGATGATGAGAAGCCGCGTTTGGTGGCGGATCTGGGAACGAATAACGCGATGATTTTGCGAAATCACGGATTGCTCACAGTTGGCAAAACCGGAGCTGACGCATTTCAAATGATGTACATTTTAGAAGCAGCCTGTCGTGCACAGATTTTAGCGCAATCCGGTGGCGGAGAATTGGTGATGATCCCGACTCCGATTTTGCAAGGTATCAAAGTCCAGGCCGAACAGGTCATGCGCGGTATCGGCGGAAACCTTGCGTGGCCGGGATTATTGCGAAAATTAGAACGGACGGATGGGTCGTATAAAGAGTAGGCGGTAGTAGGAAGACGGTAGAAAAAACGAAAACATCTGATCATATAATTTGAAGCTGCGCTCTGGCGTGGCTTCTTTTTTTGTCTCAGCCAAAATTCAAATATTTCAAAAATATAATAAAAAAATTGGGAAGTCTTCACGATTGGTTCTTTAGCTATTTTGATCAAAATTTTCCATTCAAGGACGAAAGAAAATGAATCAAAGTAGTCGTTTTTCTGCTCGCTATTTTCTCGCGGGTTTAGTGTTGATAAGTCTTACCTTATTTTCGTTTTTGCCGGGTACGGCGGATGCGAAACAGCAAGATCGGACGTCTGGGCATGATGGTAGGTATACTGTGTATGTCAGCGAGTTGCCGATGCTGGAGCCTTCGCTTGGGCCATTGCCAGTGGAGCGAAAAACGGCTTCGATGAAGGGGATTAGTTACGATAAATGCCTGGTTGTGAAAAGTCCTTCGACCATCATTTATGCGCTGGATCGTCAATATTCAAGCCTTCATGCGAATCTTGGCTTAGAAGATGAAGTGGGTGAAAAAGGTTCGGTGGAGTTTCAGGTTTTCGCCGACGGCGTCCAGTTTTATACCAGCGGAATGATGGATGGTGGCGCGTGGACAAAGCAAATTGTATTAAATGTTTTAGGCGTCAATGAATTGAAATTGGTAGTGACAGACGGCGGAGACGGGACGGCTTCTGACTTCGCTGTATGGGCAAATGCAAAATTGGAGCGCCGCTTGTCGTCATCTCCCAGAATGACTGTTCCCACGCATCGTCACACTTCGGATCAGGAAGAACCGGATCACGTTTTTAATGATTTATTGATGGCGGAAAAAGCGAAAAACTATCCGGCGTTTGTCCAGACCGAAAATGAATTTCGCACCGAGGCAGGAGAAAATCTCAGCGGCAAATGGGATGCCAAAGTGACATGGCCTTTTGCGTTCGCTTCGGCGGCGAGTTTACCTGATGGAAGAATTTTAGCGTGGGGCGGAAATAATCCTACGAGTTTCAACGGTGGAGCTTTTACGTACGCAGCGGTATGGAATCCGGCCAATAATAGCATCACCCAAATCAATAATAATTATCATTCGATGTTTTGCGGAATGCCCGTGATGCTTGAGGATGGACGCGTTTTTATCAACGGTGGCGACAACGGCAACGGAGCTTTAAATTACCAAACCAGCACCTTCGATTTTAAAACCGGAGCGTGGACGAAAATTGACAACATGAATCGTAATCGTTGGTATCCGGGCAGTGTCGCTTTGCCTGATGGAAAAGTGTTTACAGGCCTGGGCGAAGCGGGTGATGTGTATCCTGAAATCTGGACGCCGGGCCTTGGTTGGTCATTGCTCACGGGGATAAATTTCACGGTCCCGATTTTAAATTATTCAGGGTATCAAAAAAATTGGTTGCCATATTTTCATCTTGCTCCGAACGGCTTAATTTTTCATTCCGGCCCGACACAGCAAATGAATTGGATCAATACCAGCAGTAGCGGAACCATTGCTGATGCCGGTGTGACGAATTCCTGGTATCCAAAATACAGCGCCTCCGTGATGTTCGACGAAGGGAAAATTCTAACTACTGGCGGGCAACCGGACGGAACAAATCAGGCTTCGACAAATCAAGCCATGATTATTAATTTGAATGGTGCGACAGCGACAAAAACGGTCATTGCTCCGATGGCGAACGCGCGAAAATTTCATAACGAAATTATTCTGCCGACAGGCGAAGTTTTGGTCATCGGCGGATCAACGCAGGGAGTGGAATTCAGTGATGGAGGTTCAATTCTGGCACCAGAATTATGGAACCCAGCGACACAAACCTGGCGAACTTTGGCAAGCATGAGCGTCCCGCGAAATTACCATTCCGTAGCGCTGTTGATGCCTGATGGACGCGTCTGGTCAGGTGGTGGCGGACTATGCGCGTGCGCCGCTGATCATCCCGATCATCAAATTTTTAATCCTCCGTATTTGTACAACGCGGATGGTACGTTGGCAGCTCGTCCTGCCATCAGCAGCGTCTCTTCCGCGACGCGAGCTGGCGCGACACTTGCGGTGCAGGCGACGGCTGCGATGCAAAAATTCACACTCGTCAAAATGTCAGGAATTACGCATAATTTGAATTCTGATCTTCGATTCTTGAATGTACCTTTTTCAGAAACCAGCGCCGGAAATTATCAACTGCAATTGAAGAGCAACGTCAATGTTTTGACGCCTGGTTATTGGATGCTCTTTGCGGTGAACAGCCTCGGCGTTCCTTCCGTTTCAAAAATTATTCAGGTCACAAATCAAGGCGTTCCCGTAATTACCAACCCCGGCAATAAAACCAATTTTATTGGCGATATTATTAATTTGCCGATCATTGCGGGCGATCCAAATTCTGATCCATTGACCTACAGTGCAACGGGATTGCCTGCCGGATTGACCATCAACAGCAATACAGGAGTTATTACCGGAACCTTCGGAGCTGGCGGAACTTCTACGGTGACAGTCAGTGTCAGTGATGGCTTGGCGACGACCAGCACTACATTTAATTGGTTAGTCTCGACACGCGGCACTATTCGATATGCCAAGCTTGAATCACTGACAGAGGTCAACGGGAATCCGTGGGCCAGCGCGGCAGAAGTGAAAATCCTGGATAGCAATGGCGCAGTGCTGGCACGAACCGGATGGACAGCAACCACTGATAGCCAGGAAACTGTTGGCGAACCCGGACAGGCGAGCAATGCCTTGGATAGCAATACGAATACGATCTGGCATACAGCGTGGTCAGCTTCAAATCCGGTGCATCCGCACTGGATTGTGCTGGACATGAAATCCAATTTTTCCGTCGGAGGATTTAAGTATTTGCCGCGTCAGGATGGAGGCGTCAACGGTCGCATTGCCGATTATAAATTTTATGTCAGCGCTGATGGCATCAACTGGGGATCGCCCGTTGCGCAGGGTCGTTTTGCGAATGATGAAACTGAAAAAACTATCAATATTTTAGCCAATCGAAATCCGGTTTTTGGAGCGCTGGCGAATCGAACGAATGGTATCGGCGAAGTCAGTAACGTCACAATTTTTGCGACGGATGCGGATGGTGATGTTCTCACGTATGCGGCTTCGGGATTGCCTGCGGGCTTGGTGATGAACAGTGCAACAGGCGCGATCACCGGAACATTCACAACTGCTGGAACTTCAAATGTAACTGTGACCGCGAACGACACTCGCGGTGGTTCCGTAACAGGAAGTTTTGTGTGGACGGTGACGCCTCCGGCACTAGCAATAAATTCAATTGTCTCATCGCCGAAGCTTGTGAATACGGTCATCAGCTACACCGCCAGTGTGACGAATGGCGTGAATCCGCGCTTTAAATGGCTGTTCGGTGATGGCACGGCTGAAACTGCCTATTCGGCTTCAGCAACAATTTCCCGTTCTTTCGCGAACGCTGGAATTTACGTTGTCAAAGTCACCGCCATTGATGATCGCGGCGTCGAGAAAAGCACAACTTTTTCGCAGGCAATTCATCTGGCGACGACCGCGAATCGTCCGACGATTTCGATGAATATCGCAACTGAAAATCGAGCGGTTGGAAATCCGCGCCTGTGGGTAGTAAATGAAGACAACGATTCGGTCAGCGTCTTCGATGTTGTGACCTTCACGAAAGCCGCTGAAATTGCGGTTGGGAAGGCTCCTCGCAGTGTGGCGATTGCTCCGAATGGACGCGTCTGGATTGCTAATAAAGCCGATGCAACGATCAGTGTGATTGATCCGGCGACACTGGGAATTGTTCAGACGATTGCCTTGCCTTACGCTTCGCAACCGTTTGGAATTGCTTTTGCGCCCAATAACGGTGGGGCTTTCGTTGCATTGGAAGCAGCTGGAAAAATAAATAAATTCGATGCGGCTACTGGCGCAATTCTTGGCTCGGTCAATGTCGGTCAAAACATTCGTCATCTTTCGATCAGTGCGAACGGGGCCAATGTTTATGCGTCTCGCTTCATCTCTCCAAAAGTTCCGGGTGAAGAAACAGCAGCGCCGCAAGTGGCAAATAGCGGCGGTGAAATTGTCTTAATTAATGCCTCAGCCTTAACCGTGACGCAGACCATTCGGTTGCTCCACAGTAATCTACCCGACACGGAAAATTCAGGTCGCGGCATCCCGAATTATGTAGGCCCTGCCGTAATTTCTCCTGATGGATTGAATGCGTGGACGCCGTCGAAGCAGGATAATGTGCTGCGCGGAACATTTCGTGAAGCGCGAAATCTGACGTTTGACAGCACCGTCCGCAGTGTTAGTTCGCTCATCAATTTGGCTACGAATACGGAAGAATTGACCGCACGAATTGATCACAACAACGGAGGCATCGCGAGCACTGCTGCTTTTGATTTGAAAGGAAATTATCTTTTTGTCGCGCTCGAAGGCTCACGTGAAATTGCAGTCATTAATGCTTATGGCAAGCAGGAAATATTCCGTATCAATGTGGGACGCGCACCGCAAGGAATCGCGCTTTCTGCCGATGGAACAAAATTGTTTGTGAGCAATTTTATGGATCGCTCCGTGACAGTTTTGGACATCAGCAAAGTTGTTAACGAGGGTGCGTTGACGGCTCCGACACTGGCTACTCTTGCTAGCGTTAGTGTAGAAAAATTGACAGCGCAAGTTTTGAAAGGGAAACAATTTTTCTACGATGCAAAAGATACGAGATTGGCGCGAGACGGATATATCAGCTGCGCTTCGTGCCACAACGACGGCGGACACGACGGACGCGTATGGGATTTGACGGGCTTCGGCGAAGGCTTGCGAAATACGATTTCGTTGCAGGGTCGAAGCGGTGCGCAAGGGCTTTTGCATTGGTCTGCAAATTTCGATGAAGTGCAGGATTTTGAAGGACAGATCAGAAATCTTTCCGGGGGAACAGGATTGATGACGGATGCGCAGTTCAATACCGGTACGCGCAACCAACCACTCGGAGATCGCAAAGCCGGAGTCAGCGCTGACCTTGATGCATTAGTCGCGTACGTCGCTTCGCTGAATAAATTTGCGCCAAGTCCGTACCGCACTTCGGCGACGGTTCTTTCCGTTGACGCGCAAGCTGGTCAGCAAATTTTCAAGACTGCGAATTGTGCGAGCTGCCACGCGGCGACAGATTTCACAAACTCAACGCTTGGCGCTCCGCTGCAAAATATCGGTACGATCAAACCATCCAGCGGAATGCGGTTATTCGCGGCGTTGACGGGAATTGATACGCCCACGCTGCGCGATGTGTGGGCGACTGCGCCTTACTTGCATGACGGTTCAGCCGCGACGTTGGAAGATGCTGTTCGCGCGCATAACGGAGTCACGCTCGCTGCAACAGATTTGACGAAGCTGGTGACATACCTGAGAGAAATTGGCAGCGAAGAAATTTCGGCTCCATCTTCGACGCCGCAAACGTGGCGCTACGTGAAGGTAGAAGGGCTGTCAGAAATCAACGGAAATCCGTGGGCTTCGGCGGCAGAAATTAACGTGCTTGATGGCAGTGGGAATCCGTTGAGCCGAACGGGATGGACAGTGACTACGGACAGTCAGGAAACAGCGGGAGAAGCCGGACAGGCAAGCAATGTGATAGATGGAAACACTGGCACGATCTGGCATACAGCGTGGTCGGCTTCGTCGCCGAATTATCCGCATTGGATTGTGCTTGACATGAAAACGAATTTTACCGTGAAGGGATTGCGCTATCTGCCGAGGCAAAATGGAAATCTTAACGGTACGATTGCGGACTATAAAATTTATGTCAGCCTTGATGGAATCAGTTGGGGCACGCCTGTCGCGCAAGGGAAGTGGGCGAGTAATAATACGGAAAAAATTGTGACGATCCTGTAAGAAGAAGAGAGTACGGAACAAACGGAAATAACAGAACAAACGGAAAAAGAATTCTGCTTCCAAACAATTTGAGCTTCAAGAAATTCCGTCTGTTCCGTTATTTCCGTTTGTTTTGTTTTTTCGTTTTAAGTCGTAAGAATTTGGCTATGAAAATAATCTTACAATTTATTGGCATCGTATTTTTGAGTGGCTGTCTCTCGCTTCCATCCAGCGCGCAGCCGCCAGAATTTTCGTGTCCGATGCATTTCGAAATCACGGGAAAGAAATCAGAAAAATGTTCGAAATGTGGAATGGAATTGCAGCCGAAAACCGATTCCATCTCCGATGAATTTGTTGTCAAAATTATAGCTTCATCAAAGCAAATAATCCCCGGTCAAAAAATGAATTTCAAGTTTTTAATCCTGCATCCGCGAACCGGCGAACCAGTGAAGCAATTCAATGTGATGCACGAAAAATTATTTCATCTGTTTGTCATCAGCCACAATTTTTCAAATTTCGAACATCTTCACCCGGTGCTGCAAACGGATGGAAGTTTCATTGTTGAAGCGATCTTGCCAAGCGCCGGGCTGTATCATTTTTATTGTGATATTTCTCCCGTTGGCGGAGTCGCACAGGTGAGTCATCAAATGTTGGTTACGACCGGATTCAAAGCCGACGCAGCAACACTGCAAGCCAATCTCAAATCCGAAGATCAATTTTCCAAAGCGGTCGGAGGGATAAATTTTACCTTGAATTTTGCACCGTCGCGACCAATGGTGGGGCAGCCTTCAGCATTACGATACAAGTTAACAGATGCGGTCACAGGCGAACCGATTTCAGATTTACAGCCTTATCTCGGAGCGTGGGGACATACAATCATTGTCAGCGAAGAC
>JAYTCQ010000351.1:0-19748 GCA_043736395.1 Blastocatellia bacterium | reverse complement strand
GGCGATGTTTGGTGTACTGTAGATTTTGTCTTCCACAGTGAACCATCTCATCGCCTTTTTTGTGAAGCCCTCTCCTCATTTTTTGTCCGCACTATTGTAATAAGCGCTACGCATATCAAAACAAATCATCGGCTTGCAGTTAATTTATTTGAATTTGCGCTGAAATTCCCATTATGGGGTTGGACTTATTTTCAATTCTTTAAGCCCAAAAATATCTTCCTGGGTATAGTTCAGATATTTTTTTCTGTCATTCTAGGTACCGTACTTACTTCTTTGATGGAAGACGGAGTCGCCTACTTGTTAGTGATTTTTAGCGGCTCATCCCATTAAAAGCCTCTGAGGAAAGCGTGTGGCCGGAAACGATTTTCCGACCTCACGCTTCGCTTTTTATGCTTATTCAAACCGAGTGGCTGTTGCAGTGGAGCAATTTGTTCCAATAACGTTGCCATTGACATCTAGAATTTGAGCCATAGCAGTATTAGTTAAGCTGTTACCATCAGGACTTAAGACAATTTGCGTTCTCACGATTTGCCTCCCGGCAAGGGTACCATCGGCATTAAAGCGGAAGAACTGAAAGGCGGAAATATACCTTCGTCCAACCTGATGACGCCAAACTCCCTGACCAACACTGCGAAGCGAAGGGGAATTGCCTGTTCCCCAATCGATCATCGTTCCACCCTGCATATAAGTGAGCATGGCGGGAACCGTAGCAATTACTTCGCCAGTCTGACAACTCAACCTTGTCACTTGCACGTTCCAGACTCCTACCAATTTCCCTAAGTGTTCACGTGATTGCTCTTCGCCTTTTTCTTCATTAAAGACGTTCTGGGCGGACACTAAAATTTGCGTGGACAGCGTCAACAGGACGACTGCCAACAGGGTTATGCCTATTACTTTCATGTAGCTATGTTTCATTTTATTAACCTCGTTTAGTTTTAATTATTTCAGCCGAAACCTTATATTTGCGACTGTTGAGTGCAATAATCACCAAACACAGATAGAAAATCTTTCGGAGTTCCTGAAGGTTTCCTGACTCCTTTCTGAAAAATAGTTATGTCTAACGCGCACAATGAGATATACGAGTTCGATAATTTTCGCTTGGAGGTTTCCGAACGTATTTTATGGCGCGACAGCGAACGCGTACCGCTCCCTGAAAAGGCTTTTGAAACGTTATGTGCCCTTGTCAAACGCGGTAATCACCTCGTTGGTAAAGATGAACTGCTGGCGGAAATTTGGGGGGACACAATTGTTGAGGAAAATAACCTTGATAAAAATATTTCCCTCTTGCGGCAGGTTTTGGGCGAACGGTCAGACAAAGGGAAATTTATCGAAACGGTGCGCGGACACGGGTACAGATTTGTTGCTGACGTCCACCTTAGTCTACCAGTGGAATCGTCGGCACTTACTGCGGTAACGCGCGATATTTCGATAGAAACACACATTGAAAAGCAGGCAAGAACAGAGTTAAAACCACCTCCCGCATCCGAACTTAACCAAGTCCCAAATCTCCGCATCGAAATTCAAAAAACAAACCGCTGGTGGCTTCTATTCGTTGTAGGCGCATTGATTGGAGTTTTAATCTGGTTCGGTTTTTATGGTTGGAGGGGAAACGAAAAAAATGCTACCGCTCCGATTAAAACGATTGCCGTCTTGCCGTTCAAGTCACTGGGGGCGGAAAGCCGCAACGAGGCGCTGGAGATGGGAATGGCGGACACCTTGATTGCCAAACTCGGCGGCGAAGAAATTATTGTGCGGCCGCTTGGTTCAGTTACCCGCTACTCCGCTTTGACGCAAGATTCGTTACTTGCAGGGCGCGAACTCAATGTCGAAACCGTACTGGACGGGACGATTCAAACTGCCGACAACCGGATCAGAATCGCAGCCCGACTTTTTCGAACGAGCGACGGCAAGCAACTTTGGACAGGAAAATTTGATGAAAAATTTACTGACATTTTCACGGTGCAAGATTCAATTTCTGAACGGGTAGCGACGGCTCTGAAAATTCAATTTAGCGGCAAAGAAAAAAAGCGTCAGACGGACAATGTCGAGGCGTATCAGCTTTACATGAAAGGGCATTTTCACGCCCTCAAATCGGTAAAATCGGAAATTGAGACAGGCGTTTCATATTTTCAACAGGCGATTAAAGCCGACCCAAACTACGCACTCGCGTATGTCGGACTCGCCGATGCTTATCGTGGTCTTTCGGTTGGCGGTGAAACACCTTCAGGTGAATTCTTTCCGTCAGCGAAAGTCGCCGCAAACAAAGCTATTGAACTGGACGACACACTCGCCGAAGCGCACGCCGTCCTTGCTCATATCATGTTCTGGTATGATTGGGATTGGCAAGCCGCTGAAGCTCAATACAAACGCGCCTTAGAACTCAATCCGAACAACGCGGATGTGCTTTACCCTTATGCGCATTTTCTTTCCAATCTGGGGCGACATGCCGAAGCGCTCCCCAAAATAAAGCGTGCCAGAGAACTTGACCCGCTTAATTTGCGCATCAACACCCTTGAAGGGTTATTTCTATTTCACGCAAGGCAACCCGATGAATCCCTAGCCAGATTGCAAAAAACTCTGGAGCTGGACTCGAATTTCCGTCTTGCCAACATGTTTATTGCACGGGTTTACATCGGGAAAGGAATGTTGACCGAAGCTCTTGCCGCCACTAGCAAGGCGCGCGCACTCTCCCCCGTTAGCTCCGAACCAACCGCCTTCGGTTCTTATGCCTTAGCGCAGTCGGGCAAACTCATCGAAGCACGAGCTGCGCTTGACGAACTGTTACACTCGTCCACCGAAAGATACGTTCCGCCCTATCACATCGCACTGGCTTATAACGCGCTAGGCGAAAGCGACAAAGCGCTTACTTATCTCGAAAAAGGTTTCAGTGAAAAAGACGTGCGGATGGTATTTCTCAAAGTCGAACCGAGATGGAACAACCTCCGAAATGAACCGCGCTTTATCGAATTGATGCGGCGAATGAATTTTTCGTAATGCCAGCACTTACAAAACTCACAAGTCTCGCAAATTTTATTTCAATTGCGCGATCATGAAAAACTGGTAAACTCTCGACGCCTCACAACTCCTAATCCTGCCCCTCACAATCAACGCGGAAAATTTTATGAACGAAAATAACACTTCGATTTTTGGTGATCTCAATTCGCAGGAACTTCTTTCAGCAGCCGAAGTTGCAAATCCTAACGCGCCTGACCCTGAGGTCGTCAAACGCATCCATACTTCGGCCAACTGGTTTTTCTGGATCGCCGGACTTTCGATAATCAATACGGTGATTGCAATTTTTGGCGGAACATTGAGTTTTATCGCCGGACTCGGATTCACGCAGGTCGTTGATGCCTTGATGCAAAGTGCTGGCAGCATCGGTACGGTCATCGCGATCGCCTTCGACATCCTCGCCGCCGCCGTCTTCGTAGGGCTGGGATTACTCGCGCGAAAGATGGTCGTCTGGCCATTCATCGTCGGGCTGATCATCTACGTGCTCGACGCGCTCATCCTCATCCTCGTGCAACTCTGGCTAGGCGTCGCCTTTCACGTGTATGTCGTGATTATGATTATTGTGGGAATGAATGCTCTGCGTAAGGCACTGAAAGATGGTGTGAATTTTGGGACGGAGTAGCACTGGGAGCGCCAGCATCCTGCTGGCCCCGCGAGCGCTTGTAACGCCGCTCGCGTACCTTGGCGAGAAGTTTCCTTATTCTTCAGTGTGCTTGCTCGCCACTACGTTTGCATCGCTGCGCTCGCAAACGGCCAGCAGGATGCTGGCGCTCCCAGCTATTCCGCTCCTCACGGAGCTTGCTTTTCGACGCTTCACAAATCCGTTCAAGAAGTTTTATTGCCATTGCGGGATCATGAAAAACTGGTAAACTAGTAGCGTTATATCACAGTCGTATAACTTTCTAAGCCTGTCGCCAAACAAGTAATGATTTATTGATTTGATAAGTAGTTAGATTGCTTCAGGTTAGAACATAGGGTCTAAAAGTCGTATAGTTTTGTAACTTTTAGTTCGCTTAATTAAATGTTGCGTTTATTTGCCCATAGAGTTTCGGAGTAAAATAATGGATAGATATGAAGAGAAATTAGAACCTTACAACTGTAAAAAAATGGGAGAAGAGATTTCTATACATCGTGAGTACAAGTTAAAACTTGATTCGTCTGGAAATGAAGTTGCAAGAATAGTTAAAGGTACAGATTGCACACATAAAGATCACTGTGGCATTGCGACAAAAAGCGGAACGTCTACGACTTATGATTGGTCTGAATGTGACTATACGAAATCCAGAAGCACACAATAAATTACATTGACAGCACCTGTAAATAGATTTACAAAAAAAAGTTTCTCGTATCGTTGCCAAGATATTCAACTATCAATGCTTCCATATTTGACCAAAATTCAAGAAATTATTATTCATAAATCTGTTGGCTCCGAAACGCGTTGTTAGGTAACCAAGCACTTAATTATGATTCCCAAAGTTACCGAATGGCTTGAAGCACAAGGATTTACGCTTGAGATGCGAACGGCAGCAGCTTTCCGTGCAGCTGGCTTTGAAGTTCGCCAGTCGAGCCATTATATTGACCCAGAATCTGGAAAAGGGAGAGAAATCGACGTGATCGCTGTCGATACTGACCCCTTAATGTTGGGAGTTATCGAGATCGGTTTCATTATCGAGTGTAAGTCTAGCAAGAAGCCGTGGGCGCTGCTCTCTTCCCCTGATACCTTAGTAGGTTACAACAGGATTCGAGCTTTCTGTGTTTTCTCTGAGAACGCATTTGATTCGCTATTTACGAGATTCACGGAACTTCTTGAAAGATGGCCTTGGCTCAAAAAGAGTGGCCTGGCTGCATATTCAGTTCGTCAAGCAATGTCTGACTCGGATGTTGCATACGCCGCCGCTGTTGCCGTAGCTAAGGCATCCAATTTCTACGCTCACAGGCCAGAATCGAAATATGCCTCTACTATTTTCGCTTTCCCTATTATCGTGGTTAATTCACCAATACTAGAATGTAGGCTGTCCGAGAATGGACAGATTGAGATTCAGGAAGTTGCAGAAGGTGAATGGTTGTTTTTTGCGCAGCTACCTAACTTTTTCGGCACTTGCATTCGCGTAGTTTCAATCGACCGTCTTCCTGAATTTGCTACTGAAGCAAAGGCACTAGCGCTCAAAATTCGCGAAGATCTAAAAGGAGAACAGGATAAGATACTCGCATCTTGGAGCAATACTTAAAAGCTCGATGACAAGAGATGCCTTTCAATTATTGCAACGAAGCAGCGACAGTTGTTGCCTTTTTTTTAAGTTCTTATTGCCCTTGATTCTGATGTTCGGAAATAACTTACTTCGTCCTCTCCACCTCGACCAAAACATCATAAAACGTCGCCGCCGCCCCCAAATCCGTCAGTCCTTGCGAAGTCACATCATTGGCGTTCGTCCCATCGCTCGTTAATTTTTTCCACCAGACAGACAGCGCGACGACTACGCCGTGGCGGGATTTTTCGGAGACTCGCGCTTGCGCGGTGAAGGCTCCGCGATCATTGAAAATTTTCACGCGGTCGCCGTCTTTGATCCCTCTGACTCCGGCATCGTCAGGATGAATTTCTAAGAACGGTTGCTTCTCTGCTTTCAGAAAGGTCGGCAGATTGGCGAAGCTGGAATTCATAAAATTGTGCGCGGGCGGAGAAATAATCGCCAACGGAAATCGCTTCGCCAGTTCCGGCGCAGTCTGGACGGATTCACGCGGCGCGATGTACGTCGGCAGCGGGTCAATTCCCTGTTTTGCTAAGGATTCGCTAAAAAATTCGCATTTTCCTGACGGCGTCGGGAAATTCCCTTCCGCAAATGGCGCATATTTTTCCGCTACATTCAGCCGCTGCCAGCCTTTGTTTTTCAGCTCTTCAAAATTAATATTTTTCATCCGTTCGTGATCGTAGTTGAAAGCCTGCGCTCCCATTTCTTCGTCAGAATCCTGAAAGCATGGATCATCAAATCCCATCTTTTCCGCAAGCAAACGGAAGACTTCGCTGTTGGGTTTGGCTTCTCCAATCGGAGCAATCGCGGGCAAATTGGCAAGCACGTATAAATGCCCGTACGAACGATGCACGTCAAATTGTTCAAGCTGCGTCGTAGCGGGTAACACGATGTCGGCGTAATCGGCGGTGTCCGTTTGAAAGATTTCGTGGACGACGGTGAAGAGGTCTTCGCGGGCGAATCCGGCTTTGACTTTGCCGGAATCTGGTGCGATGGCCACGGGGTTGGAATTGTAAACGTAAAGAGCTTTGACAGGCGGATCAAGCGGCGTCAATTCGTCTACGATTTCATCACCAGCGCGAGCCGGATATTTCACTGCACGCAAGTCTCCGCACAGCGCATCGCCAATCGCGGACATATTTATCATTCGCGTATTTGGAGGAATAAAATCAGGGCGTTCGAGAGCCTGCGCATTTAAACTAAATGTGCCGGAACTGGAAAGTAAAATCCCACCGGAAGGATCTTTCCACGCGCCAATTAACGCAGGCAGGCAAGCGATATTTCGTACTGCCATCCCGCCTCCGGCGTGTCGTTGCATTCCGTAATTCAAGCGAATCGCAGCAGGCGCGGTCGTCGCGTATTCCCGTGCAAAATTCACAATTATTTCTTCAGGCAATCCGCAGATTTCGGCGACGCGCGAAGGAGAATATTCCTGCACGCGTTCTTTTAATTGTGCAAATCCAGTCGTATATTTTTCGATATAATCGGCATCAATCAAATTTTCATTAATCAAAACATTCATCACCGCGAGCGCAAACGCTCCGTCGGTTCCCGGCAGCGGCGCGATGTGCTGATGGCATTTTTCGACAGTTAACGAACGATAAGGATCAATCGCAATTAATTTCGCGCCGCGCCGCTTGGCTTCTAAAATGTACGGCATCAGATGCACGTTGGAAGTGATCGGATTCGAACCCCAAATCACAATCAATTTCGCTTCATCGAAATGTTCCATGTTCGTTCCGATGGAAGCTCCGATGGTGGCTTTATATCCGGCGGCTCCGGCACTGGCGCAGATGGTTCGATCCAGCAATGACGCGCCAAGCTTATGAAAAAAACGGCGATCCATCGAACTGCCTTGAATGATCCCCATGGTTCCGGCATAGCTATACGGCAAAATCGCTTCTGCGCCGTATTCATTGGCAATTGCTTTGAATTTGCTGGCGATGATTGTGATCGCTTCATCCCAGGAAATCCGCGTGAAAATTCCTTTGCCTTTATCGCCGACGCGCTTCATCGGATACAACACACGCTGATCGCTGTACGTGCGTTCAAGGTAGCGATTCACCTTTGTACACAAAAATCCATCAGTCGTGGGATGATCTTTCGCGCCTTCAACTTTGGTGGCTGTACCGTTCTCGACAGTCACAAGCATCGCGCAGGTGTCAGGACAATCGTGCGGACAGGCTGCACGAACTACGGTTTTATTTTTAGATAATTCAATGGTCATAAAATCCTTATCATTAATTCGTCATAAAATATCATTAATTTGAATTTATCGCTCGTGTTAGCATCCCTTCAAGAATGGTGCTGGAGTATCCCCTGCTTGGTTTGGATTTCTTAAAACATCCCCCAATCCACGAGGTAAAATATTATGTCCGTTGTAGCCACGCCCTCCAAGCTGGCTGACCCGCAAGATCAAGTGGTAAATCGCCGCCGGTCAAACCGCCTAAAATTAACACTCCCAATCAACGTCATTGGTCATTCATCTGAAACCGAAAAGTGGCAGGAAATTTCCAAAGCGCTTGACCTTAGCCGTACAAGTTTACGCTTCAAACTTCATAACAAGCCTGCGGTTGGTTTGGTGCTTTATTTATCTTTTCCAATGCCCTGGCGTCTGAGACAGTATTCTCATTCTGACCCGACGTATCGAGTGTATACCATTGTCAGGCGCGTCGAGCCTCTCAAGGATAATATGTACGATGTTGGCGTCGAATTTATTGGCGAGCATCCTCCGTCGTCTTATCAAACAAAGCCCTGGGCAGTCTACAAATCAAACGCTCCTAAAACCGATGAACGAAGAAAAACGCCAAGACTTTCTGCCGCGCACGCGATCTGGATTGAGTATTATAACAATCGAAAAGTGATCATCGGATTAGAGCAGGGCTGCACTGAAAATGTGAGCAAAAGCGGTGCTCGAATTTGCGTGATGGAGCCTCCGAATGAATTCGAATTCGTCAAGGTTTTCATTCCGGGAAAAGATTTCGATGCCTTTGCCAAAGTTACAAATTATTTTATGGAAAAAGATGGGATTTACCGACTATGTGTCAATTTTCTGAATAGCGAGCTTCATTTATAGAAAAATGTTTCCAATTACATTTTCAGAAATAACGCCTGAAAAAATAGCTTCAATCCAAAATTGATGATATTTTTTAGGCGTTATTTTTTTAATACTTCATTTGTCTTTTTGAATTAATCAAACCGAATTGACCCAATATTATGATTAAAAGTACATCAACGAGTCGCCGCGATTTAATGAAACTTGCCATCACAGGTCTGGGAGGCTTCGCGCTTCAACCAGACCTCTTCGCACAGGATGCTGCGAAAAAGCCTGAATACAAACTCGAAAAGAAACATCTCGCGCCGCTGAAATTAAAAGGCAACATCAAACAATCCGCTGCGCGCTGGTGTTACAACGGAGTCAAGATTGATGACCTCTGTTTGGCTGCGAAAGCGATGGGACTAGTTGGGCTTGACTTAGTCGCCAAAAACGATTGGGAGACGCTTAAAAAGCACGGATTGATCGCTACGATGGTGTCAGGCGCAGGAAATATTCCGAATGGATTCAACCGCAAAGAAAATCACGATGGACTCGAGAAAGAATTCCGCGAAAATGCCGCTGCGGCTGCAAAATTCGGATGGAAGAATTTCATCGTCTTTTCCGGTAATCGCAAAGGGATGCCGGACCCCGAAGCCATTGATAACTGCGTCGTAGGACTCAATCGGCTCAAGCCTATCGCGGATGAATATAATATTAATTTGTGCTTTGAATTACTGAACAGCAAAGTGAATCATCAGGACTACCACTTCGATCACATGCCGTGGGGAGTCGAAGTCATGAAACGCGTCAACCATCCGCGCATCAAAATTCTGTATGATATTTATCACGCGCAAATCATGGACGGCGACATCATCCAAACCATCAAAAATAATATTGATTTAATCGGACATTTTCACACGGGCGGAGTCCCCGGGCGCCACGAGCTTGACGATACACAGGAACTGAATTGGCGACGAGTGATTCAGTCAATTGTGGAGTTAAAATATCAGGGAGTGATTGCACATGAATTTGTGCCGGTGCGCGATCCCTTGACTTCGCTGAGAGAGGCGATTTTGTTGAGTGACGTTTAGAGTTCAGAGTTCAAACTTCAGTTTGCCCAGCGCCGCGCTTCGCTGGCGTTCACACGCTGAAGCGCGAACTCTGAACGATAACGCAAAAACGGCGAAGGAAATCTTCCTTCGCCGTTTCGTTTTATAATTGCTGGAGCGGGAGACGAGATTTGAACTCGCGACTTCGACCTTGGCAAGGTCGCACTCTACCACTGAGTTACTCCCGCTCGTTTGTCAATGGGGTATTTTTTAGCCGATGGGGTCTCTTTTGTCAAGACCCAAAAAAATCCGCCCTGCTATTTAGCTCCGAAACCACCGGGATTTCGTGAAACGATTTTCGGGGAAATATCCTGATAACAGCTCTACATTGTACTCTTTATCGCTCAGCTTGATGACGGAAACTACATCGTAATCGTACGGCTCATCCGTGAGTCGAAAAATCCGGCGATAAATTCTGGCGGTTTTGATAATTTTTCGTTGCTTGGTCAAATCCACTGCCGATTCAGGCGACGCAATTTCTTTTGAACGCCGCGTTTTAACTTCAATGAATCGCAAAATATTTTTTGAATCGTACGCGATGATGTCGATTTCGCCGGTAATGGGTCGGCCTCGAAAGCTGCGACCAAGTGGAGCAAGAAAATTTGTGGCCACGATCCGATATTGTTTTGAAAGGAGAAATCGCAAGGCCTCCGCTTCACCGATTTCACCGAATTGCACCGGTGAAAATTTAGATTTATTGGATTTTTTGCTAAACCACATCGCTTGACCTTTAAATATTTTTTCAATTCGCACGATTACGTTGATGATGGGAGAAAATACCCAAATTCGCATTAACTTATTTCGCACGATATACTGTTACATTATTCTCTTATCCATTAACCGGAGTCCGTCAATGCGTCTTTGTCTGTTTGCTATTATCGTCCTGTGTTTATCACTTTCAGCCTTTGCACAAACTAGTTACATTCCACATCGCGTGTACGATGCCAAGCATAAACGCTTCACAGATTTTGAAGCGATGGCGTCAGAACTTGCCAAATCAGATGTTGTCTTTTTCGGCGAACAGCACGACGATACCGCGACGCATCGGCTTGAAATCGCGTTGCTTGAAGGCATCGCTCGCCGTCGCCCGAACGTTATCGTAGCCCTCGAAATGTTTGAACGTGACACCCAAAAACTAATTGATGATTACTTATCCAATAAAATTACCGAAGCAGCGTTTTTAAAAGATTCGCGACCGTGGAAAAATTATCAACCTGATTACAAACCCCTGATTGAATTCGCCAAAGCCAAGGGCTGGAAAGTGATCGCCGGAAACGTCCCGCGCCGTTTCGCAACGGTCGTTTTTAAAGGTGGATTAGAAGCCGTTGATAAATTATCCGAAGCGGAGCGAAAATTAATCGCTGAAAAATTTAGTTGCCCTACCGACGATTATTACAAACGATTCAAGGAAACAATGAGCGAACACCCGGGAGATAATTCTCCGAAGATGGATCCGGCGATGCTTGATCGAATGTATCAAGCGCAATGCGTCAAAGATGAAACGATGGCGGAATCAATCACCACCGCTGCACAGGCTTCACCGCAAGCGTTGGTAATTCACTACAACGGAGCTTTTCATTCGGATTTTCAATTGGGAACAGCTGCCAGAGTCAAGCAGCGAATGGCAAAATCCAATGTCAAAGTAGTCTCGGCAATCCCGGTTGAAAATCTTGATTCAGCCACACCTGACAAAGATAAAAAACGCGGCGATTATTTAATTTTCACGCTTAAATCAAAAGCAGAAACCGGATCGAAGTAACCGTACGATTCCACACTTTTATGCCTCTTCTTCTTTATCAGAAATTGTGTTATTCGCTTTTTTCACACCGTTGATGACTAATTCTCCGTCTGCAAGTTCCTGCGCAAACATCGGAATCATTTCGCGCATATTTTTTTCATAAGCCTCGGGCCAGAATTCTTTTAGTTTACCGCGTGCTGCTTCGTTAATGTGAAGGCTGCCATCATTTTCCAGCAGCAGCATCGCTACGTGACCATTATTTTCCGTGATAACAAAGAGATAATCGTCATCGTCTTCTTCCAAAGATTCGCGCAGTTCTTCGACCTGCTCTTCCAGTTCGTATTCGTAAAGTTCCTGATACATTTTTCCATCTTCGAGCATTGCTTCGGTCAAGAGTTTTTCAATTACTTTGGCTGACATATTTTTCTCCGCAATTTGTTTTTGATAATTTAAGCCATCAGCTATAACGGCGAATCTGGAGCTTGTCAAATTTCAATAATTCTTGCAATCAATCCACCAACAAATTAATTTACTTTGTGTATGAAAATCCTATTAAAACGTTTGAATGAAAATTACCATCTCGAAGCCACGAACGAATCCGGCAACACCGTCCACATTGACGCCAGCCCAGCGATTGGCGGAGGCGGCGAAGGTGCGCGTCCAATGGAGTTATTAATTATGGGACTCGGTGGTTGCAGTTCCATTGACATCATCAGCATCCTGAAAAAATCCCGCCAGCCACTCGAAGATTTACAAGTCGAAATCAATGCCGAACGGGAGCAAGGCAAGGAGCCTGCGCTATTCACCACAATTCACGCGCACTATGTATTTATTGGTGATTTGCAGGAATCCCAAGTCAAACGTGCGTTGGAATTATCACTGGAAAAGTATTGTTCGGTTGCACGAGTCCTTGAAAAATCAGCCACGATTACCTGGAGTTATGAAATTCGCGCGAAGCAGGTGTAGTTGACAGCTGCAGATTCATATCCTAGAATTCGATTTCGATTTTGTTCTTTCACGTGGCGATTTAAGCAACTTGCTCCACGAAAAAAACTGCTAAACCGTGACGCGGTCTCAAAAATATTCAAGATTTCTGAAGAGCTGCAACGTGAATTAGCGTTGCAGCTTTTTAATTTTATGAGTAACAAACATTTTGAAACCGAAGCCATCCGCACCCAGGAAGCGCGTTCAGCGAACCGCGAACATTCCGTTCCCCTATATTTAACTTCAAGTTTTGTTTTTGATGATGCCGAACAGGCACGTGCGCTCTTTGCAGATGAAGTGCAAGGCAATATTTATACCCGGTTTTCGAATCCAAATAATTCTGAATTAATCGAAAAAATTTGTCGCCTCGAAGGAGCCGAAGACGGCATCGCCTGTGCTTCGGGAATGTCCTCGATTTTCACTTCGCTCGGAGCATTATTAAAATCCGGCGATCACATCATCGCTTCAAATGCGCTGTTCGGCTCTTCGCATCAAATCCTGAATTTAATTTTGCCGAAGTGGGGCATCACCACTACGTACGCGGAATTAAAATCTCCCGCGAGCTGGGAAGCGGCGTTGCAACCGAACACAAAACTCGCCTTCGCCGAAACTCCTTCAAATCCCGCATTGGATTTGATTGACTTAAAATGGTTTGGCGAATTCACTCGCGAGCACAAATTAATTTCCGTCGTAGACAATTGTTTCGCGACGCCTTATCTGCAACAGCCGATCAAATTCGGGATTGATCTGGTCACACACTCCGCCACAAAATTTATTGATGGACAGGGACGCGCCATCGGCGGACTGATCGCCGGACGCAAAGATTTAATCAAAGACATCAGATTTTTTGCACGTCACACCGGCCCTTCCCTTTCGCCATTTAACGCTTGGGTATTCTCAAAAAGCCTGGAAACATTAGCGGTGCGTATGGAACGCCATTGCGCAAATGCTTTGCTATTAGCCGAATGGTTAGAAACACGGACAGAAATCGAACGCGTGATCTATCCGTTCCTGCCTTCGCATCTGCAGCAGGAATTAGCCCGCCAGCAAATGCGTTTAGGAGGCGGCGTCGTTACTTTTGTATTAAAAGGCGGGATTGAAGCCGGACGTGCTTTTTTGAATGCGCTGGAGATGCTTTCGCATACGGCGAACCTGGGCGATGCACGGACAACAGCAACGCATCCCGCTTCGACCACGCATTCAAAACTCAGTGAAGCAGATCGCATGGCAGTCGGCATCGCTCCCGGCCTGATCAGAATTTCAGCCGGACTCGAACACACCGACGACATCATCGCCGACATCGAACAAGCATTATCAAAGGTAGGATAGGCGTCCCCGCCTGTCCAGCTTACAAAGGAATACAAGTTATGAATTCAATCACTGTCACCGAACTAAAAAATCTCAAAGACACCAACGCAGAATTTCAATTAATTGACGTCCGCGAACCAAATGAATACGACTTCTGCAACCTGGACGGAGAACTAATTCCAATGGCTTCTGTCATGGAACAAGCCGAGAAAATTCGCAAAGATATTCCCGTGGTCGTGATGTGTCGAAGCGGCAAACGCAGCGCGAACGCGATCTTCGCTCTCGAATCACATTTTGGATATACGAATTTGTCGAATTTAGAAGGTGGGATTCTCGCGTGGGCGGATGAGGTTGATCCGAATGTGCCGAAGTATTAATGTTTTGAGTACCGATTTTAGTCGGGCAAATTATCTTCCGCCTAAAAGCGGTACTCAGAACAATTCATTAATCGCATTCACCCCATGCTCAACGACGCGAATTGGGCGTCCTTGCAAGCCAGCTAATTCGGTATCGAGATCAATATTCAAACCCTTAAAAATAGTCGCTACAACTTCTGCGGGGGTCGTCGGGCGGTCTTTTGGATACGCGCCAATTTCATCAGAAGCGCCGACGATGTTGCCACCTTTGACGCCGCCTCCCGCCCACAGCATTGACCAGCAATTCGGCCAGTGATCGCGCCCACCGGCAGGATTCACTTTCGGTGTTCGACCAAATTCACCCATCGCCACGACCATTGTGTCTTTCAATAATCCCCGCTCGTGCAAATCTTCCAACAATGAAGCATATGCATTATCAAAAGACGGGCCGACCTGTTCTTTGTAACATTGAATCGGACTGAACGGCGCAGAACCGTGAATGTCCCACGTGATTTCATTGAAGACCGTTTCGAACATATTCACTGTCACAAATCTAACTCCGCGTTCCACCATTCGTCGCGCCAGAAGACAGCTCATCCCAAAACGTGTCCGCCCGTAGCGATCTTTCATCACATTACTTTCCTGCGACAAATCAAACGCTTCGCGCATCTTTGCTGATGACATTAACGTGTACGCCTGATTGAAATTATCATCCATCAATTTCGCGTCCTGACTGGATTCAAATCCCTTGACCGCGCCGTCAACCATCTCACGCAATTTCCGGCGGCTGTCGGTTCGCATCGCTGAAATATAATTCGGTGGCAGCAAATCCGGCACTTTAAAATTAGGTTGTGATGGATCAGAATTCAACACGAATGGATCGTATACTTTTCCGAGAAATCCTGCCGTCTGACCGTGCGGCATGTTGCCGCCAGTATTCCCAATTGGACGCGGCAATAACACATGCGAAGGCGCATCGCCACGACTGCCTCTTAATTTTCCCGCCACACAACCCACGTGCGGATGTTCGATGCCATTTTGAAAAAGTCGTCCGGTTTGCATCATCTGATGTCCGGTATCGTGAACTGCGGCTGCTGTGTGATACATCGAACGAAGGATCGCAATTTTGTCCGCATTTTTGGCAATGCGTGGAAAGATTTCACTGACTTCGATGCCGGGAACATTGGTCTTGATCGCTTTATATGGCCCACGAATTTCTGCAGGCGCGTTTGGTTTCATGTCCCATGTATCAAGCTGAGACGGCGCGCCGACAAGCATCAACATAATACAATTTTTATTGTCATTGCCTGGAGCAATTGCACCCTGCGCCTTCAACTGAAATAAATCCGTTAAGCCAAGCCCTAACATTGAAAGGCTCCCGGCGTGAAGGAAATCGCGACGATTAAATCCATCACAAAGATTAACTTTTTTTGAAGCATCAAAGCGGAACATACAGTTTCCTCAATTCATTTTGAATAATTCCAAGCAGCATGCATAGTTTACCGCAATTTGGTTAATAGAGAAATGAAAGAAAATTTTAAGAAACTGACAGGGGAAAAGGGGGCAGGAAAAATTCTACAGAAACAGTTCTGCAATTCGAAGTCATTTTTTTTCTTGGTCAACAATTTTTTCCTGCCCCCTTTTCCCATTATTCTTCACTTTCAAATAATCCTTCAAAAACTTTCCTGTATACGATCCCTTCACTTTCATCACATCTTTCGGCGTCCCGGTAGCCACAATTTTTCCGCCTTCATCACCGCCTTCCGGCCCCAGGTCAATAATCCAATCCGCTGTCTTGATCACATCCATATTATGCTCGATGACGACCAATGAACTGCCTGCTTCGATCAATCTTCGGAAGGCTGATAACAATTTATTAATATCGTCAAAATGAAGCCCCGTCGTCGGTTCATCAAAAATATATAACGAGCCTTCACCAGCACGCTTGGATAAATATGAAGCCAGCTTGACGCGTTGCGCCTCCCCTCCCGACAGCGTCGTCGCGGATTGCCCGAGCCGTAAATATCCAAGTCCGACTTCCTCTAACACTTTCAATTTTGAAGCAATCCGGTTGACGTGTGAGAAAAAACTTAAAGCTTCACGAACCGTTAGATTCAGAACTTCATGAATATTTTTTCCGCGATATTTCACATCCAGAATGGATTGCTTGAAGCGCGTCCCCTTGCACTCTTCGCAGAGCAATTCCACATCCGCAAGGAATTGCATTTCTACCGTGACGGTTCCATCACCGTCGCAAACATCGCAGCGTCCGCCGGGCACATTGAATGAAAAATGGCTTGGCGTCAGACCTCTTTTTTTAGCCTCTGTAGTTTCGGCAAAGGCCTCACGAATCGCATCATAAACTTTAATGTATGTGACCGGATTTGAACGCGGCGTGCGTCCAATCGGCGATTGATCTACGAGGATCACATCATCTACAAAATGCCCGCCATCAATTGTTTTAAATTCCCCGACTTGCCCGCGCCAATCTCCGCGCTCAGATTTTATTCCAGCGTACAGGCAATCATGCACCAACGTAGATTTCCCTGATCCACTGACACCCGTCACGCAGACCAGCATCCCCAGCGGAATTTCTACATCGAATCCTTTGAGATTATGTTCACGAAGCCCCTTGATTTGAATATTTTTCTTGTTCGGTGTTCGCAGTTCGATCGGCAATTTGATCTGCGCGTCACCTCGTAAATATTTTGCCGTCAAAGAATTCGGAGCTGCCAATAATCCTTTAAAATCGCCTTCATAAATCACCTGCCCGCCCAGCTCACCCGCGCCCGGCCCAATATCTATCACGTAATTTGCCGCACGCATCATTTCTGATTCGTGTTCGACGACTAAAACTGTATTCCCAATATCTCTAAGATTTTTGAGTAAATTAATTAGCCGTTCAGAATCGCGCGGATGTAATCCGATACTCGGTTCATCAAGCACATACAGTGCGCCAACCAGCGAAGCGCCGAGATTTGTCGCGAGTTGAATCCGCTGTGCCTCACCGCCTGACAATGTCGCCGCCAGTCGCGCTAAGGTTAAGTAACCCAATCCGACATCAATCAAAAATTTAATGCGCTGTTTGATTTCAATCAGGACACGGTCGGAAATCGCTCTTTGCTCTTCAGTTAATTCGAGACTTGCGAAAAATACCTGCGCGTTTTTGATCGGCATCGCGCACACTTCGGGCAATGATAAATCTCCAATTTTGATGCTTTGCGCCTCTTTGCGCAGACGCCCTCCGTGGCAATCTCCGCAAAGCGTATAGCCGCGATATTTTGAAAGAAAGACGCGCACATGCATTTTGTATTTCTTGGTTTCCATCCAGGCAAACACACCGCGAACACCAACAAATTTGCCCTTTCCTTCTTCGATCAACTTTTGATGCGCCGGACTTAAATCGCGATACGGAATTCCCATCGGAATATCTTCAGCATGGCAAAAAGCGATTAATTTCGGCATCCACCAATCGAATTGTGGCTTTGTGAATGCTTCCACCGCGCCTGCCGCTAACGCCAAATCTTTATCAGGAATCACGAGATTCATATCCAGCCCTATCGTATTCCCAAAGCCCTGACAGGTCGGACATGCGCCATAAGGATTATTAAAACTGAAGAGTTGCGGCTCTGGAATCACGTACTCAATCTGGCAATTTTTACAGGCGAATTTCTCAGAAAAGCTCAACCGCTGAACACCTTCTTCCCTGAACAAATGAATGATCGCGTTCCCACTGCCTTCGACAAAACAGATTTCCAGTGAATCAACTAAGCGCGTCAAACTCTCGTGGTTGACCGTCATTCGATCCACTAAAACAAACACTTCATCAAAAGAATTTTTCGTAAAACTATCGGGCGAAGTAAGCTCAACTATTTCATTGGACGAGGCATCAAACAATCGAGTGAAGCCGCGTTGCATCAGGCTCATCAACTGCGCCTGCAAGCTTAGTTGATCGCCTGCGGCTTTCTTTTTACTTTTCGCTTTGGTTGGTTTTTCCGCTTTTGTCGCGCTCTGAAGCAGCGGAAAAAGCACATAAAATCTTGTTCCTTCCGGCTCCCTCAGAATTCTATCTGCGATGGCCTGCGGGCTGTCGCGTTTCACTTCTGCCCCGCAGTTGTAACAAATCGTCTTCCCAGCTCTGGCAAAAAGTAAACGCAAATAATCGTAGATTTCTGTTTGCGTCCCCACGGTTGATCGTGGATTTCTGGTTGAATTTTTCTGACTGATGGCGACGGCAGGACAAATCCCTAAGACTTCATCCACATCAGGCTTTTCCATTCGCTCCAAAAATTGACGGGCGTAGGCGGAGAGCGATTCGACATATCGCCGCTGCCCTTCCGCGTACACGGTATCAAAAGCTAACGAGGATTTTCCCGAACCGCTGACGCCTGTCACGACGGTTAATGAATTAAATGGAATTTGAAAATTAATGTTTTTGAGGTTGTTGACACGCGCGCCGCGGACAATAATTGCTTCTTCGTTCGACATAGTAATGAATCAGTATAATTCTGTTTATTTAGATAAATAGATATAGTAACTATTGGCGGGGGCTTTGACAAACAGCCCGATTGGCTTAAATTATGACGAGAGTTTCGTTGATCATTTATCGAGCATAGCTCTGATTATACTGCTTATGTCACCTGAAAACTTTCAACCATACATCGTCCGTAATTCATATTGTTCTTATGAACCAATTGTGCCGCGCATCAAGGCTGTTCGGGTAATAACCGTTGACAGCTTAGTTGGCGAGGAATCGCATTATTCGGAAATTGCCCGGAGCGCGCCTGATTTCAAAGGCGACAAATGGTTAAAACTGGAACGCCGCATCGCCGGGTTTGCCCTCGGAAATATTGAGAGTAATATTCACCGCTTAGTTGTGAAACCAGAAATTAAACGTGTTCATTTTTCGGAACTGACCGAAGAATTAGTCAATGAATTCGGCGCTGAAGCGATTGTGTTGAGCGGGACGTTACGAGATTTCGATTTCTACGAGCCGTCACTCTTCGAGCAATTCAATAAATTTATTCTCAATACAAAAGTCCCGGTACTTGCCATTTGCGGCGGACATCAAATGGTTGGACAAGCATTTGGATCAAGCATTCTGACCTTGGATGAAAAACTGCCGAGTGAGCACCGGACTAACCGCCAGATTGAATATCAATACCGTTTTGTGACCATCACCGACGAAGCTGATCCGATCTTCGAAGGCATCACTTTTCATTCTGAATTTGAGCGGACGCATCGGCATACGAAAGTGCTTCGCGTCTGGCAAAATCACGGATTGCAATTGGCGAATCTGCCAAATGGATTTAAGTTGCTGGCGCGTGGTTATTTGTCAGAACAACAGATGATGGTGCGGCGAACGGCGGAGCAGTTAATTTATTCCGTGCAATTCCACATCGAAAAATCGTTCCAGGATTTTCAATTGGATAATTACTGGAACCATCGCGTTGAAAGCCGGGATGGCAGAATTATTTTTGAGAATTTTTTGATTGAAGCACAGCGGTTTCGGGGGAATAAGGATGATGATATTTTAGAAGATGTCACTAACTTGCCCTTCAGGTATACCGGAAAAACTGATGAACGTGATGTCACAGAAAACGGGAATCTATCAGGCTGGTAACCGATAAACATGAAAATACAGGTATTATTTTTCGGCGCTTGTCGTGAAGCAATTGGGCAACACGAGTTTAATTGCGAATTAACTTCGCCCGCAAATGTCGCGCAAGCTTTTCAGGATTTATTAGTCAAATTTCCACCACTGAAAGATTTCGGAAACAGTTTGTTATTTGCTATTAATGAAGAGCATTCGCGTCCAAATGATTTGCTGAAGGAAGGGGACGTACTGGCGATCTTCCCTCCTGTTTCTGGCGGGTAGAATGCAGAAGCCCGCACGCAGTAAGGGCGCCAGTGAATCAAGCAGAATTTCGAAATAAATTACGAATGTGAAGGCGCCCT
>JAYTCQ010000350.1:0-27960 GCA_043736395.1 Blastocatellia bacterium | reverse complement strand
GCGACAGCGCGTCGCCCGTGCGATGGTGCTGGAATCCGTTACCACCGATGCTGTCATCCGCATCGCGTCCGAAATCCGGCAGGATAAATAATGCTGTTTTACCGGCATACTCCGGCTCGCTTTGAATCGTTCGCCAAATCTCGCGGCACAGACGGTCAGTGCGTTGAATGCCTTCGATATAAAGCGAATAGCAGCCCGCATGGGCGACATCCATATCGTGCAGCGTGAGCCAGAGCAGACGCGGCGCATAGCGGCGCATGAGCCGCTTCGCTACATAAAGCGACAGCTCGTCCGCACTCGAAAGCGTGAGCGCCTGCGTGACAAAATCCTTGACCGAAAGATTGAGCAGCTCTGCAAATTCGGGGAGCACAAGACCGCTTTCCGCGACTTGCGGACTGAACAGCGGCGTCTCGTAGTTGTCCTGCAACAAACGGGCATAATCGCCCGTCGTATTTGAAGCCAAAGCCTGTTTGAGAAAACGCTTGGGCAGGATCACCTGCGCGCCATAGCCCGGCCCGAAAGTGCGTGCATCGCTGCTGCCAATGCGATTGAAACCATTGCTGGGAGCGACGACCCAGGCATCGTGCAAAGGACGCTTCAAATCCTTGCGGAAGTATTCAAAGACCGTCGGGGATTGCGGCGGAACCGCGGCAAAATTGTCGAAAGTTTCATAGACGCCCGTTGTCAGGCTGGCCGTGGCGACGTAGTGCCCCAGAATGCCGCGATTCTCAACATGCGTAAAAAATGTCCCTTGCGGAAGCAGTTCCCCGAGAAGATAGGGAACGTTTTGCTGACCCATCGGTGTGAGTACTTCTTCATCGCGGCAGCCTCCGCCAAAGGTCACAACGATTGCACGTTGCGCGGGCTTTAGCAGGCCGGACGCAGACGGCTGCGCGGAAACACTGAATGAAGGCCGATAGAGCGCAGCACCAGTGACTGAACGCAGGAATTCCCGGCGGCTCCGAGAAACCGCTGCGCTGATTTCGTCTTCCTTTGCCGTCCAGAGATTCGCCATACGATCTGTTTACCAGTAGGGGTTTATACCGAACTAAAACTACCTGATATTATACTAACCAGCCGTTAGATTTTAAGTGATACCGCACACGCACGCCAGATTACCAGAGCCTTCTCAAATTCTTGAAACTACCGCGGGCATTCGAACAATAGAAAGATTATGTGTCCAAACGTGCGAAGTAATAAAACGCCGAATTTTCATTTTGTATCACCAACCTTTTTATATTTTTCTTTTTCGTTCGCACCAGGAATCTCCGCACCCGCGCTGTCCGTCACGGTTCCGGTGATCGTGCTCGATTTAATTTGCGCTCAGGCAGTTACGCTGAGCAAAAAGCTGGTCAAGACTGCGTACAGCAACCAGCGAAGTGATTTATAGTTCTTCGTCTGCATCTTTAGTCTCCAGTTGAGAGGTTTCTGGTGCAAATGTTCTTGCCGGGCGCGGCGTTATTTTTTCCCCCACGCTTTTGCAATAAAAGGTTTAATGATGGCAGCGAATTCGACATAGGCCGGTTCTTGAAAATGCAATTTATCGGGCAAATATAATTCTATCCGGGGCTTGCCCACCGCATCGAATAACACAGTATTCACATCAATGAATCCCAGCCGTTTATTCTTAGCACAAGAGGTTTTGATAAGTAAATTCGCCTCATCCACTTGCGCCCATCTGTCCATTTTTTGTGGCGCACGATTGATGGTGACATAAAAGATTTTGGTCTTCGGTAGCTGCGCGTGAACGCTGGTAACAAATTCGTTGAAGTTGTGAGCAATTTGTTGCGGTGTAACGTTCGCGTTGATGTCGTTGCTGCCGCAGTAATACGCAATAATTTTTGGTTTGTAGGGCAACACGATCTTGTCCATGTAGTACAAAATTTCGTGCGTCTGTGAACCGCCAAAGGCACGATTAAAAACCGGCAGCGGAGCCATTTGTTCTGTCAAATTTTCCCAGCGTCGAAAGATACTGCTACCGATAAACAGAATCGAATTTTGTGGTGGTGGCTTTTCCTGATCGGCTTTTAGAAAAGCTTCTATTTCCGTTGCGAAACGAATTTTTTGTGGCGCAGTTGCGCTTTGTTGCGCCGAAGTGTTGAGACTGGGCAATGCACATAACAAAGCCAGGACGATAAAAATTTTCTTCATAATTTTCCTACTGATGGCACGCTGCGTGGTGGCATGTGATGCAACCATCGTTCCATCATCAGCACGATATTTTTATAGCGCGAATCCTTCGCCAGATTATTAAATTCGCGTGGATCATTGTTGTGATCGTAAAGCTCTACGCCTTTGCGACCCGCATCCCATTCGGTGTAGCGCCAGCGTTCATCGCGTACGGACTTGCCTTTAATTTTTTTGCCGTCAACTTCGTGAAAGACCATCGTATAGGCGCGCCGATCCCAGGCGCGGTTTGGTTGCAGCAACAAAGGCACAAGACTCTTCCCATCCAAATCTGAGGGCGCAGTCAAATGAGCGAGTTCAGCCAGCGTAGGATAGAGATCAAGCAATTCAACGACGCGCGTACTCGCCTTGCCCGCTTGTTTACTGTTTGGTACTGCAATAATCAAGGGCGTGCGCGTTGATTGCTCAAATAACGTGAGCTTCGCCCACAATCCGCCGTGATCGCCCAGGTGAAAACCGTGATCGCTGAACAAAACAACAATCGTGTTATCCCACAATTTCAACTCGTCCATTTTGCTCAGCAAGACGCCGACTTGCGTGTCCATATACGTGATGGCGGAATAATAAGCGGCAATGGCTTCAGCGCGAGACGCCGGTTGCGGCGAGCCGAATAGTTCTGTCATCAGCGCCACCGAAGGAATGTTGCTCATCGGCAAGTCAGGTTGAAACTTGATGTTGGCCGCCTGATAAAGCGAGAAATATTTCTTCGGCACATTCCACGGCAGATGCGGCTTATTCAATCCGGCGGCGAGAAAGAACGGCTTGCCTGCTTTGGTCTTTTCTTCCATCAACTGCGCAATCGCTTTGGCAATACGGGCATCGCGCGTTTGCTCTTCGGGTGTATCGAGCGGCGTCCAATCAGGCGTGCGTTGGCCGGGCGGATTGTCGTAGCGTTTTTGATGCAGCGTGCGTTCCTGTGCGTCGGTGAATTCGACGCTTTCTGAAACATCCCACGACATTTTGTCATCGCGGCCTTCGTGAAAGAGCTTGCCGTAACGCGCCGTGAAATAACCGTTCTGTCGAAACAGTTGCGGCAGAAACACCGCATCAGGCATCGCCTTGCGCGGCGGCGTTATCAATTCATAAATGCCCGTTCGTTCCGGCCTGCGTCCGCTCAAAAACGAAGCCCGCGACGGATTGCACAACGTATATTGCACATACGCTTTGTCAAAGCGCACGCCGCGCGCCGCTAGCCGATCAATGTTCGGCGATTTGACTTGCGTGTTGCCGTAACAACCTAAATCGTTGTTCAGATCATCAATCGAAATAAAGAGTACGTTCGGCTTCGTCTGTGCCAGGACAGGCAGAAACAAGGCACCAAGAAAAATTACTCTCAGCAGTTGAATTGTTCGATTTATTTTCATTACTTCTTCGCTTCGTTTTTGCTGCCTTCTCCGTGCAACAAAACAGAGCGATCTTGTGAATTTACGGCTGGCACTTTCGCCAGTAGCGCTTTGAAATTTTCATCCTGAAAGTTGCTCGCGACCTTGCGCACCATCGTGAAATATTCTTCCGGCGACCATTTGATAATTTGTTGGTGCGTCCATTCTTTTTCACCCAAGGCGAACGGGGCCAAATTTTCCAGTGCTTTTCTGATACTGCGTCCGTCCTTCGTCCGATAGCTCCATAAATCCACGCCAACTTTTTCAGCAATGCTGGCAACCGTGAGCAACGCATTCAGGTTGAATAAGCTGTAGCTCATCCCACGCGTGCGGTCGAGTTCCAGCGGTTGTTGTCCATCTGGTTCAATTTGCCACGCGATGCGTGCTTTCACCGCTTCAACGGTTTGGCGCGTTAAAGATTCATCGCCAATGAACAGCGAAAAAGCCGCTAAATCTGCGGCGAACCAACTGCCGTGATTGTTGCGCGCACTCGCTTCATCTTTGCCGTTCGCGCTGGTCTGCAACCATTTCACGAAAGCACGAAACCAGTCTTGCACGCCTTGCTGATCCTGCTTCGTCCACGCCTTTGAATCGCTGAGCAAGCCAACGGAATCTACGACTTGAATAAATTTTCGCGAATCAATCAAACCTGCGCCGCGCCCATTGTTTCGCCCCATCACGGCTTGCGCGTATTCGTAATTCGGATTCATCTTTGTATCTTTCGCAATGAACCACGTGCGTAATAACAAAGCTGCGCGTCCGGCGTATTTCTCTTCGCCAGTGAAGTAATACGCGAGCGACAAAGTCTCGACCGCATTCGCCATTGCATTCAGGGTAACGTTGTCGGTGTCGCGTCTACTTTCAGGATTCACTTCGCCATCGCGGCGGATGTAAGGCAATCCGTCAGGTTTCGCTGGATCAGGCCACCAATACGGCGCGAGCGTCAGGTAATCATGCTTGTCTCCGCTCGGCGGCACGCGCTGTTTGCTCGTCACGGTGAATGGCCCTTCAAGCATCGCCTTGTCGGCCTCTTTGCGCAACCGCATCATAGCGGGTTGCAAGGCTTTGTCTTGTTTGGCGATGCGCGCTTTCGTCTGATTGAGGCTGGCCGGATCAAGCGAAAAGACACGTGGCAACGATTGGGCTGTTGCCTGTGCCATCGCGATGACGAACACAAGGCAAAAAGTCAAAGCCATTGATACGCCGTTGTGGCTTCTCAGAAAATTTGTTCGATAACTCAAGAATGGCCGCCTCGCATATAGTACATGCTCCCGTCGCTTATTTCTTTGGTTCATTCACTGTAACGCGGCAAAGCACGGTGTTGTCAGCTTTCAAATCGGGGCCCCAAATGAATTGGGCATTGGCGTCCCACTTGATTTGCCCATAACCACCTTTCGGGCCGACGGCAGTGGCGGAATGAATCGTCGTTGCCTTCCACTGACTGTCATCAAAGCCCATAAGTTTCCACCCGGTCGGCTCGGCTAAAGCGCGAAACGTACACGGCGCGACACCTGCCACGGGCTTGGTTTCTTTGGCACACGCGGGATCAAGCGGCGCTGTATGAATCACTGTGCAAGTCCAATTCGCATTGGTAACCGCCACGACTTTGCCTGTGTTCAAGTCGGTCAATTGCATAATAAAACCGCCGTCGCCCATCTGCTGCCGTGGTTTCCCGATGTATTCCAACCCCGAATCGTTTTCCTTGAAATCCTTGAGCACAAAGTTCAGGTGCAGCGGATAGTCAGCTTTGAACGTAACCGTTTCTGCATTGAAGGAGCGTTCGGTAGTGATCGGAGCGGAATCCTCCACCAGCAGGTTTTCACCCAAATAGGCGGCAAACCAGTTATCCGCCCAGGCATCCATTTGAAAGCGAACGGTTCCTTTTGTCTCCGCTTGCGACGTGTGAAGCTGGGATCCCGTTATCTGCCAGGCTCCCACGACCAGCAGGATCAGGAGAATGCTTAAAAAAAGCAGAAGCGTTCGTTTTTGCATAGCGTTTCTTTTATTTCTCTTTCTTCTTCTGTTGCTTGTTGGCGTGTCGGCCTGTGCCATCGCCATCATCCAAAATGCCGCCCGCCGGATTCAATTGATCAAGCGCGGTCTGCAAGCGTTTGCGCGCAGCCAGCGCTGCCGCGTCTTTGGTATCGGCGGCCACCAGCTTTTCAGCAAACGGCGCGTCGCTCATATCAAAGAGTTCACCCGCCTGCGTCAGCTTCCAGCCCGCATCCCGCGTATACCATTTGTCCGCGAGTTGCAGAAAAACCCAGTCGCGCGCCTGTTTCTTTTCACCGCGTATCGAAGCCACAAAACTGCGACCATCAATGATTTTCTTTTCGGGCAATTTCGCGCCTGCCAGTTCCGCGAACGTCGGGACGAAATCGGACGAATCAATCATGTCGGCGCGGACTTTTCCGGCAGGCGTGACGCCAGCCCAGTTAACGATCAACGGCACCAGATTGCCGCCTTCCTGCATCGAGCCTTTCGCGCCATCCAGCCGACGGCCACCAATCGTAGCGCGGTTCGCGCGCGGGTTCGCCGTGCCGTTATCGCCAAAAAAAACAATCAAGTTTTTTTCGCGCAACTTCTGACGATCAAGCTCGGCCACCAGCTTGCCCACCAACTTGTCCATGTAAGTTACATTGTCCGCATAAATATCTTTACTGTCCGGCGCGCTATCCGGCGTAGGCAGAATTTCTGCATGCACGTGCGACATTGAGTAGTAAAGATAAAACGGCTTGTTGTGATTTTTCGTGATGAAATCGGTCGCAAATTTGTGCATCACATCGGGCAAGTATTCCTTGTCATGCAGTTCCGTTTTCTTCCCATTCACGAGATACGTTTTGCCTTTGTCCTGTGTGTTCCAGTAAACGCCGCTGCCTTGAAATTTCAGATATTCGTCAAAGCCGAAATCGCCCGGCCCCAATGGAAGCTGCCCCCATTTGCCCACCGCCGCCGTAGCGTAGCCCGCCGTCTTGAGAATCTTCGGCATCATCGTTTCCGCTTCAGGCGTGAAGCGTCCGGTGGCATCCTGATTGGTCGCACCGGTGCGAAACAGATAACGCCCCGTCATCAACGTCGCGCGCGAAGGCCCGCACAGCGATGGCGTATAGGCATGCGTGTAGCGCGTGCCGCCTTTCGCCAGCGCATCAATGTTTGGCGTCTTGTAATTGTCCGCGCCGTAAGCACTGACCTCGCCCACGCCGTAATCATCCGCGAGAATGAAGATGATGTTGGGTCGAGTGGTTTGCGCGGCGGCAGAAAAACAGGTGCAGCCCAATAGCACCAACAAGACCGAAAAGCGATATATTTTGATTAAATTTATTTTCATTATTTCACTTTCGCTCCCTGCCAGCCTTTCATCCATTCATCCGTCAATTTCGCTACGAGGGCAGCGTTCTTCGGGTCTTTGGCGATGTTCACATTTTCCTGCGGATCAGTTTGCTCGTCATAAAGTTCGATGGAATCAACTTTCGAATGATCGTCGCGATGAACCCAGCGTGTGAAGCGATACCGTTCGGTGCGCATCGTATAGCCCATCAGTTTTTGTTTATTGCTTACCCGATGGTATTGACTGAACGCGGCGGTCTTCACGGCTTTCACTTTGTTGCTCAGCAGCGGAACCAGGCTCGTGCCTTCGAGGTGCTTTGGCAACGACAATCCACAAAGTTCGGCGAGCGTCGGATAGATGTCTACAAATTCGACCAACGCGGCATTGCTGCTGCCAGCGGTTTTCAATCCCGGCGCAGAAATCAGCAACGGCGCATGCGTATCGTTTTCGACATTGGTGTGTTTGCACCACGCGCCGTGTTCGCCGAGCTTCCAGCCGTGATCGCCGAGCAGCACGATGATCGTATTGTCGCGCAGTTTCAAACGGTCAAGTTCGTCCAACAGCTTGCCGAGTTGCGCGTCTGTGTAACTGATCGCCTCGTAATAGCCGTGTTTGAGTTGCCGCGCCAGATCATCAGGAATCGGGCCTTTGGGAATGTCCTGGTAATTGCGCAATTCACCGCCGGGCTGCACGGCATATTCCGGCGCATCTTTGGCGCGGAACGGATTCGGCGCGAGTTGAATTTTCGCCGGATCATACAAATCCCAATATTTCTTGGGCGCGACGAATGGCAGGTGCGGTTTGATGAAGCCTACGCCCAGCCAGAACGGCTGATCTTTTTTCGCCATTTCGCGCAGCGTCTTGATCGCCAACTCCGCTACCTTGCCATCCTGAAAGGTATTGTCCGGCACGTCTGCGCCTTCAAACGCGGGACCTCTGGTTCCATCTTCATTGCCGCCGCCTTCCTGTTGTTGCCTGCGCGCCTGCTGGCTTGCTTTCTGCCGCGCTTCGTTTTCTGGTAAGCCATACGTGACAGCCTTGGGCGTACCCCACGGCACCGACCACGATTGCGGATCGTCGTAGCCGCCGTGATAAAGCTTGCCCATCCCTTGCACAAAATAGCCGTTGTTTTTGAAGAGTTGCGGCAACGTGACTACATCAGGCAAAGCCGTGCGGAAGTGCGTGACCAGATCCCACACCTTCGTCGTGTCAGGCCGCGTGCCGGTCAAAAAGCTGGAACGCGAAGGCGAACAGACCGCCTGCTGGACATAAGCGCGGGTAAACGTCACGCCTTGTTTTGCCAACCGATCAAGATTCGGCGCATGAATATATTTGCTCCCATACGCGCCAAATTCAGTGCGCAAATCGTCTACGGCAATGAATAGGACATTCGGTTTTGTATTCGGCTTTTGCTGTGCGTTCGTAACCGAAACAGCGCACAGAAAGAGCGCGAACATCATCAGGAAAGAGGTTTGTTTTATGTGCATAATTAGATTTGAAAAGTAACTTTAGCCCAAGCTACACCAGCGAAATTTTGGGGATCAGTCGCCACCGTTTTACGGACACCACAACACAGGTTGACGAATGAAAAAATTGCGAATTACTTCTTCTACAGCCGAATCAGATTTCAGTGTCTGCCACAAAGTCAGATAATCGCGTTTGTCATACGCGAGGCCTGCAAATAACAGACTGCTGTGACGCATCGGCCAATCCGCGTCGTACATCACATCCGGTTTCAGCGGCCAACTTTTCTTGTCACGAATGAACGGTGTCATAAACGCTACGGCCTTGCGCACGCCGCGTCCATCCGCTGTTTCAAACATCCACAGATTGTCTTGCGCAATCGAAAGAATCTGGCAAATCGTCGTCATCGCATCCAGATTGAACAGCGAATAGCCGTAAGGTTTTGTGCGCCGCATTTCCAACGGAAAGCTGCCGTCTATTTCGATTTGCCCCGGCACGAGCACGGTTTTGAAACGTTCGCGGCAATATTGCAGCAACTCCTGATTGCCTGTCAGCCGGGCGAACATTGCGACCTGCATCACCCAACACGTGCCGTGATTGTTTTTGGCCTCACGCTCATCAATGCCGTACCGATGCGTCGTCATCCATTGCAAATAATCAGCGAACCATTTTTTGACGCCGTTGAGTTCGGCTTTCGACAATGTACCTGAGTTTTCCAGCACTTCAATGGCGCGAGCGACTTCGACCAGATGAATCGTGTCAATAATGCCGATGCCGCGTCCGGTGAAGCGGCCTTTGATCGCTTGCGAAAATTTCAGGTGCGGATTCATCCGCGTCGCTTCATCCAGAAACCACGCACGCAAATGTTTCGCCGCGTGTTGCGCAAAGCGTTTGTCTTTCGTCAGCTTCCACGCCGCCGCCAGCGCCGGAACCTGCACGCTCAGCCGCATCAGATATTTCCGATGATCGGTGAAATTGTCAGGATTCGTCATGCCATCGCGCTGAATATAAGGCGCGTCAGCATTGGTTGGATCAGGCCACCAGTAATCACCTTCAGAAAAAAAATCGTGCAGACCGCCTGCACTGCGCGGACTTTTTGACGCCGTGATCGTGGTTGGAGCCTCGGTCAAATATAGCTTTGCGGTCTGCAAAACGCGAGAGCGATCTACCTGAGCCACATCGAATTTGGGAGCGAGAGATTGTGCGAATGCGTAATTGACAAAGAGCAAGCACAACAAAAAAGCCATATAATCTGTACGAGAATATTGCATAGAAAACTACCTGCCGGAACGTGCTGTTTGGAATGACGACAACGCCGAACGTTCGCTAAGAATATGCGCCAAACGTTCGGCTGCCAGAGCGGTCAAGCCTGCGCGATACGCCAGTCTCAACGAATACAGCACCCATCCGAATCTACTACGAGCGAGGTTGATTTTAGAACTATCTTTACTAAAAATGCAGTAGGCTGGCGTTTTGTTCACAGAAAAAATGATTTTACTGGATTTTTTTGATTTAGCCTAATACACCCCACATCATCTTACCCTTAATAAATTTCAGTTTTGCTTCACGCTAGCTTTCGCGATCGGAATACATTTTTCAAGTTGAGAATTCCTGCTACGTTATCTTATATTTTCTTGCCTTGCATCACCGTAATTGCATACAATCGCCGTGCTTATTCACAGACTCAGCAGTACCTTTACGCAACACGCGAAGCCATTTATTTATTGATGGGTAAGCCGCCGAAAGCAACCACAATCAAAGGGGAGATTTATTTTATGAGTATCGAATCGCTCGCACCGCTCGTACCTATGCTGCCAACCGTCGCGTCGTACATTCTCGGCAAAGCCGGAGACACTGTCATTGGTGAAATCACGAAAAAATTGTTTGGCGAAATCACCGAAAAGGGAAAAGACTTCGTTACCAGATATTTTGTGCGTGTCTTAGACGATGCCGAAGCGGTCGAGGCGGCAAAACAATTGGAAAGCAACCCGGAATCGGTCGGTCGCGCTACAATTTTACAGGAAGAATTAGCCAAAGTTTTCGACGCGCACCCTGAGTTGCTGCAAGAGTTCCGGCAATTACAACCGAGCGTGACTCAATCTGGCGATAGAAATGTGAGCATTGGCGGAAGTAATTCCGGTACGATAATTACCGGAAATAAAAACAAAATCGAACCGTCCAAATAACCAAAGCCGCTGAAATACAGGCGTCAAGAGTACAAGCCTTCAGCTTGTCTTCAGCACGAAGCAAGCGGAAGTCTTGTACTCTTGACACCTGTTATCTACGAGACAATTTTCCCCGAAGCTTCTCACTTGGAGATTGTATGTCCAACACACAACCCAACGAATCTTTGTCTAATATGGGCAATCGCAATGTCCATATCGAAGGCGATGCTACTGACACAATAATCATTACCGGCGATGGAAATAAGGTCATCAAAAAAACCTATCTTCCACTACCGCCCAAGCACGTCATGGTTTCTGACCCCAGCCCTAATTTCGTCGGACGCGAACGCGAAATTGCGCAACTTGTCGCGGCTCTTACCACTTCTGGACATGCAGCGATTTGTAACGTCAAAGGGATGGGCGGCATTGGCAAATCGGAACTCGCGCTCAAAGTCGCCCACGAACTCCGCGAACATTTCACCGATCAATGGATGCTGAATTTCAGAGGCGAATCAGAAATTCGTCTTGATGCCAGAGACGCGCTGGTAAGGTGTATCAACGATTTTGGTGGCAACGCATCGCTCAAGGATGACGACGATGCAATGCTGAAAAGCAAGTACCGCGCCGTGCTCAGCGGACGACGCGCTTTGTTGATTCTGGACAACATCAACCATCCCGATCAAATCAGTTCATTTGAACGCCTGCCCGATTGCGCCTTGCTCATCACTTCGCGCGAAGCCAAATCTCACTACGGCGAAGTCATTGATCTGGACGAACTCAGTGAACCTGAAGCCGTCAAGATGCTGCAAAATTTTGCGCCGCGCGTTTCTGACGACACCGCTAAATCCATTGTCGAGTTGTGCGGATACCTGCCCTTAGCCATCGAAGCTATCGGCGCATATCTGCGCGACAAACCGCGCCTGTCGCCGGAAAATTTAGCAGAAGATTTGGCAGCAGAGAAAAACCGGTTACTGGAAAAAATTGACCGCGCCAGTCTGGAATATAAAAACCTGAACGTCACAGCGTCACTCAACATCAGCTATCAGGGATTGAACGAAGCGCAACAACAAGCCCTGCGCAATCTGTCGGTCTTTCCGGCTACTTTTGATGCGAATGCGGCTGAGGTGATTTGCGAAGATGAAGAAAATACGTTGCTTGATGATTTAGGCAAACGCAGTCTGGTCGTTTACAACTCCACACGTGAACGCTTTTATCTGCACGATCTCGTGCGCGTCTTTGCCAAAAACAATGCCCTCGAAAGCCGCGACGCACATCTGCGCTTTGCTCAGTATTATCTTGCTCTGGCAAGCGCCGCCGATAATAACTATCTATCCGGCGACAGCGAATTACTTCAACAAGGCATCGCCCGCTTTGAATTGGAACGCCTGAATATCTTCGCGGGGCAACAATGGACGGCAAACCAAACCGACGACGAAGCCGCCGAGCTTTGCGGGCAATACTCTGGGAATTTTCCTGATTTGTTGCACCTTCGCCTGACTCCACGCGAACAAATCCCTTTCTACGAAGCCGGAATAAAAGCCGCCCGACAATTCAATGATCGTCGTGGCGAAGGTGTTCACCTCGGTAATCTTGGTAGCGCGTACATAAGCCTCGGCGAAGTACATCGCTGCATTGAGTATTACGAGCAAGCGTTAGTCATCTCTCGTGAGATCAATGATTGTCATGGCGAAGGTGTTGCCCTCGGCAATCTTGGTAACGCGTACCGTAACCTCGGCGAAGTGCCTCGCGCCATTGAATATTACGAGCAGGCGTTAGTCATCTTCCGACAATTCAATGATCGTCGTGACGAAGGTGCTGCCCTCGGCAATCTTGGTATCGCGTACTGTAACCTCGGCGAAGTGCCTCGCGCCATTGAATATTACGAGCAGGCGTTAGTCATCGCCCGTGAGATCAATGATCGCCGTGCCGAAGGCAATCACCTCGGCAATCTTGGTAACGCGTACAGTGACCTCGGTGAAGTGCCTCGCGCCATTGAATATTACGAGCAAGCGTTAGTCATCGCCCGTGAGATCAATGATCGCCATGGCGAAGGCAATCACCTCGGCAATCTTGGTATTGCCTACCGCGACCTTGGACAAGCGCATCGTGCGATTGAGTATTACGAGCAGGCGTTAGTCATCTCGCATGAGACTAATAATCGCCGTGGCGAAGGCAAGTACGTTGGCAGTCTTGGTTACGTTTACTATTCTCTCGGTGAAGTGCATCGTGCGATTGAGTATTACGAGCAAGCGTTAGTCATCTCGCGTGAGATCAACGATCGGTGTGGTGAAGGCAATTGGCTCGGCAATCTTGGTAACGCTTATGATGACTTAGGTGACAAAGCGAATGGGGTTGAGTTGACGATGCAAGCGTTGCAGATTCACGAAGAGATTCAATCGCCGGATGCGGAAAAATTGCGCTATAATCTGGCAATCATGCGTGGTGGGTCAGGGCAACAGAGAAATGAAAGCAAAGTAGACATTCCGCAACCGCATCCTGACGCTGATCCAGGACGCGAATTTCAGCGCAGTCAGGAAACGGTGCAACGCTATCAGACGGCATTGGCGGCATGGGAGCAATTGCCGAAGTGGAAGAAAATCTTCGTGGGAAAACCGGAATATCACGGCTGAGCTTACCATCATTAGCGCGGAGCGTTTGGAGTGCGACGGCTTGGCGTAGCTTTGGTATTGACGTACATCACGAATCCACAGCGATGAAAACCTCTACCAAAGCGGACGACAAGTCGTCGCACTCCAAACGCTGCCGCGTTACTTCGCATCACTCGCGGTTTTATATTTTTCTTTTTCCTTCTCGCGCTGCAAATACGGAATGCCTTTTTCCATCCATTCAGGCTTCGTGGCGCCTTTTAATTCGTAGTCAAAAAATTCCTGCATCCTTCTCGTATAATCTTTTTGGTTCGCGCGGCGACGCAAATTGTGTGGTTCGCCGTTGTACGAAAACATGTAGATTTCTTTGCCGAGTCTCCGCAATCCTAAATAAAATTCGATGCCTTGATACCACGGCACTGCGTCGTCCGCATCGTTGTGAATTGTCAGCAATGGCGTATTAATTTTATCCGCGTGAAAGATCGGCGAATTTTCTAAAAATCGCATCGGGTATTCCCACAAATTTCCGCCGATGCGGCTCTGCGAATGTTCGTACTGAAATTGCCGCGACAATCCTGTTCCCCAACGAACGCCGCTGTACGCGCTGGTCATGTTCGCTACGACTGCGCCGGGAGCGGCGGCTTTGAAACGATTCGTTTGCGTGACCATATATGCAATTTGATAGCCGCCCCAACTGTGACCTTGAATGCCAATCGCGGCTTCATTCACGAAGCCTTTATCAACTACGGCCTGCACGCCGGGCATCACACATTTCATCGAGCTGTCGCCTGGATAGCCCGTCGTGTAAACGATGTCCGGCAAAAATACTAAATAGCCGTTGCTCGCATAAAACGTGCGGTTGATCGAATTCGTCACCGTCGGATTCGTGAAGTTGTGCAGCGTGTTCGTCATCTTTTCGTAGATGTACACGATCATCGGATATTTTTTCGCGGGGTCGAAATTTTCAGGCTTGATGAGAATCCCGCTCAAGGGTACGCCGTCAGTATTTTTGAAGCGCACCAGCTCTGAAGTTCCCCACAAAAACTTTTCTTTTTGCGCGCCTGCGTCGCTGATTTTTGTTTGCCTTTTGAAATTTGCATCCGCGATTTGCAAATCAGGAAATTCATCAAAGCGCGAAGCCGTGAACAGCAATACATCAGCATTTTTTGCTTTGGTTGGATTGCTGAAATTTTTCGCCGCCATCAATAATTTTTCCGGCTGACCGCCATCAACTTTGTCGCGGTAAAAACCGCTGTCGCGCGTTTCTAAATTTTCTGCGCTCAGCAACAATGATTTGGTCGGATCAATAAATTTTTCGTCAGTATCGAGGCGCACATAACGCAACTGAATTTTTTCTTTGCGACCAATACCGTCGGTCAAATTTTTCGCGCCGCTGCCGTCGGGCGCGACCTGCCAAATGTCGTATTGATCGTAAAGCAGAACGTATTTGTCATCCTTCGTCCAACCTCCAGAACCATACGGCGGAACTATCGCAGGTTGATCGAAATCTTCGCGCCAAAAATTCACACCTAAACTTTTGGTCAAATTCGTGTCTTTACCGTCGGCTAGGTTGATGCTGTGCCAGTCTTTGTTGTCGTGATAGAGCGCGTATTTTCCCTGCGGAGAAAACGACACGGCGCCTTCACTTTTTTGTTTGAGCAAACGCCGCGTGCCATCAGTTGTATTGACCAAATAGACATCGTTGATGCTGCCGAATGTTTCCCATCCGGTCATCGTGCGATAGGCGCGATCATCTGTGCCAATTGCTAAGCGTCCATCATTTGACGCGTTGATGTTTTGCAAAGTTTCATCGGCGAGTTGAAGAAATTTCTTTTCCTTGATGTGATAGACAGCGCGATAAGAACGATTACGATCTGCGGCGGCGCGCACCTTTTGCATCGGCTGAATGTAATCATCCTTGTAATGCCATAAATCTACACCAACTTTATCATCGCTGCTGGCATCGGCTTCGGCATCTTTTTCCGGTTCAGGCGGAGGCGCAGTTCCGAAAAATAATCGCGCACCGTCTTGGGAAAAATTAATTCCAGCAGTTTCGCTAATCACAAAATCTGCACGAAGGTTGGCGTCAATTTCCACAGCTTTTCCACTGCTACTGCGAGTCCAGTGGAAAACTTTATACTTTGGCTGCTTTGCGACAGAATCATCACGATCACTGATGAAGGCGAGCTGCGTTTGATCTTCGTCCCACGTGAGTTTCGAATATTTTCCTTTGCCCGCCAGCAACTCAACCGGAGCCCCTTCATTGCCAGGCGTCGCGATAAAAATTCCATTGCTCTCTTCCTTCTTCGCGGCAACAGTGAAGACCAATGTTTTCGCGTCTTTGCTGAAGCTGAAATCCAGCGCATCAGAAAACGTACGCTCTTTGCCATCACTTAAATTTCGAAGAATTAAATCTGTACCGAATTCTTTTTTCTTGCTGCCTGTTGCAGCAGCTGCGCGTCCACGCTGAAAATCTTCGGCGTCATCATTTTGTTTTGGAGCTTCAATTGGAGCTTCTGTTTTTTTCTCTTCGAGCTTCGCTTCGAGTTGGTACGCGACCCAGCCGTTGCCGTCTTCGGGAACTTGAAAAGATTTTACGCGTTCGATGCGCGTGATTTGTCCGGTACTCAAATCAAAAATTCCAAGCGAATTTTTCGGCATATCTTCCGGTTTCTTTTTATCTTTTTTCGCCTGTGCAAATTCAGCTTTGGTTGGCTCAATCGTAAATACTAAAAAGCGCGAATCGGCTGTAAACACAGGGCGCAACAAGCGTGCATTGGCTAAAAAATTTCCTTGCGGAACAGGATCAGACGGATCGGGCGGAGGCGTGGGCGGACGATAACCGCGTAGCGACTTCCATTCATTTCCAGACGCAATATTGCGGACAATAATTTCGCCGTCGCCGTCCTGTTCACTGAGCGCGTACGCAACCCATTTGCCATCGCGCGAAATCTGCGGAGCCTGAATTGACTTCCACGAATCATAATCCTGATGCGTGAGCGGACGCTTTTGCGCAGCAACTGCGAGCGCGAATCCAAACACAAAAACAAACACCAAAAGCTTGCGAAAAAGAGTAAGCATAGTTTTTCCTGAAAAAATTTTCGTTCGAAATTTACCTGATGAAGGAATGATTATACAGGTGAGAAAAACCCGCAAGGCTTACGTGGGGAGTATTAATTTTTAATCGGAAGATCGCGCTCTTCGATCCTATTGAATGAAAATTTTAACGGGATTGGCGACTTCATTATCTACGGTCAAAAACACACTTACTTCTTTTTTGCCTGCCAGACTGGATGGCAACAGAACGTTGACCTGATCAACTCCGAGAAATGTTCCCTGCGATCCAGAATACGAAACGGGAACGTCAATTCCATCTACTGTCGCTTTTACATTCGCAATCTCGCTGCGCCCCCGAATGCCTGTACCGTACAGGTTTAAGTAGGCTTGATCTGTGCCTGACTGCACATTGATAGGAATCGGGATGAATTTCTGCACGCTGGAATCATATTGCGCGATGGGTTGAAAGCTCACGTCTCCGTTGGCTGCAACTCTTTGCACCGTAGCGGCGGCGAAGCCCTCTCCAGTCTGGTTGACGGAAAATAAACCGGGCGAAGTATTCGCAATTAAAATTAATCCACTTGCTACGATTTGATTGTATAGCTTGACGGTCACTATACCCATGCCGCCAGCAAGCCCAGCCGGAAGTTGAAAATTGATTTGCGTCGGGGAAACATAAAAAAGTGGCGAAGGCTTTTCAGTCCCCGCGCTATCCCTCACGAATACAGAAACATTTTCAAGGCTGGTCGAAGGCATTCCAGCGGCAGCGGCAGTAGTCAACGCCATCCCAGTGCCAAACACCGAACCAATACTCTCACTCGCTAACGAGGTAAGTTGGTAACTGGCGGCGGAAACGATTGTGGCAGCAGGAGTCAGGACTTTTTTATTGCTTTGAAGGAGATCAAAGAGCGTATCCAAATATATTTCAGCTTTTGTCAGGTAAATTTTCTCATTGACTAAAAAAACCCTGTCGTATCTGCCTTTATAGTCGGCTATTGATGTCTTTTCCGCGTAGAAAACGCCTTCAAAACTTGAATAAGGGTTACTTCCGGGTGAGAATGGACTTTGTTGATAGCAATAAAATAAACTACTCCCAGATACTACTAAACTCCAAAAGACGGGAAGATAAGATGGTCCTCCTCTTTCCTCTATAAACTTCCACGAATCTCCTAAATCTGAAGAAGACCATCGAGCGGCATAGGGGCGTGCGCCCGGAGTATGCGAGCCGATTGCAAAAATAATTGGACCAGAAGTTGCGATAGTTTTCAATTTTGCATTGTTTCCTGGCTCTCCACCTCTTCTCCAGGAGTTACCATTATCGCTCGACTTAAAAAGTGCGTATGGATAATTGTCAATTACTAGAAGAATGGTATTTCCAATTGAGGAAATACTTGAGACAAAATTGAATACTGGTAATCCAGCATTCACCTGTTTCCAGCTTTGCCCAAAATCAGAGGATCGCATTAGTTTTCCTGAACGATCCCCAGGAGTCCCAGGAGGCGGAGTTGGTGAAGAAGTCCCCACAAAAATATTTTCGCCCAGAACATACAATGCCGAAACAGCTTGATTCGTTAGAACTCCTGCGCCAACATCGCTCCAGCCTTGCGCCTCGTTGTCGGATTTCCAGATTCCCTTGTCCGTCGCCGCAAAAATCAGATTATTCAAACTGACCAACTGATAAATCTGGATGGGGCTGGGCAACCCGTCGTTTTGAGCAACCCACGTTTGTCCATTGTCCGCTGAAACAAAAATGCCGTCCACATTTCCGGCAATGAGCTTTGAACCGTATCCGATCAGCGTATTCAGTTTTGAGGCCGGATGAGGAATTGAATTAAAGGCAATAGGAGTTGGTTGTGCTGAAGCGTTTGCACCTGCGAAAACCAAAATGGCTGTAAGAATTATGAGATTGACTGTTCGCGCTGAGATCATCGTTGTCCCTTTCAATCAAAGACGATGGAATAATTAGCAAGGGGCCGAATTTTGATGGGGGAATTATACCACGACGACAACAGAGGAAAGTTTCTTTTTTTCGGAGTTCGTGGCTGTATTTAAACAAAGGGAATGACTTGAAAATATTACTCCCGCTTTATTTCACAACGCCACGTTCAGAAGTCTCAATAAATTCAATCAGGTAATCCACTTCAGGAATTCCGGTCATTTCAGCTTTGAGTTTTTCTAAGGCTTGGGAGGTGTTCAGCTTGGAAGTCAGAAGAATATGAAAGGCGTGTTGAATTTGGCGAATGGCCTCGTTGGTGAAGCCTTTGCGGCGCAGGCCAATCGCGTTGGCTCCATAACAACTGGCGTGATTGCCTACTGTTCTTGCGTAAGGAAGCGCATCTTTTACGACTACCGAAAAGCCTCCGACGAAGGCGTGACGACCGACGCGGCAATATTGATGCACAGCGCTGTAAGCCCCAATCGTCGCGTGATCACTGACTTCGACGTGACCTGCGAGTGTTCCGGCATTTGCAAAAACGATGTTCGAACCTACATGACAATCGTGCGCGATGTGCGCCTGCGCCATGAATAAATTATCGTTGCCAATTGTAGTTATTCCGCCGCCGCCCGCCGTCCCGCGATTCATGGTGACGTATTCGCGAATCACATTTCTCTCACCAACCACGAGCCTGGTTTCTTCGCCATCGTATTTCAGATCCTGCGGCGGCTGACCAATCGAAGCGAAGGGAAAAATTTCTGTTCCGCTGCCGATTTCGCACGGCCCTTCGATGACAACGTGTCCGGCAATTTTCACTCCATCGTGAAGCGTGACGTGATCGCCGACCAATGAATACGGGCCGATGGAGACATCTTTGCCGATGTTAGCTTGGTTACTGATGATGGCGGTCTGGTGAAGCATGAAAAGTTCGCAGTTGTTAGTTCGCGGTTCGCAGCGAAGAAGTTCGCAGTTGTTAGTTCACGGTTCGCAGCGAAGAAGTTTGCAGTTATTAGTTCGCGGTTCGCAGTAAATACAGTTCATAATTACTGCGAACTTCCCTTCCGCGAACTGCGAACTACTTCCCCGGTTTATCCGCAACGGCGGACTGGACTGTAGCTTCGCAGACGAGTTTGCCGTCAACGAAGGCTTTGCCTTCTAATTTGCAGAAGCCCATTTTGTATTTGAGGACGTTAACTTCAAAGCGTAATTGATCGCCCGGAACAACAGGTTTGCGGAAGCGGGCGTTTTCGATTCCGGCGAAATACATCAATTTGCTTTCGCGGTCAGGGACTTCGCGGAATAATAAAATTGCGCCTGCTTGCGCCATCGCTTCGATGATGAGGACGCCGGGCATCACCGGAGCACCGGGAAAATGTCCTTGAAAAAATGGTTCATTCATCGTTACATTTTTAATCGCGACGATGCGCTTCAGCGGTTCAATTTCGAGCACGCGATCGATTAATAAAAATGGATAACGATGCGGGATCAATGATTGGATTTCGACAATATCCATAAACGTAAGCCTATAGACTCTATAGACTTTCTTCCCTTTCTTTTTCGAGTATTTTCACTCGTTCAAATAGTTCCGGTAATTTCGCAATGAGTGCTTGCAGCCTGCGCCATTTGCGATGATCCTGCACGGGTAAGCCACCAACAATGGCTCCCGCATCTACGCTTTTCGTCACACCTGCGCGTGCAGTCACAACCGCACGATCGCCAATGTGAATATGCTGATTCGTACCGACCTGCCCTGCGATGATGACGTTGCGCCCCACTGTAGTGCCACCCGAAAAACCCGTCAAGGCAGCGACGACGCTATCCTCTCCGATTTCACAGTTATGCCCGATCTGAATCAGGTTATCGAATTTTGCGCCGTGGCTAATTCGCGTAACGCCAAAGCCGGCGCGGTCTATACAAACGTTCGCACCGATCTCTACCTCGTCTTCAATAATCACTTTGCCGACTTGCCAGAGTTTATATTGATGTCCTGCTTCGTCAGGCGTAAAACTGAATCCATCTGCGCCGATCACGACTCCGCTGTGGATTCGGCAACGCGCTCCAATTTCTGAGTCGTCATAAATTGAGACGTTTGGAAAAATTACGGAATCATCTCCAACAAAGCAGCGATCACCCAGCACTACTCCGGGATGTAAAGTCACGCGATTCCCAATGATGCAATCGGAGCCAATCGTCACACGCGGATGGATTGAACACTCATCGCCAATCGTTGAGTTATTCCCGATTTTTAGATCATCACTCACACCGCGCACCGGCGAAGGTTGTCCGTGAAATACATTGATCGCTCTGGCAAAGGCGAGCTTCGCATCTTTGGCAATCAATAAATTCTTGTTTGCTAAGGCGTCGTGGCTGGCTAATTTTTCAGGGACGATAAAAGCTATCGAAGTGTATGAATCCAGTTGTGCGAGGCGTGCGGCATCAGCCAATAAAGTGACTTTTGAAGCTGCTGTTTCACTCAACGAAGAAACGCCCGCCACTGTCAATGCAGCGTCACCTTGCAATCGTGTCCCGATTAAATTGGAAAGCTCAACGAGGGTCATCAGGGCTTATAAACGAAAGCAGTGAGCAGTAGACTTTTTAGCTACTACTCACTGCTTGATCTAGCATCAAAAATAGAAATTACTTGGCAGGAGCTTTGGGTGCGGGAGCCGCTGCGCCAGGATTCGCCTTATTATATTCCTTGATGAAATCTGTAGTGATGTCAGTTGAAGGTAAGGCATAGAGCAAAAGTTGTCCGTTTTGAGCAGCTACACCATCAATAACGATAGCGATACCACGGGCTTGCGCATATTTGCTGAGCGCGTCAGAAATTTTGGTATAAACCGGAGTGGCGACGTCGGCCATGCGTTTTTGCACAAGAGCTTCGTAATCTTCGCGAAGGCGCTTGTCTTTCTTTTCCAATTCCTGTCCCTGTTCAATCCATTGAGCGCGGGTTTGCTCATTCACTGTTCCGCCTTGCGCCTGAACTTTTGTTTTGAGGTCTTCAGTTTGCTTGGCAATGCTTTCGATCTCTTTCCGCTTGGGATCAAGTTCTGCACCAAGCGCTTCGAGCCTGGAACGTAATTCAAGAATCTCAGCATTAAAAGCTGATGAATTGACAACCGCAATTTTGCCTTCTGCGCCTTGTCCACCGGTTGGTGCGGCAGCGGCGGCTCCACCTGGACGCGGGGTTTGCGCTAACGCGCTAACTGCTAACAAACTAATTAAGCTACATAAAAAAAAGATTTTTTTCATGATTTCTCCTTCGGGGTTAAATAAAAATTGATCTAATATTTCAATTTGTATGAATTATGATTAATGCGAGTTAAGGTTTTTTGGGAGCAGGAGCGGCGTTTTGCGCTGCACCAGCCGGACCGGGATTTGCTTTGTTATATTCCTTCACGAAATCATCGGTAATGTCTGCTTTAGGATCAATATAAAGAATCACGCCTGACTCAAATATTTTCCCGGTATTCCAGACCAGCGTAATGCTCTTGTCTGCCACGTATTTCAATAAGAAATCATTAACTTTCTTATAGGTTTCTCCGGTTACGGCATCTTCGCGTTTGGCGACATCGTTTTGATAATCTTCCAGCTTGCGCGTTCCTTCTTTGCGTAACCCTTCAATATCGTCCTGAAGCTTTCTGGACTGTTGGGCGGTCAGCGTCTTATTGGTTTGCAGCACATTTGTCTTTTCATCCACTGATGCTTTCATGGATTCAAGTTCAGTTCGGCGCGGCGCAAATTCAGCTTCCAATTTGACATACAAAGCTCTCAGTTCGTTAATGCCTTCACGAAAAGCTTCGACTGTCACAATAGCAACTTTGGGTTTGGGGATTTCTCCGGCAGGAGCGGCAGTGGCGGCTGGAGCAGCCTGCCCCGGTCTTGGTGCGGGAGTCTGCGCAAAAGCTGCCGTCACGGTCAGCAACAGCACAGGTGCAATTAACCAATTTGGTTTAAGGGTAGAGTTCATAAAGCAATTTTCTCCAGATCAAAATATCCGGCAAAGATTGCTTTACCGGGTGAGCGTTTCAAGCTCTTCGGGGGACGGTCTCAGGCAGGCTTACTCATCGAAACCTGCCAGACTGATAACTCATAGCAACTGATATGTGGTTAGAACGTTCGACCAACCGCAAATCTAATCGCGGTACGACGTTCTAAATAAATGGCGGTCGGACCAACATTAGCGTTTGGATTATAAGCAAAAATCAAACGGAACGGCACGTTCAGCATCGGCACTTGAACACGAATTTCAGCACCTAAGGATGCACGTACGTCGGAAAAGATTTTGTCGTTAGTAATCGCCTTCAATCGCACAACGTCAAAGGAACGCGAATCACCGTATAAAGCTACCTGACGATAGCCAGGCGGTAAAGTTCCATCGTTTCCGGCGGCGTTCGTTAATTCCTCAGCGGTTGCCACTCGTCCTGCCGGATTCAGCGTCACTGATGTGCTGAGCTGCTGACCAACGAAATTCGTAATACTTGCCTGATCTTCCTTGAACCGTCGCATGTTAAAAACAGAGCCAACGTCGGCGAAAGCCGCAACTGACAAAACACTCAAAATCGGAATACGATATTCAAGGTTATAGACAAGCGAAGTATCGCCACCGATTGGCGAAGGATACGCTGAACTATTAATAACATTACAGGTCGCTGAAGCTCCGCCCGCACAAGCGCCTTCAGGCGCGTCATACGTAAATGAACGAAGTGCGCTCGGCGCGATATATCCAGCTGGCGCATCAATCAGTTTAGTGCTGTCAGCCGGATCAACGATTTGCGCTTTGACGTTCCGTGTCGAAAGGTATTGTTCGATTCTTGCCAGCGGCGCAATTGAACGGACATTGTAACCGCGAATATCGTATTCACCGCCGAGGAAGAATCGTTCGTAAATCGGTACACCGCCCACAAATGCCAGTGAGTTCGCATTGAAACGTTTTCCGAAGGCTAAAGCATGTTGTCCTAAAAAATGCATTCCGATGACGTGTGGCTTTTCTGATCGGCGACGGAACACCGGAAGGAAATATTTAAAATCTAGCGTCGGAGAAAATACGTTAACGTCTCCACCAAGAATACCGCCAGCTAACTGCAAGTTCGCCTGAACGCTCATTCCCATCGTTGGATCCAGTGAAGAATTCAGTGAGCTGTAAGAAAAATATGGCGAGACACGACTCGTCAGGATTTTCGGCGTGGCATAAGAAGCCACGTCATTGGTGCGGTCAGCGTCACGATTAATCTTAGGATCAATGGTTTTGTTCGCGCTGATTGTGTAAGAAAGTCCAAGGCGGGCAAAGCGCGAAAGTTTTGGATATTTCTTCAAGTTAAAGGCAGCAAACGGAGCGGAAAAATTCACCGTTCCGCCGTATGTTTGCTGCGTGAAAAGCGTGTCAGCATTAAGACTGGACAATCCAAACAACTGACTCTGCTGAGCCAGTAATAAAGAGCTTTGATTAAAAAATCCGCCGCCCAGATACTGATATTTTGAGGCAAAGATGCTTGCGCTCATGCTGATGCTTTTGCCCAGAAAATATGGTTCCGTAAATCCAATCGAAACCTGAGACTGACGATTACCACCCTGGAAACTCAGATCAAGCGTTTCGCCGTAACCCAATAAATTATTCGTTGAATAACTGAGTCCAAAAAAGCTGCCCTGATAACCGGAAACGCCACCATTCAAATTAATTGATTGGCGACCTTTTTCTTTCACCTGAAGATCAATATCGACAGTTTGTTCACGATCATTTGTCCGCGTAATCGCATCTTTTTCTTTAATTTCGTCAAATAAGCCCAATTGATTTAAGCGAAGAATCGATAAATCCCAATAACGGCGGCTATACGGGTCGCCTTCGTTAATTACCACTTCACGCCGCATGACACGATCACGAGTATTCGTATTGCCGATAAATTCCAAACGTCGGAGCGTATATTGCTTGCCCTCGTCAACTTTAATCGTAAATTCGACTTCACCTTCTTCGTCAGTTTTATCGGTGAATTTCGGTTCCAATTCAGCCGAGGCATTAATGTATCCTCGATCACCATAAAGGCCTTTGATGCCTTCTTTTTCATAAATGCCCTTACGAATTGTTTCGGCGTTCGCGTATTCACCAGCCCGCAGCCCTGAAACCAAACTTACGACTCCCGCCTGGAAAAGCGTGACGCCTTCCTCCTCAACTTTAGTCACCTTATAACGACGACCAACCTCAATCGGAACCGTAATATTTAACCCCGGCCCCTTGCGAGTGAAAATCGGAATTCCCCCACCAACATTCTCGACACGTTCAACTTTTGGTTCTTCAATTTTGGCGTTGAGATAACCCTTTGAACCTAAATACTGACGAACATTTTCAAGGTCGTATTCCAGTTTTGGTTTAAAATAAACGTCCAGAGATTTGAAGGTTGAAATCAAGCCCGCCTGTTTCACGACCTTCATTGCGGCACGCAATCGTTTTTGTGAGAATTTGGGTTCGGCACCCGTAAAGGTAATGCTTTTAATACGAACGCGAGGGCCTTCATCAACATTAAAGACCAAAGCAATTGTCGTTTGAGAGATTTCTTCGACTTCGATCTCAACTTTAGCGTCTGGGTGACCTTTCTCAGCCAACGCTTCACGGATCACTAATTTTGCTCCGTTGATTTTGCCGGGATCGAATTGCGTTTCTTTGGTGACACTAACGCGGCGTTCTTTAAATTTTGTGAATAATTCGCTCTCGGTGGCAGACTTCAATCCGCGATACTGCAAATCACGAATAATGGGATATTCTTTCACTTCAAAGATAATAACCTTACCACCGGTCGGGCCGTCGGCTTCCAGCAGACGACTTTTGAGGGGATCAAAAAAACCAAGATTGAGAACCGCTTCAAAATCGCGTTGCGCTTGCGCGCGATTGAAACGATCACCCTTCTTGGTGGTCACACTGTAAGAAAGCGTATCTTTGGGAATTCGACGATTGCCGCGAAATTCGACATCTTCGACTAACACATCCTGTTGGTTCACCTCCTGCTGAGCGAGAACCGAGAGAGAAAAGAAACAAATAAAAAGACTAACTAAACCAAAGGTAATGCGCTTGGGCATGCATTATCTCCAAGATAATAAAGAGCAGCTCGAAGAACTGCTATTGGACCAATTACTGCCTCCGATTGCATACGGAAATAACAGCAACATTTTCAACCCACACAACTCAATGCAACGCTTTGATAAATCATAACGGTGTGCGATTGATTGATCCTTGACTATCAAGAGCTGGCGGTAAACAAGATTTCTCATTATACGCTAAGAAATGGATCATGGGTAGTGGCGCCAGAGATTAACGCCTTCCTGTATAAATTGTTTTAATTATCGCTACTTTACGGCTTATCTCTTAAACCTTTTTACTTCAACCTGCTTGGCGCAGGGATGCAGCAGGAGTAAACTTAATAAGCTTGATTTTGAAGTTCAATTAACCTTAGATCATAGATCAAATGATCAAATTCTTTCAAGGAGTTGTGTGATGCGCGACCTGCTTAAAGCGTTGCTAGTTGTCTCTTTTATTATTACCGTCAATGCCCAGCCAAGATACGATGTTTTATTAAAAAATGGGCAAATCATTGACCCCAAAAATCAAATTAACGAACGCCGCGACATTGCTATTGCCAATGGCATGATCGCTGCTGTTGAAAAAAATATTAATCCAACAACTGCCAAACAGGTAATTGACCTGACTGGATTGTATGTCACGCCGGGCTTAGTGGACATCCACGTTCATGCTTACACCGGAACTGGCATGAAAGCCCTCACCGGAGATCAAAGCATCTCGCCCGACGGCTTCAGTTTTCGTAACGGCATTACTACGATGGCCGATGCCGGGACTTCAGGCTGGGCGAATTTCGAGGATTTCAAACAACGCATTATTGATCGCGCCAAAACGCGCATTTTTGCATTTGTGAATATTGTCGGGCAAGGCATGGGAGGCGGTCAGGTTGAACAAGACACTTCTGATATGAACTCAGAGCGCGCTGCCGAACTTGCCAAAAAATATCCTGACATCATTGTCGGCTTCAAAACTGCGCATTACTCCAAGCCCGATTGGACGGCGGTTGATCGCGTCGTCGAAGCCGGGCGCCTGGCCAATCTGCCAGTCATGATTGACTTCGGTATCATAAAACCCGAACGTCCGCACGAAGAATTATTTTTGAAAAAATTAAGACCTGGCGACATTTATACACATATGTTTCGTCCCTTTGATCCCGTCTTAGACGCGCAGGGGAAGGTCCAGCCCTATCTTTTCGAAGCGAAAAAACGGGGCATTATTTTTGATGTTGGGCACGGTGCCGGCAGCCTGGTGTTTCGCTACGCCGTCCCTGCGATGAAGCAGGGGTTTGTGCCGGATTCGATTTCGACGGATTTACACGGCAACAGTATGAATGGGGGAATGAAAGATATTCTTAATGTTATGTCGAAATTCCTGAATCTGGGGATGTCATTGCAAGAAGTCATCCTGAAATCTACGTGGAATCCGGCGAAACAAATTCATCGTGAAAAATATGGACATTTAAGTGTTGGAGCGACCGCTGATATTGCGGTCTTTAAGCTGGAACGCGGAGATTTTGGGTTCATTGACTCCGATAAGATGATGATGAAAGGTTCGCAAAAAATTACCTGCGAAATGACCTGGATGGGCGGTAATGTGATGTGGGATTTAAATGGACGAGCCAGTGAGAAATGGGAAAAAACTATGATCAAAAAATGACACCTGAAATTTAATTTTCAAGTGGATGCAAACATTATTTTCCGCATTTCAAACTAAAACAAAATCAGGAGGCCGAATTCCAAATCTTGGAATCGCTTAAAAAATCATCATTTAATGATTGCACCCACTTCAAAATCGACTCAGCTTCATCTAAGTGCAGAGTTCAGATGAAGCTGAGTATCCATGATGACCACACCAGTACTGCCGACCTTCCGACTCCTATTGGTCATCACTGTTGTTAATTATCTAATATTTCGTCCGTGTGGTTCGGCTTGTAACTTTAATTCCATAACCGCATCTCCAGCAGGAAATGGATTAATTAATCTCACGGTTGAGGACTCTGTTAAATCTTTTCCCTGCTGTGAACCGCGGACGCTTTTTAGCTTTGATTGTCAGCGGTTCTCCGGTTTTCGGATTAACGCCATTCCTGGGTTTGTGTTGGCTGATTTCCCAGCTTCCAAAATCCTTAATTTTGACTTTTTCCTCTCGTTTGAGTGAATTCATCACAGCTGCCACGAAGGAATCAATCATCTGATCCGCGAGAACTCTGGAAACACCTGTATCCTGAGATATTTTATTAATTATATGTGACTTGTTCATGCCTTAACCTTCACCATTTTTCGCATCAATCAGAATTGCAGCACAAGACAAAAACGCAAGCTACAATTCTGTCAGACTACTTTCAAACCGCTTCCTGGTTTTCTGTGTATCTTCTAATTTTCCTATTTCCTGAGAGAGTTGATCTTGTAACCACAAAATATCCGCTTTGAGCTGTTGCACATTCTGGCTCGTATTTGACCAGTCTCGGTGATTCGTAAAATTATAAAAAAAGATATTAACAGCAGACACACGAGAGAGTTGTTCTTCAGATGTTTTAGGGGAAATGCATTTCATAACTTAACAACTCTAACAATCTATGCGTTGCTAAATATTGTAAATAAAAATCTTCTCGAATAAATTCTGCGCCTATGCCTGACGTAATACAGAATCAAAGTTATCTAGCTCAGTCCTTATAACAATAGTGCGGACAAAAAATGAGGAGAGGGCTTCACAAAAAAGGCGATGAGATGGTTCACTGTGGAAGACAAAATCTACAGTACACCAAACATCGCC
>JAYTCQ010000349.1:0-9948 GCA_043736395.1 Blastocatellia bacterium | reverse complement strand
GTGTCAGTAGCCCGCGCGTGAGCAAGGGCTGCATTGATCATGTGTACGATGACGCCGCTCACCTTCGAGAGGCAGCCCTTGCTCACGCGCGGGCTACTGACACCGCGCATTCGCGCTCGTGCTTTGCAAGAAAAGTATTATCGCTGACAAACGGGCGTAGGCCTTTCCTTGATTGAATCTCACCGAAAAGGCACAGCCTTTCCGCATATCACTGCGGCAGAGTCGAAAGCATCTTCGACGATGATGTTGCTCAATACTCTAAACGATTTTGAGTGAGGAAATGTGACACAAGCTTGTAGAGATTTGCGGATTGCTGCGATCTTAAATCAGCATGCGCCGAAGGCGCGGTACGGTACAATGAGCGGTAGCGACTTGTACCGTACCGCGCTTCGCGCTTAAGCCAAGAAAAAAGGACGCTGAAGTGCCCTGCCTTATTTTCACGTTCCGCACCCAGCCGTGAACGGCTGGGCTAATAGAAAAATATCCTCGATAAATTTCTTAGCTTAATTAGCTACGTCCAAGATCAATTTTTGGAGCTAAACAGATTCTTGCCCCACAATTCAATTCTTGTTTCATCGTCAATTAACCGATCATAAACGGCAAGAATTCAGCCGAAAATTTGATGATTGCTTGCGCCAACAAAAACAGAGTAGTTGAAATATGGCAATTTACTGAATAACCAGATTTGCACTAATTCCTCAGGTGTTTTTTCAAGTTCCTGACAAAGAGCAACAGCATCATTTCTTAACCTAACACCATGTTCGGTCGTAAATTTCTGGATGTGTTTAGCGTTGTTGATAAATTGCAAGATAATGTTTTGCGGATGATAGGTGGGCGTCATCTGGAGTTCGTGACTGGAAAGTAGTTTGACCGGAATTGAGTTCAGTCAATAGTTCTTCCCGGTGACGAAAACTTGTATGCTCACAAATCTTGAGAAATTCAGCAATCTCGTTGTGATTTAGCATCTCATTCATCGTCTCGTCTTCTGCAATGCTATGTTAGGGCTAATTTTGATATTTAGATTTGCATGCGTTTATTTTGTTTTCTAAGTTTTGTACCAATTGCTCAACAGAGACAAGTAAATCTTTTAAGGACTCTATTTTTGGGGGTAGTATTTGTTCGATAATTTTCTCGGAAACCATCTGATGTAATTCGTCTGGAAGTACTGGGTAATTTCCGCGAAGCCCTTTGATGATAATATCTTCCGCTGCTTTTATTGCCCAATCGCCGGAATAACCAACACCGCCTCCACTGTCTTGACGTAACCCACATTCAATTCTGTCGTTTTTTGGAATTTCCCAATATTCTTCCTTACAACATATTAATCGATCATATAATTCTCGCAGTCTCATGGAAAGTATTTCATTGCTTGCTGTATTCGTTGCTTCCGCTAGCGAAGTTATGTGGACATTGGTTAGTGCAGCCGCTTCAATTGCGCCACTTTGAAATCCGTTTTCTGCCAAGAGGATTCCACGATCTGCCCCTGTATCACTGACAATTTCACGAAGAGCCAGAACATGAAGCTTAGAAACTTTAGACCTCCAATATTTGCACTCAATAATCCACGTCACATCAAAGCCAGCATGATGCGACTTTACTAAGACATCAACGTTATGCTTTGTCCTTGCGCCTTGAATTGTTGCGTCAGTCAATGCATCCAATCCAAGTGAGCGAAAAAACTCAGCGGCTTCTTCTTGATAATCTTTCCAGTCCAAAAGCTTTCCTTTAATCCAAAATACTCACTAAAGCCTAATAAATTTAGACAGGCTGTTTCAATTTGCCAATACAGAAACATGCCATTGCCAAAAATCGCAATAAATCAAAACCAGCAAATTCATCATTCACATTTGACTTCGAAAGCGTGCGTGCAAGGCTCACAAGCTTGATGGCTGCTGGCTGTATTGTGCTGGACGGAGGGAATTATACGCAGGTGGATACCAGATGCAATGATTATTTTTTGCAAGGCGTGACTGGGAGCGCAAGCATCCTGCTTGCCTTGTTTGCCAGCGGAGCGAGGCAAAGGCAGTGGCGAGAAGATACCCTAAAGATCAAGTGAATCGTTCGCCACGGTGCGCGAGCGGCGTTGCACGCGCTCGCGGTGGCGCTCCAAGTCTCATAAATGTGCTAAATACATTGCTGGAAATGAATCGAAAAGCGTACAACAAACATCCCATTTGTTGCTCATTCGGAATCGCAAACGAGACGTTTACGATACACTTGATACTTCTCACAATTTGCGATCAAATTTAAAATCCTTCACCGCTTTTTCTAATGCCGCTTCCAGTTGTGCCTGTTCATCTTCGGCAGCTTTCTTTACTTTTACAATTTGTTCGAGACGTGTTTCCTGCGCGTCGGCTTTGGCGATGTAGCGGGTGATTAATTGTTTGGCTTCGGGAGTGCCTTTGAGCTTTTCAATATTTTCTCGCAAACGCTCCTGATCTTTTTCGATGGCTTCGGATTCTTCATCCAGTTTTTCGACTTTGGCTTCCGCTGCATTGATGCGTATTTGCAAATCTATCAATTTTTCAAATTCGATTTTGGTGGCGTCATCAATGTATTTACGGCTGATAAATAATTCGAGGTCGGAACGTCGGATTTGCGAAATTTGAATGGTGTCCTGCAATGCTTGGGTTTCAGTAATCGGCAATTCGATTGTCGCTTTTGGTTCTAACTCAACGCGAAAACGATATTGATTCAGCGTACGCGAAGCCGCTTTTTGGGTGGAGTCAGAGAGCTTCCAGCCTTCGCGGTACGGGTGTTCGATGTAGACGGTTCGTTTCTTGTCGGTCTGATTGATGATCGTGTAGGTCTTGCGTTCGATTTGAAAATAATGCGTTTCAAAAACGCCGTTGACGGCTTTGACGAGGAAGACTGGTTCGCGGTCGGATTTAAATTTCGTAGTGATGATGGTGCCGAGATCAAGTGCGAAAGCGATGAAGCGTTGTTCGTCAGGTTTGACGCGATCCATCAACGCTTCGCCCGCGTAGGCATCGCCGTCAATGACCGTGACTGCGCCGCCTTCGAGCGTGAGCTTGGAAATATTTTTTAGCCGAATGCTGTTCATGGGACGTTGATTGCGGTTGACGGCTTCGTTGTAAAACGTGACGCGCTCGCCTTCGAGTTTTGCTTGGATGATGGGAATGAGCGCCGAACGATCACGATTGACGGTGACGGGTTGTTCGATGCGGTATTCAAACAGGTCGCCTAATTGTTCACCTTGCGCAGCGGTTTCTACGCCGGATTCTCCGCTAGTGATTGCACTACTGACACTCGTAGAGGCTGGAGCATAGCGCGTAGAATTTTCAGTGGAGAAACTATTGCTTTGTGAAGCACCTGGTGCCATTTGTGCGAGTAGCAATGGATTACGACCATTCATGGGTAAGCTTTGTACTTGCTTTGGTGCTAGTCTACTTTCTGAGTATGCCACTGCATTCGCAGTACCAACTTTATATTCACTTACTGAATCTTTGGCCGCCCCATTACTTACTTCAGTTCCATCAATATTCTGCGGATTTAATTTCAAATCATCGGGTATCGAAACAATCGGGCGATGGCGGTACATCGGTTGCTGTACAGGCTGAATAAACGACACAGGAGAGCCGGACACGAGGGACAATTGCACGTTTGTCCAATCTTCTTCACTGACGTTGTCAACTATCGCCCAGCCCTGAAAAAAGGGCTTGCCGTCGGTGTCGAGGACTACACGGTAGTTGGTTTTCCAGATCGGCGCGGCGATGGTGTAGCTGACAATCATTTCGCGCGAACCTTCGCCGTCAGAAGTGACGGTGATTGTTTTGGAATCACGTCTTCGCGCCGATGCCGTAGCGTTCGCGAATTCTTTCAGGTCGTGTTGCGCGCTTTCGTCCAACAATTTCACCGAACGTACTTCGCTTAAATCAAAACTTTGCAATTCGCCGGAATCCGAGGTGATGACTAACGTATGAAGGATGGTCGCCGGTTTGTTGCTGTCAATTTGTACGCGATGTTCTTCGACAGTGAGAACGGCTCCCGTAGCCGCACGGTTATTGGCTGTGACGGCAACTTTGGCTCCTTGCAATTGATATAAAACTCCGGCTAATCCGCCGAACGCTCCGCCGTTTGTTCCGGCAGCAATTGAGAACGGAATTTCTTTCAATCGCGCCGAGGGAGGAGCTGAAGAATTGTAACTCACCGCGCCGATGCGTCCTTTGCCGAGGTCAAGCACGACTAATGATTTGAGTACGTCGTCCACTTGCGATTGCTTGAATGACAAATTGATTTCAGCTTTGCCGCTGACGGTTCCGCGCCGCTCGAAATAGGCTACGCCGTTGGAGTAGAGGATGACGCGCTTCAGAGGGAGCTGATTGAGTGCGGATTGTGGAGTGGGGATTGCGGAGTTTGTTGATGCAGGTTGCGGTGCTGGCACTGCGCGTGTTTTGCGGGGTTGGGCATTGAGTCCGAATGAGAACAACAGAATCGTGAGAAGGACAGTTAGTGTTTTCATAAAAATTTCTCCTAATTGATAAACGGCTGTGGCTGGCAGAATGTGACAGAGTCATCTAATGTAACACAATTAATTAGTTTGTAGTCCCGCCTTCAGGCGGAATCACATTGCTACATCCAAATAACTTCATTGCTACGACTTTCCGCCTGAAGGCGGGACTACATGCAAGGATATAAACTATGAGATGGATACTGTTATTACTACTGTTTTTGAATCCACTGCTGGCGCAGGAACAATCGCAAAGCGGATTAAAATTGCAAGCGCCGCGTCCGATGGTCAGTCAGCCTGCGCGTTTTCAGCGAGCAGTTGTTGCATCTGTAAATGAACTGGCTACGGATGCAGGACTTGAAATGCTGCGCAAGGGCGGCAACGCAATTGATGCGGCGGTTGCTGTCGGCATGGCGCTCGCAGTTGTGCATCCAGAAGCCGGGAATTTAGGCGGCAGCGGTTACGTGTTAGTGCGTCTGGCAGGCGGAAAAGTTACAGCGTTTGATTATGCGGGAACTGCGCCGGGAGCGGCTACGCAGAATATGTTCAAGACACGCTCCGAAGCCAATCTCGGCTATAAATCCGTAGCGGTACCGGGTACGCCTGCGGGCTTGGGATTGATGCATGCGCGGTACGGGAAATTGAAATGGTCGCAGTGTCTCGAACCCGCGCGGCGATTAGCGCAGCAAGGATTTCCCGCTACGTTGCGGATGGAATTAATTTTAAAATTGCAGGTTCCGGTGATGAAGTCTTTTCCCGAAACAGCAAAAATATTTTTGCACGGCGCAGACAAACCTTTGCAACAAGGCGAAATCGTCAAGCAGTTTGACTTGGCGCGAACATTGGCGCGGATGCAAAAACGCGGCTGGAAAGAATTTTACGAAGGCGAAACCGCGCGCTTGATTGCCGCTGATATGAAAGCCAACGGTGGGATAATTACTGAAGCAGATTTGCGGGGCTTCGAAGCGAAAGAGGTCAAACCATTACAAGTAAATTATCGTCAGCACAAAGTGTTTACGATGGCTCCGTCTTCAAGCGGCGGCGTTGCGCTCGCCGTGATGTTGCAGGTGCAGGATCATTATCCGTTAGAACTGGGGCGCGAAGGCTCCGTCGCCGCACGGCATTTGCAAATCGAAGCGATGCGGCGCGGCTTTGCGGCTCGCACGCAGGCAGCACTCGAAAATTACGAAAATGTGCCGCGATTACTCAGCGAAAATTATGTGAATGAATTGCGGCAAAATCTTTCGTTGGAAAAAGCCACGCCTGCGGCAGCGGGGCACGAATCAAACGACACGACGCATTTCACCGTGATTGATACGGAAGGAAATTTGGTTTCCAACACGTACACACTCAGTGGATTTTATGGCTCGCAAGTGATGGCGAAAGGGACAGGTGTTTTGCTGAATAATCACATGGAAGTTTTTTCGGGAGCACAGGCGCGGATGCTGACACCGGGGCGACGCTATCCGTCTACGATGTCGCCAACGATAGTGCTGCGCCCGAACGGAGAATTATTTTTCAGCCTCGGCACACCAGGCGGCGCAACCATTCCCAGTACGTTGTTGCAAGTCATTTCAAACGTCATTGATTTCAAAATGTCGTTACGTGACGCGCTGGAATATCCGCGCATACATGCCGCCACTAATGTTGTCGAAGCCGAACCTGGCGCGCTCGTGTATGACGTAGCGGAACGCCTGAAACAAATGGGGCATACGCTAAATCCCACGTTGCGTTCGCAAGGAGATGTGCAAGCCATTCAAATCGAAGCTGAAGGCAATTGGCGTGTGGCGTGGTCTGATGGGCGGCGCGGCGGTTCGGTCAAAGGGTATTAGTTCGTAGCCCCGCCTTCATGCGGAAAGCCGTGGCAACCAAGTGAATTTATTTGTAACCAAAACTTTCCGCCTGAAGGCGGGGCTACGAACTAAGGTCATTCGCGCTCGGAAATCCTGTGATAGATTTCGCCGCTTTTACGGCGCGAATCACTGCTTGCGCCATCGCTTCGGCGGCTAACGCTCCTAGCAAAGTCACATTTGCGGCCTTCTCAATTTTTCCTGTCGCCAACGAAAAAATTGTGTCTCCGTCAAACATCGTATGCGATGGATTAATCGTCCGCGCAAAGCCATCGTGCGCCATCTGCGCAATTTTTTGACATTGCGCTTTGTCGAGCTTTGCGTTAGTGGCGATGACGCCAATAGTCGTATTCGTCCCGCCTAAAATCGGAGGCGGATTGTGGCCGCGCAAAATTGCGTTCATTGTTCCCATCAATTTTTTTCCGTCTGCGGTGCGTGCTCCGGCGATCATTTTTCCGTTCTCAAAAATATCTCCGACGGCATTGACTGCGACGATGGCTCCGACGATGAAGCCGTTTGGCAATTTAATCGAAGCCGTACCAATTCCGCCTTTCATTGCGCGATTGTTACCAAATAATTTTCCGACCGTAGCGCCCGCACCCGCGCCAACATTGCCTTCCGTTGGCATTTTGTCCGAAGCATTTTTGCAGGCTTCGTATCCGGCATTCGCATCAGGGCGAATTTTTGCATCGCCGACGGTAAGATCAAATAAAATTGCGGCGGGCACAATAGGCACTTTCGCTACGCCGACGTCGTATCCAATGCCGCGCTCTTCTAAATATTTTACGACGCCTGTAGCGGTATCGAGTCCGAACGCGCTACCGCCGGAAAGTACGATTGCATGAACCTGTTGTACGAGATTTTTCGGATCAAGCAAATCCGTTTCGCGAGTGCCTGGTGCGGCTCCGCGTACGTCTACGCCTGCGGTCGCGCCCGCCTCGGTGAGGATGACGGTGCATCCGGTGGGGCGACGTTTGTCGGTGAAATGTCCGATTTTTATTCCGGGAATGTCGGTGATGGAAGATTTGTTGTTGGGTTGCATAAACAGGTTCGATGCGAGGGGAAGGGCGAGTGATCCGCGCAGGATTTCACGACGGGAGAAATTATGATTCGAGTTTTCTTTTGACATCTTCGTGAAGCACCTCAATTACCTGATGAGCCTGAATGTGTTGAAGTAATTCGTTCACTTCTTCCATCATCGAAATGTGAGTACTAAGGCGGTTATTGAAAGCACGGAGCACAATGACCGCAATTGCATATTTGGTCAGATTTTGTTGATGCTGAAGATTGGTGTCACTGGTTAGCATCACCTCGAATTCATCTTGAGCAACTGTCAGTAATTCACCATTCAGTAAATCTGCCCATCCTTTTTCAAAGGTTGTAATTACTTGGTGGTCTGGTAGAGAACGTTTGAGGCGACGGTCGAGATTGTGATCCAGAAGAATTTTCAAGCCGCCTCCAAATATTGAGTGAGTTGTTGTTGTGCCAATTCGAGAACAGTGACAGCCTGTTCACGTGATACTCCTGGAAAGCCATCCAGGAAATCTTCAATTGTTTCTCCACCTTCGAGGTAATCAAATAAATTTTGAATGGGAACTCGTGTACCCGCAAAACAAGGCTTTCCGCTAAGACGATCAGGATGGATTGAAATTACATTCGATACCTCTTCTTCAAAATTCATATAGCTTCCTTTCGATCAAATAAACTAACAATCATTCCCACCACAAAAACGACTACACAACCAATTAAATTATACCAAAGAAAACTGATGTTCGAATAATTACTGACAACCGCAACCGAGATGATTCCGGCGATTAATCCAACGAAAGCTCCATTGCCTGTCGCGCGTTTCGTGCCAATCGCTAACACGAAAACTCCAAGCAATGAGCCGTAAAAAAACGAACCGAATTTGTTGACAACTTCGATGAGGGAGCCGAGGCGTGAGGCGTAGAGCGCTACAATGCAGGCGAAGATTCCCCACAGTCCGGTGGACAATTTCGCGATGCGTAAATACTGAGCGTCGGGTGCGTCTTTATTGACATACCGACGATACCAATCAATGACAGTGGCAGTCGAAAGTGAGCTAAGTTCGGCGGCAATTGAAGACATCGCGGCGGCGAAAATTGCGGCGATAATTAAGCCGACGACACCGGCGGGCATGTGGGTTGTGACAAAGGTCGGGAAGATGTAATTGACATCGCTAAAAGCGGAAGTATTCGTAGATTTTTTGATGACTTCAGCAGCGTTTTTGCGGAGGTCGTTGATGGTCTTGTTGGCGGCGACAAAATTTTGTTTCGCGATTTCTGCATTTTCTGCTTTTGAAAAATTAACCGCTTCTTTTTCGCGTACTGCAAAGGCTTGCTCGAATTGCGATTGCAAATTGTCGTACTCGGCTTTGTATGGACTTTGCTGAACTTTTGCCACCGCGTCTTGTTTGAAAATCATTGGCGGCGGTACGAACTGGTAAAAAACAAACACCATCACGCCAATAAATAAAATTCCAAATTGCATTGGGATTTTGACGAAGGCTGACATCAACAATGAAGTCCGTCCTTCGCTGATGGAACGCGAAGTCAAGAATCTTTGCACCTGACTTTGATCGCAGCCGAAATACGACAAAAACAAAAACATCGCAGCCAATATTCCAGACCAAAACGTATAGGTTTCGGTGAGGCTGAAACTGAAATCTACAGTTTTTAATTTGCCTGCTGCGCCTGCCAAATGCAGCGCATCGTTAAGCGAAACACCAGCGGGGAATTGGCTGATGATGACAACCAGGCAAACACCAACTCCTAAGAAAATAATCACCATTTGCTTGACGTCTGTCCACGTCACGGCCTGGACTCCGCCAAACATCGTGTAGACGACGGTCGTCAATCCCATCACTAAAACTGTCGCTGTTTCGTTCCATCCGAGAACAATCGAAAGGATCACGGATGGCGCGGAAATAATGACTCCGCACGACATTCCGCGTTGGACTAAAAATAGAAAACTGGCGAGCGCGCGCGTCTTCGCATCGAAGCGGCGTTCAAGGTATTCATACGCGGTATAAACTTTGGCGCGGTAGAAAAAGGGGACTACGGTGACGCACAAAATAATCATCGCAATCGGCAATCCGAAATAAAATTGCACGAAGCGCATGCCGTCGTTATAAGCCTGTCCGGTTGCGCCGACTAAAGTAATCGCGCTCAAATGCGTAGCCATGACGGATAAGCCTACAGCCCACCACGGCAGACTTCGATTGGCGAGAAAATATCCTTCGACTTCAGTGCTTTTTTTAGTGAGTCGCAACCCGTCGTAGACGATGTAGACGAGGTAGGCGATAACAATAATCCAGTCGAGAGTTTTCATAGTTTGTAGTACCGCCATTCAGGCGGAATAAGTGGCGCGAAGATTTCCGCCTGAATGGCGGGACTACGAACAATCATTCAAACGATTTCATAAACATCCACAGCGCGGAAATTACTATCACGAGAAAGACTACGACGGCGAGGTAAACGCGATTCCAATAAGGGTATTCTTGTTCTTCGTTCATTATTTTCTCTTGAGGCGTTGTATGACTTACTGCAATTAGACCAAAGTCCTAGTGTCGCCACGTTCCAGTTGCATTAAGTCATCAAAAATTCT
>JAYTCQ010000348.1:0-4549 GCA_043736395.1 Blastocatellia bacterium | reverse complement strand
CATGCCGGGCATTAAAATGCTCGCCATGGCCTTGGAACGTTTTCATTATCTCAAACTTGGGTTTAATGCGAACTCTTCCTGAAACCCCTACAAGATTAGACTGCGTGCGGGCTTCTGCAATTATTATTCGTAGCGCAGGGCTTCAATCGGATCAAGTCTGGCGGCTTTAATGGCGGGATACAATCCAAAAATCAAGCCGATCGCGACGGAAGCTCCAAAGCCTATCGCAACCCATACCATCGGAATCGCCGACGGGAATTTTATCAGCTTCAATAACCCGCTCACTAAAAATCCGAGGCCAATGCCGAGTAATCCGCCAAGTCCGGTTAAGGCGATAGCTTCAAGCAGGAACTGTGTCACGATGTCCACTTTGCGCGCACCGATAGCACGGCGGATGCCGATTTCTTTCGTCCGTTCCGTCACGCTCACCAGCATAATATTCATCACGCCAATGCCGCCGACCAGCAAAGCGACGCTGGTAATCGGGATAATAATCAGCGCCACCATCTTCAAAATTCCGCCAAAACTTTCAATAATCCCACTGGCAGTATTAATCGAAAAACTATCCGGTTGATCGGAAGAAACATTACGGCGACGGCGCAGAACTTCCGTTACCTGATCAATCATCTTATCGAGATTTCCAGCACCTGCGCTCATCACTACGAAATTATCTTCCTGTCCCGGATACATCGTGTGCATGAGGCTGTAAGGAATATAAATAATATTGTCATTGCTGGGGCCGCCCATGCCGCCTTGTTTCGCTTGCTGCGTTGTCCCCACAATCGTGAACATCTTAGACCCAATCGCCAGCTCTTTGCCGAGCGGATCATAACCGGCAAATAATTTTTCCTTCACCTGAAAACCAATCACGCACACTGGCAATTTATGCTCGTCTTCGGTCTCGGTAAAAAAGCGACCGGTATCCAACATGACATCACGTGTTCGGGCATAAGCCGCCCAGACGCCGCGAACATTCGAGGTCTGCATTTGATTTTCTTTATATTTTACAACCGGAGGTAAGCTATCGGGACGCAACACAGGAGAAGCTGCTTCGACCAATGGGAGCTGCGCTAAAGCCAGCGCATCATCATACGTAATCGGTTTTCGCTTGCGCTCTTCCTCGGTCAGATCGCTAAAACGCGGCCCACCCTTGAAGCGGCTCACGAAAGCAGTATTCGTCCCGAACTGTTCAATTTGTTCTTTAAATCCCTGCTCCATCCCGCTGACAATCGAAGACACAGCAATCGTCGTCGCCGTTCCAATGACTACGCCAAGGACAGTTAGAAAAGACCGGAACTTATGCGACCATAAGGTTCCCATCGCTTGCGAGACCAACTCTTTGAATTGCTGTGTTTGCATAATAGTAAGAAGTGATGAGTGATGAGTAGAAAGTAATGAGTAATGAGAATCGAGTGTCTTTCAACTCATTACTCATCACTCGTTTCTCATCACTTTTTTATTCTGCTCTTAACGCGACGATCGGATCAAGTCTAGCCGCTTTCCACGCGGGATAAATTCCGAAGATTGCGCCTGTTCCGGTGGAAACAATCAGCGCCAGTGCCACTGCCCATAATGGCATCGAAGCTGGAACCGGAGTAAATGACACCAGAATCCATTTCAAGGCGTAAGCGATGCCTAGACCGATTAATCCACCGCAGCCTGATAAGACAATTGCTTCGATTAAAAATTGTAAGAGAATATCTTTGCGGCGCGCGCCTAAACTTTTACGGATGCCAATTTCGCGCGTCCGCTCCGTCACGGCGACCAGCATAATATTCATAATGACAATGCCGCCCACCACTAATGAAATCGAAGTCACACCCAAAGCCACTGTCGCAATCGTTCCCGTCAAATTTTTGAAAAGATCATTAATCGCGTCTGCCGTAATAATCCCGAACGTATCTTTTTCGCTGTACGGAACTTTATGACGTGAACGCATCAGCATCTTTGCCTGATCCTGTAAGTTATTGAAGTTGACAGTTTCAGCACCCTTAATCGAAATCGTCAGGCTGCGACGACCGCCCCAAATTTTCTGAAATGTCGTAATCGGAATCGTCACGTATTGATCCTGCGATTGCCCAAAAACGCTGCCTTGTTCTTTGCCAAGGCCGATAATTTCAAACGGTAATCCTTCGATTTTAATTTCTTTGCCAATGACATCACGCGTCGCATAAAGTTTATCGGCAACCTCTACGCCAACCATCGCCACATAGCGGCTTCGCTCTTCATCAATATCTCCGACGTAGCGCCCAAATTCAGCCTGTACCGTATCAATATTCGCCATCGAAGCCGTTACGCCTTTGACGGAAACATTTGCCAACTTCTCATTCCCGGCTTTTACTTCCGTATTGCTCTGACCATCAGCGCCGATGAACTGTGCCAGCGTCATGTTTTGACGCAGATACGTCACATCTTCCAGCGTCAAATCTTTATTACGACGATTGGCATCAAGAAATTCTTCAAAGCTGGTAATGAGTCCAAATTTTTGAATGGTTAAGGTATTGGCTCCCTGATCCGCAATTTTTTCAGAAATATATTTATTCGCGCCTTCGATGACGGAGGCGACCGCGACGACAGTCATGACGCCAAAGATCACACCAAGCAACGTCAAAAAACTGCGGAGCTTGTGCGCGCGAATTGAACTAAGAGCTAATTTGAGGGATTCAATAAATGTATACATGCCGTGGACATGAACGATAACACAGAAAGTTTAGTTGCAAGAATTTACGAAAGTGGGACGTCCTAAATTTATGTAGTTTCATAATCTTGCCTAGATAATCAGTTCAACTCCGCGCCGTTCTGGCACTGACTACCAAATCGCTTTGACACTCTTTGGTAACGGAACTACACTTCCCGTCAACTGAAGCAACGATAAAATACTTCGTACCGATAAGGCACTACTGAATACGATAAGACGCAACCTTTTGATGATGGCTGCTCCAAATAGGGAGAATACTGGATGGTGTATTTTGGGGTTAAAGCGAATCGCTTTCATTTCCGCTGGCTGTTAGTGTCAGTGTGCCTATGCGGCTTTGTGCTGCGCGGTCATGCGCAATCCGTAACGCTGCCCACGCCTGACCCATTGACAACCGAAGAGCGTGCCTGGCTGGTGGCACATCCAACCTTGCGCCTCTCGCCTGATCCGGCGTATCAACCAGTCGAATTTTTTGACGAACAAGGCGTCTATCGCGGTATTTCGGCAGACTACATTGACTTGATCGAGCAGCGCCTCGGCTTCCGCTTTCAGGTCGTAGACCGCAGCAAGGAACAAGGGGCATTCGCCGCCGGGCGCTTCCGCATTGATACGATGCCCACCTGTGCTCCGACGCCGAACCGCCAAAAAAACTGGCTCTTCACGACGCCGTATTTGGAATTTCCTACCTATCTCATCACGCGCAAAAGTGTCAGCAACAATCTGACGCTGGAACAACTCAGCGGCAGCCGCGTAGCCGTTGTGGGAAATTATGCCGCACGGGAATATCTGGCCACGAATTATCCCAACCTGGTGCTAGACCCGGTGCCAGATGCGCGCACCGGTTTGCAAAAAGTTTCGTTTGGGTTAGTGGATGCGTTTGTCTCCGAATTGCCAGTAGCGACGTATTGGATGGAACACGAGGGCATCACGAATCTGAAGGTGTCAGGCACGGCAGGCTATGTCTATCAGCTGGGCTTTGGGATGCCAAACGATCTCGCACCACTGCACGGAATTCTGGAAAAAGGTCTGGCGCAAATTCGCCCGGAAGAGCGGGCGGCAATTTATCAAAAATGGGTAAAATTGCCAGCAGAACCGTCTCTTTTCCTGCAACGTATGCTGTGGCTCCTGATTGGCGGACTCGGCGTGGCAGCGCTGGGGCTGTTGGGTGGGTTCTGGTGGAACCGTACGCTGACCGCACAGGTCAAACAACGAACAGCCGAATTACAACAGGAGTTGACCGAACGCAAAATAGTCGAAGCCGAACTTCGCGGGTCTGAGGAACGCTTCGCCACCATGTTTCGTTCCAGTCCAAGCCCGTTGGGGATTTCCCGCAGCAGCGATGGCGAAATCCTTGACGTGAATGACCGCTGGGTACAATTGAGCGGATACGGCAAAGAAGAGTTGGTTGGACAAACCGCTCTCCAGACAAACCTCTGGCGCAATTCCAGCCGACGAGAGCAACTCATCCATCTCTTACAAACACAGCAACGGGTACGCGATTTTGAGGCGACGTATTACACGAAATCCGGCGATCAGCGCATATCACTACTTTCCGTAGAACAAATCCATCTGGGTGCAGAACAATGTAATCTATGGACAATCCATGACATCACTGAGCGCAGCCAGGCAGAAGAAGCGTTGCGCCAAAATGAAATATTGATGCGTTCTCTGACTGAAACTACCAGCGCCTGGGTATTCATCGTGCAGGGCATCCAGATTCGTTATTTCAACACGGCAGCCAATGTTGGACTGGGCTATACACGCGAAGAATTAACTGATAAAGAAATCTGGTTCGTGATTCATCCTGACGATCACCAATTGATCAGGGAACGCATCCAAGTGCGTCGCCAGAAC
>JAYTCQ010000347.1:0-18656 GCA_043736395.1 Blastocatellia bacterium | reverse complement strand
GCGCTTATTTTACTCCCCTCTTCTCTTCGCTGGAAGCCCGCCACCGTTTCTGCGCCTCACCCGCCACGCTTTGGGGGCTGGGGCATTCCGGTGCAATGGATGTTCGGCGCGAGACTGCAATAACTCATTTCACTTTATTTAGGGTAGAGTACGGCATGGTATCTCTTTGATTCTTTGTATGGTCGAAAGTACTTTTTAAACCTGTAGAGATTTTCTTTCTCACTACCTCCTAAACCAACGTGATTGATATTTCGTTTAGCTGCATTATGCAAAACCATATCGTACATCTGAATAGCTATTTCCTTTTTTGAATACTCTGGATCATAAATAGCCGTATACAAATCAATTGACCGTTCATATCCAGCCGCTTCAATAATAAATCCGACGGCCTTATTCTCAGCACGAAAAAGCCATCCTTGATTATCAATCTCGAAAGCAAAAGATAAGTAAATATGCATAAGGCTGCTTTCTGTTTCTCCTCCACTGGGATAACGTGAGTAATAATTCTTAGCCCAAAGATGTAAAATCTGTAGCATTTCTTCTCGATGAGCAACGGTATTTATGGCTTCCATTTGCAGGACAATTTTACGGCCTTTGCGTAGTTTTTCCCTAAAATTTCTTGTCTTTTTTTCACTCACGTAATGTGCAGCGTTCACAGTAATTTCTGGATAGTTTTCTTCATCATAGCGATATGACGGAGACCAACCATCAGAGGGATGGTAATCCTCGAACCCATAATTTAACAATTCAACGAAAACTTCCTCGCTTATATTTTTAATAACTACAGGTTTGCCTGTCATTCTGACATATTCCTGCGCAAGATTCGATGTAGTATTGGGAACCTCTGAACCTAAAGGGCGAACAAATGCATATGCTCCATCTAAGCTTGGACGGGAAGTAATTGGAATAAAAGTTTTTCCATCCCAGTAGCGGAGCCATCCATAACGACATGCGCACTTATAGTAAAGCCAATTATTTCCACAACTCTTTGGTGCTGTTGGCTCTTTGCAAAGTGATGAAATTAAATTTCTATCTTTATCTTCATAAAAAGAAATGTATTTAATTAAATCCGCCACTAATTTAATTTCCTCTTGTTTCTTAGTTACAGGTAACGCCGAACAACCCATTAACCGGGGCGCGCGCAAACCCACTGGAACAACCAATTGCGCGCGCTCCGGTTGAATAGGTGTTAGGCACGGCCTTTACTTGTCATGTTCCGCATCTCTTGCGAGAAACTCGCAATCAAAAGATTTATCCCGCTTCTTTAGTGTCATTTGATTTCTTTGATTTCTTTTCTTTTTCGCCTAGAAGCTCCTCAAAAGCTTCTTTCATGCTATCGACAAAATGGGACTTAAAGATCTTCACAATCTTCCACACTTTGAAATGTATGCTTCTTGTTTCGGCACCAGACTTTTCTCGCTCCTGCTCGTATGACCAAAACAATGCTTCAATTTTACGGTACGTCACCCGACCTTTTTCTTTTTTTGTGGTAAATCCAGTGGGAATAACGCCAAGGACTGCGATACCCAGGCCACCAATCACTGCATCGATTGGGTCTGAAATCAACTCTTTATCTATCAAGCTATCGTAGGCAGAATCTATATTTTGATATACATCAAGGATCGCATTGGGAGTAAGGCCTAAGTGGGTCAGCATATCGTATTTTAGGTCATGGCCTGGGTATGCTCCAGGATTACTCCACTGGGATGGGAAATAAAAGTTGGACAAATTTTCACGATTCTTACTGATGATAGCTTTGCAAGCATCCCGAATATTACTTTCGTCAAGCAGTGGATTACTTTCCAATGCTAGTGCAATAATCCCTGCCCAAGAATAAGCATCTTTTGAGGTCAAGATCACAGGTGAAATAGAGTACTTGTAAACATCATATGGATGGTCTTCGCCATCGTCTGTGAGTTCAAGCAACGCAAGTTCTGTCGGAGTGAATTCTTTCGTTATATCATTAAGGCTATACTTGGTGTTGTCCATATTTCCTCTTATTCAAATAGCTGATTGATTGCTATTGAGTGCCTAACGCTCCAGTTAGACCTTGATGCAGGCGATAATTTCAATCAACCCTATTCTGTCAATCATACAAAAGACGGTACGCGCGACGGTGGAGGCTGGTCCGTCTCACGAGAGCAGGGCAATTGTGAGTTGTCAACGCCTCACGAATGCCAGCTTCCAACTCCGGAGGGCATCGATAACCGAGTCGAACTTCGACGATGGATGCCGGAAGTAAAGGGAGGAAGAACGCTTCGTTGGGTCCAATCGTCCCACAGATTAAATCTGACAATTTCCAGATGGTGCGGAATTCCTTCTCATAAGCCCAACAAGCTGACTTTCGCCGGAATATATCGAGGGCACGGACGTTCGGGTTGACCTTTAGCGGAGTCGTAGCCTTGAAACTGACCCGACGTGATGAATATTCGACCGGAAAAAACGGAATTGATCCCAAGCGCCGGTGGGCGATCCCAACCACGAACCCGCGGTGGTTCTGAGCATAATGGGACCACATCAAAATACTATCTGGGTCGGAAGACAGGCAAAGCACAGCATACTTGCTACTGATGCGATCGAGTTCCTCTTGGGCGATCTCAAATCCAGTTTGGGACATGACATCCGCGCCTGCCTCCAACATGCGTCGGCGATCATCTCTGTCCGGTGGAAGAGTAGGTGGTTGCCAGTGAGCCACCCACTCTGGATCGGCGTAAAAACGCTCTAAGTCAGTCACTGTCACTGAATTATACATGGCAGGCGTAAACTCGAATGGGTCGTTGAACTCGTTCGGGCAAGCAAGCTTGACTCGCATATCCGTCAACAGCGGTAGCGCCAGCGTACCACAGTATTTCCAGAGGATTCGGGGTACACTGCGCCGGAGTTGCCTAACCACTTTCATGTTGACAGTCATATTGAAATTACCAAGGTTGTCAAGAATGGTAAAACCTTGGGCAGCCGGTAGACCAAGGAAGGAGGATATAATTATTGCCTTGAATCCCTCCGCCACCGATTGCTCCGCCTTGAGTATAGCTCCAACTCTTGCACATCTTAAGCTGTCTAACGACAAGTTCACCGTGCCGCGCCTATAGTTTTGGTTGTTACTTACAGCATCCGTTGGCGCGGCTACGGTGCAATGGATGTTAGGCTGGTTTCCAAACGCAAGAGAAAGTCCTAGCAAAATCTTTATCTCGTTACTGGAGCTTCCGCTTCAAGCTGCTTGTTATTGAAAAGCTCCCAAGTCTTTTTAAAGCCCATCTTATTTGAAATTCTAGCAGAGAAAACTAGCGCTTATCGATTCTGTTCATTAAGTCGAAATAGCTTTTCAGCGTTGGTTCGGAAAACTTTCTCACGGTGTTCGGCAGGAATTAACGTATCTACGACACATCGACCAGCCTCAATCGGAGCAAGAGGAAAATCACTTCCGAACGTAATCCTCGACCAGGAATCGGCAACGATCAATGCCTTCTTAAGGGCTTCGAGGTCGACTAGAGGAATAGCTTTAGGTAGCGGGCCGGACAGGAGACTTTTTGCCCCGTCCTCATCTAGGACGACAAGCCCAGAAAGATCCGCATAAACATTCTCATTCTTGAAAACTATCTCCTTAACAAAGTCAAACCATGGAACTCCGAAGTGGGCCATAACGAACTTAGTATTCCTAAATTTGACGGCCATGGTGTCGACCTTTAATGGAAAGGAATATTCCAAGAGCCCTTTATGAGACCAGACATCACCCGTATGAAGGATAACAGGTATATTGAATTCCCCGGCGAGTTTATAAAACACCTGATACCCTGGATGATCGACAGGATAAGGGATATATCCAAGATATGCCTTTAACCCTACCACCTCATTAATATGCGCAGTGATTTGCTTTCTTACAGCGTCCATGTATCCTCGCTCTTTAAGGTGTTGAGGATCGATAGCCCCAACAACTCTTGCCCCCGGAAGCAATCGCGCTACGTTAAAGGCTCCCTCTATCCCAAGCGGATCTTTCACCCCGCCGTTGAGTTGACCATAGAGTAAGATTGTCCCCACCCCACTCCGGGCCATCTCTTGCTTCAGAATCTTGGCCTTCTCATCCGGCGTGGCCTTCAGAAAGTGCATTCCCTCGGGGCTAATCTCTTTAAATTCTTGCTCTGGAATGGGAAAGATGGGATGGGCATGAGTATCCACTACTGAGAAAGGAAACCTTCCACAGAGAGGTGGCTTTGCATCAGAAGTATCCTGTTTTTTAACGCCGGAGCTTTGAGCAGAAGAAGGCCCCCTTATGAAGAGCGATGAGCTTACTCGTCCTTCTTGCTTTGTGCATGAGCCAAACCAAAGTGCAAGGCAACAAATTAGGAGTAATATGGGCATTGTTATTTTATTGCGCTTCATCAGTAAGTTTCCTATTCGCACTTGGAGTCAGCCTAATGGTGGAGTTGGTGTTTTTGCGGAGACTACGAATTTTGCAACTGAAAAGTTCTTTCCGCAAAACACCAACATGTTATTAGGCTGGTATGGAAGAATTCTTGCCAGCCTTTTATACGCAGTCTTATTTCTTGGGTGGTTCAACTTTTGTCCCCTGTGTGCTAACCACCTGCCATTTGCCATTCTTTTTTACCCAGACATCAGTAAATAAATAATGCCCCGACGTGTCTTTGCCTTTATATTGGCTTTTCTCATCCTGAACCAACGTCGCCACAGCCGTATCCCCATAGACACGAACTTTCACTTCACTGATGGTAAGAGTTGTAGCTTTGTAGGCATTCGCTTTTGATTCTGCCAAATCTTGTGCTTTGTTCACTATTCTGCCTTCAGCCGTAAAATACACCCAATCATCGGCCTCTATACGCTCAAATGCGGCTATGTCATTCTTAAGCGCAGCATCAGCCCACTCTTGTTCAAGTTTCATAATGACCTGCTCGACATTTTCTGTGGGGCTTGGAGAGGGGCTGACAGCGATAGCTTTCGCAGCATTCTCGCTCGGTGACGAACAGGCAGTCAACGTAAGTCCACCGACCATAACGATCAATAAACTGAAGCTTTGTTTCATTTGGGTTTCTCCTATTGGATACAGCTTGGTTCTTGTTCTCTGCTAGGTCACGAAAGCCTAACGGCTGAGATGACGTGGGGCGAAACCGCCACGCGCAAGCCAAAAGGTAAAAGACAACTTCGATAACAAAGTCGCTGTTTCGCCCTCACGTCCATTGAATTGTTCGATGGCGCGTTATAATTGAATACAAGTTTATAATCCATCTATTTAGAATTGTGTTTTGACTACTTTTTCACTAAACGAGCCTCAACTCCACCTAGTTTTGTATGTCCTCCTGCTGTTCCGTAGAATTTGTTTCTTCCATCCACCGATAACTCAAAATCTATGGATTTGGAGTTATTGTATCTAACTTCAAATGTTAATCTTGATCCATCATAATTGATGTTCGCTACTGTTCCATTGCTTGGAAGGCTATCATCGGTATTTTGAGTGATTATTCCAGAGTATTCACCGTTTCGCTCTTTTTTAAAACGAATTTCACCTACTTTCGTAAAATTTGGCTGCTCCGATCCTCTTTCAGAAATTTCCCAATTGCCTTGAAGTTTAGGTCTACTTTGTGCCTCTACATTCAAATGAGTAGATAAAGAATTTTCAGCGACATTGATAAAAACTAATGAAACTGAAATTAAAAAGATGGCGTAACCTAATTTCTTTAACATATTCCTAATCCTCCTAAAAATAAAAGAAAATAACTAATTTCACCGTTGAAGGGGTAATTCATTTAATGGAATGCTCCATGATTTCACGAGCGACTTTCTACACTCGTTAGATAATTTAAAGGATAGCTGCTTTAACGTAAACTCCCTTTTGGCTGGTGTATCACATTGGTCACCAAAACCTTTGAGGCAATTACCAAATTCTTTCATCGCCTTGCTCACATCAATATCTTCTACTAAAACTAATTCGCCCCAATATAACTGCCAAAATCTATTTTTTGCCTTTTTCCATTCATCCGTTTCAGGCTGAGAATTTGCAATTGTTGAAGTAGCATTTGCTGCTTCTGTATAAAGTAGGATTTGTTTATCCCAAAATGTCTTTTGAAATTCCTTTTCCCTAGATTCATAATCCCTCTTGAGTCCTGCTTTAAGTTGATCTTCTCTTGATCTTCTGTCGTCTTCAAGCCTTTGATTAAACTGATTGTAGCTAATTACAAGCCCGACAACTGCTGCTAATACTGTTAGAAAAGGTAAAAAATATCCTATAAATCTTTCCCAATTATTTTTCCTTCGGAGTTCTTTGATTTCTTCTTGTAATTTTTGAGTTTCCAATTGTTCGCGCTCATTATTTTGCTCTTCCAAAGTGGGCGAATCCATATAGTAAGTCTCCTTCTAAAATTGACAATCAAACATTTCTCCAATTTTGCGATTATTCGTCCCCACTTCTTTTAGCGAAGCCATCGAACAATTTGTTCACCGGGCGTGGCCGTGTGACGCAGATTTAGAGACCGCCGGACGGCCACGCTCCGATGCAATGGATGTTCGGCATCGCCAAGAGCTATGCGCCTGTCCAAAAGGCAGTAGCTTTGTCAAAAACCACATCACCAACTTTCTTGCCTAATTCTAGTCCCGCAACATTACCTTCATAAAAATGAATCCCCCCATAGAGCCGAGATTCGCCAGCTTCTTGCGCCGCCTGACTGAAGGTTTCCCAGTGAAGTATTACATCCGTAACTTGTTCGCTAGGATCAGCCGCGAGAGGTTTGGTTTGCGCATAAAATGCCCCAAACGCGTCGCTGCCCGTAAATCGTTTGAGCACCTGCGCCGCTGCCATACTAAAGGCGCTATGCCCAGACGTATATTCTGCAAAGGGAGGAGTCGGAAAAGTCGGCACTTGAAAAGTCCGCCAAACTTCGCCTTGAATTTCAATGTTTCCCTTATCTGGTCCTCCCCAAGCCAAAATGGGTTTGCCACGAAACAGGTGACGAATTGCTGTAATGGGACGTGCATAATCGTAAAACCGCTTGGCTTCCCAAGTGCCAATGCTGGCGTCAAAAATGGCATTTGCCAAAGCAAAAAAAAGCTTTACGCTCGCGTCCAGATTCAGGCTGTCACGATCAACCACTAAGCTGCCAAAGTCGCACCAATGACCTGGAGGTAACTCAGAGTTCGGGCCATCCGCCCAATATTCCGCAATTACTTTCTGCCGTGGGGTTAGTTTCACCTGCGTCTCAATAACGTGCTTTGCCTGATCCAAAAATCCCTGTGAGGTCAGGGGTTGAGGGGGAGCAGGACGAAACTGGTTTCCAGCGGTCAACGCAAATGGCTTAACACCTCCCCAATGCGGTGCAATCAAGGCGGGTGTTCTAGGGTGACTATCAAGCGTCAGATAGGTGAGCGGCTGCCAGCGATCTGGATGGGGAATCGCTCCTACAGCAGCTGGCAATACGGCTGCCATCGGAGGGTTTATCGGGCTGTATCCGGTGGGGTCAGAATACGGTTGCCCAGATGATCCTGGCATATTGCCAAGCTGATTGGCACCATCCGCATGACGAAACGCTTTCACCGCATTGGCCACCACATTTCCAACTCCAACAGGTGTATTCACATTGGTCGAATTGTCGGTAGAAGATAGCCCCAAGGAAGTAAGCTTGGCAGCAAATTGCGGTTCAGCAGACGCAAATTGATCTGCCAGTAAACGATAAGCTGCCATACTAATAGCAACTCGCCTATTGGCATCCGTCCGTTGTCCGACAGGGCGGCGCGGAACTGTGCTATGGACAGGTTTTGCCACATTGTCGTAAGCCGCCCAGGCATCGTAAATCGCCGTGTAAATAACTCCCAATGAACGAGCTGCCATTGGTGGGCCTGGTTTGATACTACGAATTGCGTTAAGAGCCAATTCGTTCCATTCAGTAATTAAATTTGACATGTTTCCCCTTTGTAACTGGTTGATATTTACTGAGTACGACTCAGCACTTTTCTCCCACCTTTAGCTGATAAGTTTGAGAGCAAAATCATTCTGATATATAAAATGTTCAAAAAGGCAAGTTTGCGAGCGATTTTGAAATCAAAACACCAAAATGATTTTGCTTGCTAACTTAAATGATGGCGGATAAATCTCGTCAGCTATAAATAATTGTGCAATAACAGTCGAACGACGAATTTATCGGGGCGCGCCTGTAGCATTGGCAGTAAGCACAACCCTGATTGGCGCGACTCCGATAGAATGATTGTTGTGTCAGCCACGAGAACCTCGCGTCACAAAGGGTGAGCGCCGCAGGCCCCACTGTCACGACCAAACCCGCTCACTTTCCGTCCCCCAAAGATCACACGGACATAACATGTAATTAGCCTGCAACTTAGGGTACATGCGAACAATCTTAAGAATTCGACAGTTTTTTGTTAAAGGAAATGCGGACATCCTCAAGTAGCTGATCGTATTCCATTTTGATTTTATGGTTTCTTCTTATTTGAAATGTAGCTTCTTCTTCCCAATATTCAATCCGACGTGTCGAACGAATGTCTATCAATCTTTCTTTCCCAATGCGGAACTCACCAAATGCCCTTAATACTTGTAGTAAATGTAACCTGTCTCTATCTTCAAAGAATATTTCCCCTTCACTTACAAGGATTTCAGTTTGCCGCAATTGATTAGCAAATTTCAGAATATTTTCGCTGTTTGCCTTATTCCATAGATCGTTTCCAATCAAGCGTAGAGATTGCAGGCTTTTCCATGCGTCGCAATATGATTCGAATTGTGCGCTTGCAAAGGTATTTACACTGGTATTCTGTAAGCCAATCTGCCTTGCGAAGAATTGTAACTGTTGGGCTAATGATCCCTGTTCGCCAATGAATTGTTGAATAGTAATGTCTCCGCCAGCGTTCAGCGTTTGAGCATTCAGCGTACTTGGTGGTTGCTGATTTGGCGGAATATTGCGATTACTATTTGATAAGATAATATTATCTCTCGCATCAATATTTTCCGCTTCTATACCTTGCCCCGTCGTTTCTTCAGCAAGTACACCACCCTGTCTACTTGTTATGCCTTTTGCTGAGATACCAGCGCGAGGTGGAGGTTCATTATTGTCCCCTTCAACTTTTACGGTTATGCCAAATGGCCCTTTGACTTCGGCACCACCACGCCGACGATAACGAATGAATGCCATGAGAATAATCAAAGCAAATATCGAAATCACAATAACGGTCACTGTATTTTGATCCATACGTGTTCTCCACACACTTTTATGTTTATCAAGCAGGCTAACACCAAATTAACCGTGCCGCGCCTTTACCTACAAACTACGCGGCTACGGGAAGCGGCTACGGTTGAATTGATGTTCGGTCGGCTATGTTATTTGCTGTCGGCTTTTGGGTTTATTGCCGAATCGGAAGCGGCCACTAAACGATATTGCCCATCCGATTTTGTTAAGACTATCAGATTACGTCCGCTTTCTGAGTGCTGCTTTCCCTGTTTATCTTTGTAACTTACGGTTTGTTGCCCCGTAACGACAACAACATTTCCGTACGCCTTGACTCGCATATCGTTGTTCTCTGATTTCATGTCAGTGTCCCCTGCTAGGGACAAATTCTTCTTTCCTTCCAACACCTGCGCCTTTGTCCAAGTTCTGCCGTTGCTGGTGTAAAGATATTCGGGTACTAATACGCGATCATAAAACCCAATATCTTTTTTGCTGTTGGCTTCTTCCAATTGCTTTAGAAAAGCCATTACTTCTTGTTCGACATTGGGCGTGTTTTCGAGCGTTACTGGCGTTGGGGCTTGATTGTTGGCGGCGACTTTTTCTGTTTTGTCATTGCAAGCAAGAAGCAGAAAAGCAACCAGCAACAGTGATGTTAAGCCAAGATAATTTCTCATTGGGTTTCTCCTTTTGTGGGGTGATAGTTTCATTTTGAGTTAGAGACCGAACGCCATGTTAACCGTGCCGCGCCTGTAGAATTGGCGTTCATGCACAACCCTAGTTGGCGCGGCTACGGTTGAACAGATGTTCGATGCGCTTGGCTATTTTATTTTTGGTCGTATCAAAACAGATGAAGCTGGAGCAGGGTTAACAATTACCATATGAGTTACTTTCCCACCGCTATCTTTCGTAAAAGCAAAAATCATTTCTAAGTTTCCCAGCTTTGCATAAAAAGTTGCGTCATTTTCAGGCAGTAGTTCAAATTTAGGTGAACCTGTCTTTTGGCTAAACAGTTTGCCATCTGCCAAAGTAACAATGGTTGTCTTTCCTTCTTCGGCTTGGTATTCGCCAACAACTGCATCTAACATTTTGGGGTCAATTCTTTTTGTCGTGCGAATCATGGGTCGGTATGTTCGATGCTCAGTCAATAGCTGCCAATTGTTACCCTGCCGGACAAAAAACGCGGAAACTCGTTGTAAGCTTTTAGTATCAAACAAAGTTCCATTCATCTCAGTCTCAAAAGTTTCATGATAAATTGCCGCCGCTGAATTACCTTCGTAAGTCACTTCAAGGTCTTCAATTTTCGATTTAACTTTCATTCCTTTCGGAAATTCTGAGCCTTTTTCCACGACCTGCAATACTAAAGCTTTAGTCGAGACACGATCTTCCGGGCTAATCATAAAAAAAGAAGGTGAAAGGTAACGTTCAAATACTTTCTGGTCTTGTGTCACATAAGCATCAGAAAGTTCCTGAATAATCTTGCGTATCGCTTCTTTGACCTTACTTGCTTCGACAGCATCATATTTTGCGGGTTGAGCCTGTGTTAGAGTCACACAAAATAGGAAGAACAGACTCAGCATAATGGTTTTCTTCATAGTTTTCCTTTCGAGGTAGAGATTGGCACCGAACACGAAGTTCAGCGGAGCAGTCGCCAAACAGTTTTCTCCACGAACCGCTTGGCGCGACTGATTCCGCTGCAACGCAGGTTGGACTAACGCGGCGTCTATGGGGATTGCTTCCCCCGGTGACGCCGTTTGGAAAACTTTCGCGCGCTCCTTGTGGGGCTGCTGATTAACAAGTGGTCTTTTCGCATAAACCTCCGGCCTGCTTGCTCTCTTTTGCCGTGATTTTCCTGCTTCCCACCGCCACCCGCACCACCTGCCATTCACTCGCGCAGTGGGAAAGTCATTTCTCCCGCTTCCCTTTGTCGAACTCGCAACGCTTCCTGACAGGCTGCGCACCAGCGCGAGTTGACGGCCTCGGCGGAGAGGTCACGCGGCGCTAATTGTTCTGCCGCACTCGCTTGCAGCAAGACCCGACAACGGGCCAAGCGCTGCTCGCGTCCACGGCTCGCCAGCAGACCGTAGTGCCGGATGCGGACATATCCGATCGGCAACACATGCTGTAAGAACCGCCGCGTAAATTCTTCGCACGTCAACTCCATGGCTTTGGCTTGTCCGTTGGCTCGATAGTCTTTCCAGCGAAAGCGCACGCGGCCTGCCGTGAGACTCAGCAACCGGCGATTCCCGATGGCCACGCGTTGCGTGTAGCGCCCTAAGTAGGCGATCACTTGTTGGGGCCCACACAGCGGGCGTTTGGCATACACCACCCAGCCTGTCGTGGCAACACTTTCGACCAACGCCCGCAGCTGGCGCGGCAAAGATGGATCGGCGGTCTTTTCGGCCCAGCGTTTCAGACCTGCGAGGTAGTGCCGCTGATAGTTCGCGCTCAAGGCCTCCACCGAGCCGAGAAAGCCTGGGCGCGCTCGTTGAAACCGTTGTCCATCGGCACTCAAGGCGCCGCCCGTGACGATGCAGTGGAGATGAATGTGTTGTTGCAGGGTCTGGCCCCACGTATGCAACACCGCCGTGATGCCCAGTGCGCCGCCCAAAGTGCGCTGCCCGAGGGCGAGCAAGCTCTGCGTGGCGGCGGCAAAGAGCAAATCGTAAATGGTGCGTGGAGAACGCCGCGCCCACTCATTGAATTGATGCGGCAGCGTGAAGATCACATGGAAATATTCCAGCGGCAATAATTCGGCTTCGCGCTGCGCCGTCCACAACAGTTGTTTGTGTTGTTGGCATTTCGGGCAATGACGATTGCGACATGAATTATAGGCAATCCGCGATTCTCCGCAGTTGGCGCCAGTCTCGTGATGGCTCCCCATTGCGGCCGTCCGACAATTCACAATGGCACGCAAGACACGTCTTTGTTGGGTGGTTACTCTATGGCTTCGCAAATACTCTTCACTGCTGACTCGAAATATATCGGCCACTTCCAACGGCGGACATGGGTTGGGAACAGGAGCGGAGACCATCTTACTTTCCCTCTATTTACTGCCTACTAATTACCACGTAAAGTACCATAAATAACTTATTTACCACAACTTAGCGTTAGTTCGAACATGTAATTAGACCGCTCACTCATGTTGGAATATGTAGAAACATGTTTCTACATATACCAATTAGTTTCTATTAGTAGATACTTTTTTGTTTCTACTAATAGAAACATTTTCTGTAGCAAGGCGATCCTTTAAACCGAGCGTGATAGCTCGGTCATAACTTAATTCCCACACGCGTCGTACGGGATTTCACTTGCCGCCAGCTTGTCGCACTTACAGTTGCAGGTCGGCGCGACTTAGACGCCAACGATTGTTTGGCTGGCAATCTTCGGCGACCAATCGCTTTCTTCAATCACCAGCTCAATGGTCTTGCGCCGCTTACGACTGGCTTCATCGTACCGATAACGCACGCAGAGCAACGCTTCGCCATACTGCTCGACTAAGCGTTTAGTATCGCGCTGCCCAGATTTTAAAATACTTCGTATGCGCATGACGCATCTCCGATAAATGGTGAATGATTCGCTGTGCTGGCTTTACTGTGGACGGCGAAATTATAAGGCCGCTTCAAAAACAAGTACAAGAGTTAGCTGAGAGCTTGGTAAAAAATTTTATATGAATTGTGTGCGAGCATCTTTGGCGAGGGGATTAGATGAGACAACACGTCTTTCCCGCCACGTCTGCGAGCGGCGGTTGCACGCGCTCACGGCAAGCAGGATGCTCCAGTTACATCGCGTGACGATGCGGATCGCTTTCGGCTAAATTTAAATTTTCCGGCCACGCCAATTCGATTCCGCGTGCGATTAATTTTTGCTGAAAATCTTCGAGCAAATTTTGACGGACAGCACGTGGCGAAATTCCTTTCTCAAGGCAATACGCCGCCAGAGTTCCCGCCACTTCTCCGATGTTCCATTCGACCGGATGCAAGCGATAACAACCGTTCGTGATGTGCGTTGTACCGATATTTTTTCCGGCAGGTAAAAGATTTTCCAGCCGCTTTGGAATCATCGCGCCAAGCGGGATTTGAAACGGGAGCGAAGCAACATCCAGATAATTATCTCCACCCGTCGAAGGATGCAGGTCAATGCGATAATACCCAATGCCTACCGAGTCGGAATATTTTTCACCATAAATTTTCCCGGGTCGCAGCGCTTCAGAAACATGTTGCTCGACAATGGTGAATTCCGCCTGAATACGGCGTGATTCGCGGATGTACGGCATCTTCGCTAAACCGTCAGCTGAATCCGTGATGTCATCGCGCAAACGCAAGCCTTTCCATCCGATTCCACCATCCGGACGCGGAGCTTCACTTTGGAGCCAATACACGAGCGAAAGACTTTGTTCACGTGCCATCGCGAGATGATATTTTTTATCGGCTGCCTTGCCCGTACATAGATCGCCGAACAAATAATCAGTCTGCGGCCAGTTCACTAAACATACATCTGATGGATAAAACCCCGATGAATATTGGCTGCGATCAACGATGCGGCGATAGCTCCACAGTCCGGAAAACGCTTTGCCAGATTCGTTGTGCGGATCAAAATGATAGCGCAATGGAGTCATCAAACGCGGATGCGTGATCTCCCACGACAGTAATTTCCCCGGCCACGCTGGCGTCAAGTTTGGAATAAAATCGCGGAAGATTTCATAGTTCTTCGGCTTGCGGATGTTATGACTTTCCCCTTCGAGATAATCCAGCGCGAAGCAGAATGAAAACGCTTGCGAATTGCGTGGCTCCGGCTTTTCTTTGGCGTGAGGTTCCCCGGTTTGTGCTTGCGATTCCGCCCCGGTAACGAATTCACATTTTGCGAGTGGTAACAAATCGCCCAGCTCCGTCGCGTCAATAAAATATTCAGCTTCAATCGAAAAGAAATTCCCGAAGGTCAATTCTTTCATATCAATTGCGAGTATTTTATCGTGATCCGCGTAAGCTTTAATCGGTTTGCTATTGAGTATAATTATCAACTGGCCATTGCTAACGAATGAAGCGAGCATTTCTTCGAGGACGGCTAACGCTACGCGCGGTTCGTGGCAAAGCGGCGAAACCCAGCCATTACCGGGATTCAAATACGGATCATTTTTTGCCTCCGTTGTCAGTGGAAAATTTCGACGATAATAATCGCGTACGCGGTTGCGAAAACCCCGGTAAGTAGCCGTGCATCCAAATTTTTCAATCCATCCATGTTCATCCGGCGGCACTGCCTGCGAAGTGAATTGTCCGCCAATCCAATCGGATTCTTCGGTCATGATTACTTGTTGTCCGGCCTGCAACGCAGCCAATGCCGCCGCGCATCCGCCGACTCCGCCACCGATAATTGCGATTTTTGTTTTCATTAAAAAGAAAAGTTAACAGTGAATAATAAACAGTAATCAGCTTATCAGTGACTCCTGCTGTTAACTATTTCCTGTTAACTGTTAACTATTCAGGAATCCAGCTATAATCTGCGCGTCATGGATAAGTATCTTGAAAATCAATTAAACGAACTGGGTGAAGCGATCAACGATGCCATCCAGGAATCGCCCGACGTCCAGAAAATTCTGGAACGCATTCGTGCGACCGGAAATGAAGTCATGTTGGCGATTGAGGCTTCGATCACCAAAAATGAAGAGCCTCCGGAATTAAGCCTCAAGCAACCGCGCAAAATTTCTATTGAAGACCGCTTGAAAGAAATCAGCAACGAAGATCGAAAATTTTTACAAAGTTTGAATATCAAATTTGATAGCGACGAATGAGATTAAGCCTCGGAATATAATTAATCACATTTTTCTTTTGGAGCCAAATATGTCCCGTATTCTTGTTCTCTCAATTTCTGTTCTGATTTTGTCTTCCTGTTCAGACCCGCGTGCCTACTTCGAGGATCGGAGTGGTCGCAACAGAAATTCCACTCTCAAAGACGAATCAGGATTTGCCAAAAAAGATTCCGGTATGATTAAGATTACACCGTTGGATGAACCGACGCCATTTCCATCCATCACTCCCAGCATCAGACCTGCAACTATTGGCGCAACTGCGTTTTCAGGCGACATCGCCGGAGCGAATGGCAAGCAGAAATTTTATAATTTTCTTCAGAAAAATGAGCAAAAAATAATTAAGCTCGACCTGCTTTTATCCGACGATCAAATGCAACAAATCAACGACGTAGACCGTGGGAAAACCTGGTACTTCGATCTTGGCTTTTCAGACAAAGACGGCTTCCCGACCGGCGGAGAAATGTTAATTGATGTCGCGAAAGGCAAAGGCGATTTGAAGCTGAACGGCAATCACTTAACCGGAAATATCAAGCTGATAGATTGGTCTGGGCCGCATCAGGGATTGATGAGCATTACCGCGAAGCCTGCCACCTCAGGCGCGCCGGTCATCACAATTCCTGAACCATTCGTGGCCAGCACTCCGCGCCCGAACGTCACGACGAGACCACGAACTGTTAAAAAAGAAATACGTCCAACGCAAGTTCGTCCAAATAACAATAATCCGCCGATCTAGAAAGAGTTTAGAGTTCACGCTTTAGCGTGTTACGTCAGCGAAGCGCGGCGCTTGGCACGCTGAAGCGTGAACTCTGAACTACAACTACTCACTAAAAATATGACCATTAATGCTGTCTGGATTTTAATTGGCGTACTCGCCATTTACGCCATTGCGTACCGTTATTACAGCGCGTTCATCGCCGCCAAAGTCTTAGCCTTAAATGATGCCCGCATCACTCCGGCGCATCGCCTCAACGATGGCAAAGATTATACGCCGACGAATAAATATGTTTTATGGGGACACCACTTCGCCGCCATCAGCGGCCCCGGCCCGTTAATCGGCCCTGTACTCGCGGCGCAATTTGGATTTTTGCCTGGGTTGCTTTGGATGGTCATTGGAGTCGTCCTCGCCGGAGCCGTCCATGATTTCGTCATTTTGTTCGCTTCAATTCGCCACGATGGACAATCGTTAGCCGTCATCGCACGCCGCGAAATTGATCGCGTCACCGGCAGCGTTGCAACCTTCGCAATTCTCTTAATCGTCGTCGTGGCCCTTGCTGGCATTGGCGTAGCCGTAGTCAATGCGCTCAGCGACAGCCCGTGGGGAATGTTCACGATTGCGATGACCATTCCGATTGCGCTGTTGATGGGAATGTATATTTTCAGGTGGCGCGGCGGCACAGATCGGGCTATCACCGAAGGCACAGTCATCGGAGTTGCCTTATTAATTTTCGCCGTCGTCTTCGGCAAAGTCGTCCAGGATTCTTCGTACGCTGATTATTTCAGGCTCAGCAGAAACGGCATCGTCATCGCCCTCGCCATTTATGGATTTGTTGCTTCGGTGCTTCCGGTATGGCTGTTGTTATGTCCGCGCGATTATCTCAGTTCATACATGAAAATCGGTTCGATAGGATTGTTTGCGCTGGGAATTATTTTAGTGCAGCCCAATTTGCAAATGCCCGCGACGACAATTTTCATCAATGGTGGCGGGCCTATCGTACCGGGTAAAGTTTTTCCGTTTGTTTTCATAACGATTGCCTGCGGAGCGATTTCCGGCTTTCACGGATTGGTCAGTTCCGGGACAACTCCGAAAATGATTGATAAAGAATCGCACGCACGCCCGATTGGATACGGCGCGATGCTGGCGGAATCCATCGTGGGCGTGATGGCGTTGATTGCGGCGACTTCGATGTTTCCGCACGATTATTTTCAAATCAATGTTCCTGTCGCAAAATTCGCGCAAATCGAAGCAAGCCTGCAAGCGATGGGTTTTTCAGCTTCCAATCTGGTCGAATTAACCAAAGCTGTCGGCGAAGAAACGTTAGCCGGACGCACCGGAGGCGCAGTCAGTTTAGCCGTGGGAATGGCACAGATTTTTTCAGGCATTCCAGGCATGTCAGGATTGATGAGTTACTGGTATCACTTCGTTATTATGTTTGAAGCGTTATTTATTTTAACGACGCTGGATGCCGGTACGCGCGTCGCCAGATTTTTAGTGCAGGAGACAATCGGCCTGGCATACAAACCATTTGCGCGAACGGATTCAATTTTCGGCGCAATTGTCGCGAGCGCGTTAGTCGTTTTCAGTTGGGGATATTTCATCTGGACGGGTTCAATTCAAACGATCTGGCCGCTCTTTGGAATGGCAAATCAAATGCTTGCGTGCGTGGCTCTATGCGTAGCCACGACAATGCTCATCAATGCAGGAAGAGCAAAATACGCGTGGGTCACAGGAATGCCAATGGTTTTTATTGCCATCATCGAAATGGTCGCCGGCTACCAGAATATCGCGATCAATTATTGGCCGATGACGAATGATCCCACGACTTCATTCAATGGATATTTGAATTCGTTAATTGTGGCGTCGCTGATGATCGGGTTAGTCATTGTGATGATTGGTTCAGCTCGCAAGTGGTATCAGGTACTAGCGAAGAATGAACTTCACGCAACTCCGGCGGCAATTTAGGAATAGACCGCGGATTATGCGGGTTTACGCGGGTCTGAATCATCGTAAATTCAGATCGGCGTAAACCTGCATAATCCGCCTGATCCGCGGTCTATTCTTTTACATTTCTTTGAACTCCCTTCCATAAATTGTCGTACAAATATTCGCCAATGAAATTTCTAAATCTGGAGTCTTTATGTATTGTCCAAATTGCGCTAACCAAATAACTGATGATGTGAAATTTTGTCGCAGTTGCGGAGCCAATTTGCGCGGCGTTCAGGACGCCTTAACCGGGCGTAATTCGCAGGGGTTTGATTGGGATAAAACCTGGGTGAATGAGATGATGATGAGCAGTGAGGAACGCGAAAAACGCCAAGGTAAAACTCCTGAAATCAAGCGTTTGGAAGAAATCAAAGCCGGTGTCATCGTTTCTTCGGTTGGCATTGCTTCAATGATTTTCCTTTATTTTTTACTAGGAGCTGTTGCGGCGAATGAACCCGCTAAAGACGCTATGATTATCAGTAAGGTCTGGCTCGCAGGTTTGGTTCCGTTTATGGTTGGACTGTCACTTATTTTCAACGGATTAATCATTAGCAAGCGCATCGTGAAATTAAAAAAAGAACAGGAAAACCGCTTGCAAGCTGCGCCCGGGGTTTCGACTACGCATCAATTGCCGGACATCGAAGCCATCCCGATCCCGAATTATAGCGTCACAGATCAGACGACGTATCGCCTCCCGCAACCGCCATTTCAGCAGGAATCTCGCAAGGAGGAATAGAGACAAAAGTTTCAAATAGATTTTCGAAAAAACATGAAAAAAGAATCCCCCAACATTCACCAGAAAAAACAACTTCCATCACGCTCCTCATCCAGCAAAAAAAATTCAATTAGATCACCTAAAAACTCCCCTCCTTCCCAAGGACTAATCTTGTAGGGGTTTCAGGAAGAGTTCGCATTAAACCCAAGTTTGAGATAATGAAAACGTTCCAAGGCCATGGCGAGCATTTTAATGCCCGGCATG
>JAYTCQ010000346.1:0-20657 GCA_043736395.1 Blastocatellia bacterium | reverse complement strand
GCCGGGCATTAAAATGCTCGCCATGGCCTTGGAACGTTTTCATTATCTCAAACTTGGGTTTAATGCGAACTCTTCCTGAAACCCCTACAAGATTAGCGCGGGCGAGGAGTTGCGGATCAAGGTTTTTCCGAATGTCTACACTGACTTCGAGCATCAGTTCGATGAGTGAATGCTGCTGTCGGTCGCTGAACACCCGCCAGCGGAAGGCGGCGGCGTGCGCCTTCTCAGCGGACTGTTGCAAGGCGGATTTTTCCTGTTGGCGATACAGGCTCACGACTTCCCAATCAAGGATGTGTAAGGAAAAACGTTTGCGGTCTTGCGGCGTCGCTGCGTGTTTGTCGAACAGTGTCAGTTGATATTTTGCGGCGAGAGCTTTGTCGTATTCTGATGTGACTTTGATGACGTAATTTGTCGCTCGTTCCGCCACAATGTCCAGACGTTTATAGTTAGGCGAATCTACTTCACTGATGGCGGCGATCCATTCATTTTTATCAGATAACAACGAGAGATTCAGGCTGGCCATGTTCGCGAGTAATTCTACACGTGCAGATTCTCCGGCAGCAAGAATAAGCTGATACGAATGAATCTCAGTACCCGCTATGGTGCGTTCTAAAGATTTGTTTTCTTCCAGTGATGACAGAGGATTTTGCGCCACTATCGGTAAGGCTAGACACAAAAGAATGCCAACAATAAACTTCACAATAGAGGAACTCAACTTCATATCTATAAATTAAGGTTATAAAATAAAAAGACTACTGCACAGTTTAATTAACTATTGAAAACTTGAATCCCAACGGAATGGCTTCAGAAAAAATGAAATTTCCGAGCCTTCATATTCAAGCGATTATGATTTTTTTGGCCAAGACGCATTATGCTGCAATCACGATTATGTCACAAGACGCAAAGCTTAGTCGCAACCTTGATTCTGTTACTCAGCCCTGCGGTCAACTTTGCACAGTCAAAGCTGGTTCGCTTTGAGGATCATCGCATATCAATGGCCTGCACTTATGCCATCACAGCCTACGGCACAGATGAAAAACAATTGCGCCAAATAATCAATGAAGCTTTTGATGAAGTTGATCGCATTGATCGCTTGATGAGCCATTACAAAAAAGAGAGTCCGCTCTCACAGCTTAATCGTGAAGCCTTTCAGCGTCCCGTCAAAATTGATTCTGAGTTATTCAACTTCATTACTGAATGCGTTCGTTATAGTCAGGATTCTGATGGAGCCTTCGACATCACGGTCGGCCCGTTAATGAAAGCCTGGGGATTTTTTCGCGGTGAAGGGCGAATGCCAAATCAAAAAGAGTTACGCGAAGCCCGTCAAAAAATTGGCTATCAACATGTGACTCTAAACGCGAAAGAAAAAACCATTCGCTTTGACCGTGCAGGGATTGAGCTGGATTTAGGCGGCATCGCGAAAGGCTATGCCGTTGATCAAGCCATAAAAATTCTAACAACCCGCGGCATCGAACGAGCATTAATTAGCGCGGGTGGGAGTACGATCTATGGCTTAGGTGCGCCGCCTGAAAAAGATGGCTGGGAGGTCGAAATTCAAGACCCGCTGGATGCGCGGAAAATTGCTCTGACGGTGAATTTAAAAAACCAGGCGCTCTCAATTTCCGGCAGCTCTGAAAAAAATTTTGAACTGAATGGGAAACGCTATTCGCACATTATGGACCCGCGGACGGGGCAGCCTGTGATGAATGTTTTAAGCGTTGCAGTGATTACTAACACTGGAACAAAAGGCGATGCGCTGGATAATATTTTCTATGTGCGGGGTTTCAAAAAGACAAGGAAGTTGCTGAAAAATTATTCTGAGACAATGGTAATTTTCTTTTTGCCGGAATATGGCAATCACTGGAAAATACTGCGTTATTGAAAATCATTTCGCCGCCTGCAATTCAACCATCGCATAACTTCCAACTTTAGGAATCGTAAATTCCGTCCCACCATCGACCGTCATAAAATCCTGCAAATCTTCTCGTCCGAAACCTGCGACCATGGCTTCTTTTCCTGTTAATTTTCCGCGTATCCGGATTCGCAATCCTTCCAATTCGCGTCCACTGTAATTCAATAAATGTAACCGAGTTCTATTGCTATCACCAAGTAATCGGGCAATCACGACTTCGCTGCCATACACTCTGAGCGAACGCTTTTCGTCGCTGAGTTGACGACGAATTTTTTGCGCAAAAGCACTTGGATTCGCAGCTTCATCTTCTGAATATTCGCGTGATCCGATTTTGAGATTAATGGGAAAAAGATTTGACGGCGCACTGGAGAGGCGAAATAACAAATTTCTTCTCGTCAATAAATTGATAACTTCTCCGGTGATTGCAGAGCCATTATCAATAACATTTATATCTGCCACCGGAGGTAATTCGTCCGTCGGTAAGGTTCGCAAAAAAGTAAGCGCTTTTCCGAATTCATTCACATCGGCAGGATCAATTTTTACTACGACATCAGCGTTGTAAACAAAAGCTTCAAAAGCAGCCAAAGCCGCTCGCCCCTTTGGGACATCAGACAAAAACTGTCCTGATGGCTGTCGAATAAAACGCCAGCCGTTGGCATCTACCCACGGCGCACTCGTGGGCGAAGCAACATTCACTTTGCGCTGAATGCCCGGAATTAGTATGCGTTCGCGTCCTTCCACTTCATTTTTCGACATCACTACAATTTGCAATTCTGTCTTGCGCCACGCGTCCGCCATTTCGGGTAAGACTGCAATTTGCTCAATGCCTGCTTGCTTGAGCTGTGGCGCAGTTTCGATTCCTTGTGACCAAAATAGCAATGGTAGAGAGATTATGAAGAGCAGTATTTCCATTATGACTTCCTTGCTAGCAGTTACCCGAATGATTTTCACGCGCATTTTGTGAGCTGGCAAAAGATTACAGAATTATGTAGCACGAATCAACACATAGAACTTTACAGATTCAAATATAACCATTGCTTTGCCCAACATTGTTTAGTTCAGTTTAGTTAACTAATACGATTCTTCAATAAAAGTTCTTCTTTACCGGAGTTTGCAATAAGAAAATTCATTCATGCCCATTGTTTCATTATTTATTGTATGGTATCTTTTGAAAGTCAGGTATCTCCCCATTCAATTTTAATAACTTAGATTTTATCCTTTGTCAGATAGTATTGAAAACCGAGTTTTTTAGCGGTTTCTCAGGATAGGCGACAAAAGCACGGCACTAATATCTGTGACTATCTTTAAGATATTTACTGGTAAATAAAGATTTATCTAATTACTTAGACATCCTTAAATTGTTCGCGTATGACCTGACTATAGGTTAAGAATTGTCGGCTAGCCTTAACCTATAGTTTAGTTGTGTCGCTAGCAAGTGTCTGTCAATTGTTTTTCATTCAAAACCTCCCCCCTAGTTAAATGTTAAAATTGTGAATAGCTTTAAACTCTTCACAGAAGAGGTTTGTGTAAAATGTTACAGTCATTTACTCCATCTCAATCAGATGAAACTTCGCCACCGCGTCCGCATATTCGAGGGAAATTTATCTATGTAGGCAAACAGAAATTCTATGCGCGGGGAGTTACATACGGAACATTTAGACCCGACGAAAATGGAGGTGAACAATTTACGCCGGAACAAGTTGAGCGTGATTTTGCGTTAATGGCTGAAAACGGCGTGAATACCGTTCGAACTTATACCGTGCCGCCCCGGTGGTTGTTGGATACCGCGCAGCGACACGGGTTACGTGTGATGGTGGGAATGCCATGGGAACAGCACTTAACGTTTCTGGATGACGCAAAATTAGCACAAAATATTCTCGACCGTGTCAGACAATCTGCTCGCATCTGTGCTGGACATCCCGCTCTGTTGTGTTTCACCATCGGAAATGAAATTCCAACGCAAATTGTCCGGTGGTATGGTCGGTCACGAATTGAGCGATTCCTTAAGCAACTGTATCAAGTCATCAAAGCCGTAGACGAAGCGGCACTCGTGACTTATGTCAACTATCCTTCGACCGAATATTTACAACTTCCTTTCCTGGATTTTTGTTGCTTCAATGTTTATCTCGAATCTGAAGAAAAACTTTCTGCTTACTTAGCTCGCCTACAAAATCTAGCCGGAGACCGCCCGCTAGTAATGGCTGAAATTGGTCTCGATAGTCGCCGCAACGGGGAGGAACAACAAGCTTTGACGTTAGCCTGGCAAGTACGGACAGTGTTTGCAGCGGGCTGTGCCGGGGCATTCGTTTTCGCGTGGACAGATGAATGGTGGCGGGGTGGCTTTGACATTGAAGACTGGGATTTCGGCTTGACACGACGGGATCGCAGTCCTAAACCCGCACTCGCGGCGGTGCGTCAGGCATTTGTGGAAATTCCTTTTCCGGCGGATACACCCTGGCCGCGTATTTCGGTCGTGGTTTGTACCTATAACGGAGCGCGCACGATTCAGGATTGCTTGGACGGATTGATGGAACTGGATTACCCGAATTTCGAAACGATCGTCGTCAATGATGGTTCAACGGATAATACGGCGCACATTGTTTCGCAATATCCGGTGCGCCTGCTCAGCACTTCAAATCACGGATTAAGTAACGCGCGTAACACAGGGATGGAAGCCGCAACCGGGGAAATTATCGCGTACACAGATGATGATGCGCGACCTGATCCCCAATGGCTACGGTATCTGGCGTGGACATTTATGACCGGAAATTATGCCGGAGTCGGTGGCCCGAATATCGCGCCGCCGGGCGATGGATGGATTGCCGATTGCGTAGCGAATGCGCCCGGCGGGCCGGTGCATGTACTGCTATCAGATACAGAAGCTGAGCATCTTCCTGGTTGCAACATGGCTTTTCGGCGTGACGTGTTGCAGGCCGTTAAGGGCTTTGATCCGCGTTATCGTACCGCCGGAGATGATGTGGATTTATGCTGGCGGGTGCAACAATACGGCGGAAAACTTGGTTTCAGCCCCGCCGCTATGGTTTGGCATCATCGGCGCAATTCTCTAAAAATGTACTGGAAGCAACAGCAAGGCTATGGTCGTGCGGAAGCCTTGCTGGAAGCGAAGTGGCCGGAAAAATATAACGCGGCGGGACACCTCAATTGGACGGGGCGGTTGTATGGCAAAGGATTGACGCAAACGCTACTCAATACCAAAGCGCGTATTTATCACGGCACCTGGGGAAGCGGCCTGTTCCAATCACTTTATCAACCTGCGCAATACCATCTTGGCTCGCTTCCGCTTATGCCGGAATGGAATTTGTTACTGGCGGTGCTGCCCATTTTTTCTATGCTGGGCGTTGCCTGGAAGCCGTTATTGTTGACACTGCCATTATTTTTATCAGCGGTTGGTTTGGTGATCGGACAAGCTGCGAAAAGTGCGGCACAGGCTTCGTTTACCTCTCCCTCCTGCACCACACATTCGAGCTGGCTGAAATTATGGGGGATGACAACGGTCTTACATTTATTACAGCCAATAGCGCGCTTGAAAGGACGATTGCAATACGGTCTAACAATGTGGCGTAAACGAGGTATTCAAGGATTCAGCCTGCCCAGATCACAAACCATTTCGATTTGGAGCGAACGATGGCATTCATCCGAAGAACGCTTGGAAAGGTTGGAAAAAATGTTGAGTGAAGCTGGTGGGTGCGTCTTTCGCGGGGGAGATTTCGAGGCGTGGGATTTAGAGATTCGTGGCGGCTTGCTCGGTGGGGCGCGGCTCAGTTTAGCCGTAGAGGAACACGGAGGGAACAAGCAATATGCGCGTTTTCGTTGTGGTCCGAATTTTTCGCGCTTCGGTCTGAGCACAATGATGCTCTTGATTGGTCTGATTGTCGCCGCACTTTTGAGTGGCAGCAATGGTGGAAGGATCGTTGCGCTCGTGCTGGGAATGGGGGCACTTCTGTTGGGATCGCGGAAACTCTATGAAACCGGGGCGGCGTTGGCGACACTGCAAGTCATGTTGCGTCGCTTAAGTATGGAACCACAAACCGAGAGTATACAAATTCCAACCATACGCGAAGTAGGCGTTGCATCGCCGATTGCTGCTATTGCCCCGTCACGCGCGGTTTCATCCGTTGGCTCTTCCCTTTTCCTGCATCATTTAGAGATCGAACATTTGGACATCGAAAAAAGGCAGGTGACAAGTGGTGATTGAAAGGAGTGCTTGAGCGTTGCAAATATTTCTTCGCTTGCTGCGGTATGCGCGGCCACACAAGGTACGAATGGGGCTGGTTTTTATGCTGGCACTACTCGGCATTGTCATTGAAATGGCGCGTCCCTGGCCTATCAAGATTGTAGTGGATTATGCCTTGCAACCAGAACGCCCCTGGCCAGATTGGTTGCGTGCGTTGAGTTCATCTTTGCCGGTTGCCGTCACGCGCCAGGGATTGTTGCTCTGGGCGGTGGCGGGTGCCGTCCTGATTGCAGTGGGCAGCGCGGCGCTGACCTGGGGGTTGATGCGAGCCACTGTAAAAGTAGCGCAGGCATTGGTTTCCGATCTTTCGCGCGATCTGTTTGCCAAATTACAGCGACTCTCGCTGACGTGGCACAGTCGGCACGAAATCGGCGATTTATTGCAACGGCTGAGCGCTGATGTTTTCGTCGTTTATTTTGCGGTCGCGCAGGTCGCTTTGCCTGTGGTGGTGTCATTGCTTTGTTTGGGCGGAATGTTTGCGATCATGGCGCGATTGGACTTGATGCTGGCGCTGGTGGCGCTGATGGTAGTTCCGTTGTTGGCGGCAGCATTGGTCGTGTTCGTCAAACCGATGGATCGTTCGACGACCGCGCAGTTACAGAAATTGAGTGCGCTCTCGGCCTTCGCGCAGCAAAGTCTGTCAGCCATCCGTTTGATTCAAGGGTTTGGGCGTGAATCTTATGTGCGACAGAAATTTCACGACCGCGCCTCTGAATTTGAGAAGGCTTACGTGACGGCGAATGTGGTTTCGACGGGCTACAAAGAAGTGACGACCTTGATTACCGCCGTGGCCGCTGCTGTCTTGCTCTGGCTGGGAGCCGGACGCGTTTTGGAGGGACGGTTGTCGGTCGGCGATTTACTGGTGTTTCTCGGTTATTTGGCGGCGATGTACGGGCCGGTCAATGCGCTGACGGCGGCGGTTGGATATGCGATTGCTGTGATTTCGCGGGGGCGGCGGGTGTTCGAGATTATTGATTCGCCAGAAATCGTGCCGGAATGCGCGCGACCTGTAACCCCTGCCCAGCGGGCGCAGGGCGAGGTTACGTTTGAAAATGTCACCTTTGGCTATCGCTTAAAGACTTCAGATACGGGCGATGAAGTTCAAGCAGAGCCCCCTGTGTTGCGTGATGTTTCGTTTCACGCCTGCCCTGGACAAATCATTGCGGTGGTCGGCGCAACAGGTGCAGGCAAGACTTCGCTGGTGTCGTTGATTCTACGTTTTTTCGACGCGTGGGAAGGTCGCATATTGGTAGACGGTTGTGATGTGCGCGAGCTGTCGTTGGCGTGGCTGCGGGAAAATATTTCCCTGGTGTTACAGGAGTCATTTTTGTTTCCAATGACCGTGGCGGAAAACATTGCTTTTGGTCGCCCGGGAGCAACACGGGAAGAAATTATGGCAGCGGCTCGGATTGCGCAGGCACACGATTTCATTGAACGCCTGCCGCAAGGATACAACACGATTCTGGGGGAACGCGGTGATGCGCTTTCCGGCGGGGAACGGCAGCGCATTGCCATCGCGCGTGCGTTACTGAAAGACGCGCCGATTTTGATTTTGGATGAGCCAACGTCGGCGCTTGACGCACATACCGAACGAAAAATTTTCGATGCGCTCTCGCAATTGATGGCAGGCCGCACGACTTTCATCATCTCGCATCGCCTGTCCACCATTCAGCGCGCCGATTTGATCCTGGCACTGGAGGACGGCCACATCGTGGAGCGCGGCACGCATGAATCACTGTTGGCGGAAGACAAAGTATACGCACATCTATATCGCCATCAACATATCGCGGCATTGTAAGTTTGCACGAAGGATAAGCAGGAATCAGATGTCTAAAAACATTACCTATCGGCTTTTTCAGGACAGCGATTTGCCCGGTGTGTTGCGGCTCTGGGAAGAAGAATCAGGCTGGGGCGCGCCGCCGCCGGAGTTGTGGCGACAATGGTATCGAGGGACGCCTTTTGGCGACGCAATCATCGTTGTGGCCGTGGATGAAAGCGGCGTGATTGCCGGACAGGAAGCCTTCATCCCAGCGCGCGTGGTGGTAGATGAGCGGGAAGTCAAAGCGTGGCGGTTGTCGGCTCCGATTCTCCGCAGCGATTTGCGTCAACATTCGTTGCGCGACAAAGACCATCCGACGGTCAGGCTTTATCAAACCGCGATTCACTCCGCCGCCGCGCAAGGATCAGAGATTGTTTATGCCCTGCCGGAAGCGGCCTGGTTGCCTGTTTTTAAAGTCCTGGCGCAGCGCCACATCCTGTTTTTTGCTGGTGTGGAATTTGAATGTGTGGAGTTGCCACTCGGCGAAAATTTTTCCGGGAGTAGCGGCAGTTCTTACGTCGTTCGCACGGTCGAGAAATTTGGCGATGAATACGATGCGCTCTGGCAGACGGCTAAAAATAATTTCCCCCTGCAATGTGGTGTGGAACGTGGCTCGGCGTGGCTCGGATATAAAAACGGTGCGCATCTGACACTGGCTGTTTACGATCAACACAACACGCTGGCAGGGTATGTGGCGATTAACAGGCGCACTGGGCTAATTGCCGATTGCCTGGCTCGTCATCCGGCAGACACGGTGGAAGTTCTGGTGGCAGTTATCCGGCATTTGACAGAGCAACGCTTAGCAGGTGTGCAGTCTACGCCAAGTGTACTGAAGGCAATGCGTACGCCACAATGGAGTGCCGCCCTTTCCGCACTGGGGTTTACAGCAGTGGATTTTCGTTTCGCTTTTGTCTGTTCGGTGCGCGATCCGGCTGACTCACCGCTGAACGCCCAAATGATTGCACCTGATCGCTGGTATGTAACTCCGGAAGACTAAACTAATGAATATCACTTATCGCCTGAGTACGCCCGCCGATGAAGCGGCACTGATTCGCTTCTGGTCGGAAGAAAGCGGTTGGGATCAGCTTGATGCTGCAACTTGGAATCATCGGCTGGGGAAAGCCGTAATTGCGCTCGGACTCGACAGTGAAACCGGGGAGATTGTTTCCCAATTTGCCTTTTTCCGAGTGTTAATTTGTATCAATGGCCGTGAGGTCGCAGCGTTGCGCCCGTTTGCCGCGATCATCTCGAAGCGGGCACGGAGCTTTCACAGTCCGAATCCATTGAATCATCCGATTCCGGCAATGTATCGCTTAGCGGTGAATGCCATGCGCGAACGCGGTTATGGTTTGGTTTACATGATTCCCGATCCGCGTTGGGCGCGCCTGTTTCGCATTTTTCCGCGCATTTATACCGGCTCTTTTCCGCTTTGGAGTTTACCACTGCCCTTGGCGCAATCGTTGCCTTTGCCAGCGGGGTTTGTTGTTACCGAACTGACCACGTTGGATGAGCGGATAGACCCTCTTTGGCAGCAGATGGCACAAAGGCCAGGCTGTCTGACAGTACGTGATTCACGCACCTTGCCTTGGAAAACAAGTCACGGTTCCTACCGGTTTCTAGGTGTTGAGCAACATGGTGAATTCGTGGGGTTGGCAACTTCCATGCACCGGCCACAGGACAAGCAGTGGATGATTTGCGATCTGTTAACAACTGGGAGCGAGACAGTCTTGCAAGCGACCTTGACCGCCGTCATCAATCTGGCACACGAACAAGCATTGATAGCATGCGTCGAAGCGCCGCTCAACAAAGTGGCAGTGTTGATGACGCCGCACTTGGAACCCGCGTTGAAAGCGCTGGGTTTTGCTCAGGATAACTATAAATTTTCGCTGGTTGTTGATGTGCTCGATAAATCAATCGCCAAGGAAGACATCCTGCCTGCGCAGTGGTATGTCAGTGCCAATGATTGAGGCTCTTTATGGGAATGGATCGCTTACGAATCATTGTAGGGGGCTTTATAGGTCTGCTTCCAACTGGTGGCCTAACGTGGGATTATGGGCAATATCCACTGGGCTTTGCTGCACTCGGACACGATGTCTATTACATCGAAGACACGCGCGTGTGGCCGTTGTTCCAACCAGCGGGCAGCGATTGGGGCGATGCGTCCGCGAATGTCGCCTTTCTGGGGGCCGCGATGGAAGGACTTGGTTTGTCCCACCGCTGGGCGTACCGCGATGAAGCCTCGGGGCAATGTTATGGCTTGTCAGAAGCGCAGGTCAAGGAGTTGATTCGCACGGCGGATGTGCTGGTAAATGTTTCGTGCGCCACATTTTTGCGCGATGAATATCAACGCATTCCGGCGCGCGTGCTGATTGATTCCGATCCGATGTTCACGCAGGTGCAATACCTGACGCAGCAACAGTTTTATACGGGGAAACCGGGGCTGAATGAGCACACGCATCATTTTACGTTCGGGGAAAATATCGGTGCACCGGATTGTCGCATCCCGGATTGCGGGATCAATTGGCGACCGACACGCCAGCCCGTTTGCCTTTCACACTGGCCTGTGATCGCAGTGCCGCGTGCAAGCGAGTTCACGACGCTGATGACGTGGACGGCGGTGCCGCCGCTGCAATACGAAGGCGAAAGCTGGGGGCAGAAGGATGTTGAATTTCAGCGCTTCTTTGCACTGCCCCAAAGCATTCCTGAAATCCCTTTGACAGTGGCTGTGACGCAGAACGGCGGAGTTGGCGCGTCATTCCCGGCGAACGATGCGCGCGAAAAAGGCTGGCACGTGCTTGACCCGGAGGTTTACGCGCCTGACTGGCAAACATATCGCACGTTCATTCAGCAATCGCGCGGCGAGTTTTCGATAGCGAAGGAAACTTATGTCAAGGCACGCACAGGCTGGTTTTCCTGTCGTTCGGCTTGTTATCTGGCCGCTGGTCGTCCGGTCGTGACGCAGGATACCGGGTGGTCGCGCTATCTGCCGACGGGTTGCGGGTTATTCAGTTTTACAGATGCTGCCGGGGCGACTGCGGCACTACGGGAAGTGGTCGGCGATTATCAACGGCATGCGGTCGCCGCGCGCGCAATTGCGGAAGAATATTTTGACAGCCGCCGCGTCTTGACCGATTTGCTGGCCACGTTGTGAGGCCGGTATGACCGCTGAATCATTGCTCAAAACTTAACTTGAAAAGGGAGATTGTCATGTTGTCTGAAGGGGTTACCCAAAAAGTCATTGCCTTGATCGCAGAACTGCAACAGATTCCGCCGGAGGAGATTACGCTGGACTCTTCGTTTGAAGAGGTGCAAATGGATTCTTTGGCGGCGCTTGGCCTTATTTCCGAATTGGAAGATGAATATCACATCACCATCCCGGATGAAGAGATCGCGAATATTCGCCTCGTGCGCGATGTCGTCGAAAAGTTGGAGATGGCGCTTGTCAAAAAGGCAACGGTGTAAATATGCGTCGAGTTGTGATTACCGGAATGGGCATGATCTCGTCACTCGGACAAACCGTTAACGAGTGCTGGCGGGCTTTGCGGGCGGGGAGCGTTGGCATTCGTCCCATTGAGCAGGTAGATTGCACACAGCTACGATTTCAAAACGGTGCAGAGGTGCGTGGTTTCGAGGCCACGGAGCATTTTGACAGAAAGCTCCTCATGTCGCTCGACCGCTTTGCGCAGTTCGCGCTGGTCACGGCGCGCGAAGCGGTGGCGATGGCGCAGGTGGAGTGGACGCCGGTCTTGCGGGAGCGCACAGCCATTGTAACGGGTTCCTGTTTGGGCGGGACACATTCTGAAGATGAGTTTTATTCAAATTTCTATGGTCACGCAGCGAAGCATGCGCATCCGCTGACGTTCCTGCGTGCGATGGGCAATGCCGCGGCGAGTCACATTTCCATGGAATTTGGCGTAACCGGACCGACTTACAACCTGTCCACGGCATGTGCATCGGCGACCCACGCCATCGGACAAGCGTTCCACATGGTGCGCTCAGGTCTGGTTGAAATGTCCTTGACAGGCGGGAGCGATTCGACGTTCACACGCGGTTACTTGAAAGCCTGGGAAGCACTTCGTGTGGTTGCTCCTGATGTATGTCGCCCCTTCTCACAAGACCGGCGCGGCATGATCCTGGGAGAAGGCGCGGCGATGCTGGTGCTCGAATCACTTGAAGCCGCGCAAGCGAGGAGTGCACATATTTATGGGGAGATCGTAGGCTTCGGCATGTCAGCCGATGCCTGTCACCTCACGCAACCCTTGTCGGACGGTGCTGCGCGTGCAATGCGAACGGCTTTACAGGACGCGGGTTTTGCACCGGAACAGATTGGTTATATCAATGCGCACGGGACGGGTACGCTCGTTAACGATGCCGCAGAAGTTGCCGCAATTCGTGCCGTGTTTGGAGCGCACACCGACCGCTTGGCTATCAGCTCAACCAAATCCATGCACGGTCACACCCTTGGTGCGTCGGGCGCACTGGAGGCGGTTGCGACGACTCTGGCTTTACAACACAGCCTATTGCCGCCGACCGCAAATTTCACGAAGCCTGATCCGCAATGCGATCTTGATGTCATCCCCCACGAAGCGCGTCCGGCAGAGGTCGAATTCGCTCTTTCCAATTCGTTCGCTTTTGGCGGACTGAATGCCGTTCTGGCCTTTCGCCGTTGGCAGAATTGAAAGGAAGACCTGCCCGATTAGGAAGGTTCTACAAAGATGACCGAAGTTGAAAAACAGTCATTATCAGGACAGGAAATTGTGCATTCTGCCCGCCCAACGGCTCTGGTCGCGGGAGGCAGAGGCGTTGGGGACATTTTGCGCCTGACCCCTCTCATTCGAGTCTTTGCGCGGTTGGGTTATGAAGTTGACGTTCTTGTTGCCCCCGATTACCCAAAGACGCTGGAATTGCTGGAAGGCGCGCCGGAGATTCGCAATCTGTTTTATTTGCCCAGCACCTGGCGAAACATGGGCGGAGAAAAACTGGCGGGACTGGAGCAGAATTATTACGACATCGCCGCGATTACCTTTTTGGCAACTTTGACGAATGGCTACCAAAACTTGGTGCGCGCGCGGCGGACTATCGTCATTGACCGACGGGAATGGTGGCGGGAAGGCGATATTGGTAATGCAGAAAAGATTGCTCGCGAAGTTGGCTGGGAAGAGCAGTTACCCCCGCCCTTTGCGATGGCCTCAGAGCGCAAATTCAATCTACCCGCTGGAACAGTAGCAATGCACCCAGATTGCAAGCCGGACTGGGGGTGGAAGAAATGGCACGGCTTTGACGAATTGGCGGCACAGTTTCCAGCGGTGGCGATCATTGGCATGCCGGACGCTGAACAACGAGACCACCTATTTCAAGCGCCCCTTTCAATGGCCTGCGCACGTGCAGGATTTTATCGGACTAAACCTGCCCGACACAACGGCCTTGTTGCAAGAATGCGTGGCGATGATTTCCAACGATTCCGGCTTGATGCACTTAAGTGTGGCAATGGGAACGCCGACGTTCGGCATCTTTGGCCTGACCAGTCAACAACACGAGGCGATGCGCACCCCGAACATGTTTGCCATCACAAAACAACTGCCTTGCGAACCACGCTGTCGCAAACGACCACTAGGGCGGCGTGATTGCGAATATCATCTGGAATGCCTGAAAACATTGGGCACCGCCGAGGTGCGACAGAAAGTTGTCACGGTGCTTCCGTCGCTAAACAATTTTCACGAAAGGTAAAGAAGCAGGATAGAAATGATGACTACCACGATAGCTCCCCTATTTTACCCGCTTATCCCTGGCACGACGCTGCCGGGTGATTGGTTCCCCGGACAGATACCCAAAAACATTGTTGTTGGGGCGAATTCGGTGATTGATTCCACGTTTTGCTTCAAGCATTACTATGCAAACGCGTTGGTCGGGTTGCGTGTCGGGCGGGACGTGACGATCTGGCGTGCTTCGCTGGCGGCGGATGAAGACGCCGTGATTGAGATTGGAGATTATTGTTACATTGCCAACGCTTCGCTGGTGGCGGCGCAGCGCATCTCGATTGGCTCGCACGTGATGATTGCCGGCGGCGTTACGATTGCGGATTCGGATTTTCATCCTGTGACACCCGCCGCGCGGTTGGCGGATACGATTGCTATTTCACCGGTTGGAGATCGTCATCGTCGCCCGGTCATCGAGACGCGTCCTGTCGTGATTGAAGATGATGTGTGGATCGGTTGGAATGCGACGATTCTCAAAGGCGTGCGAATCGGTGCCGGAGCCGTTATCGCGCCCGGAGCAGTTGTCCTGCGCAATGTACCACCTGGCGTCGAAGTGGCGGGTAATCCCGCGCAAATTGTGGAGCGATAAGTAATGAAAGACAACCTTCCAACTAAGCCTGGAACAATGGGAACCGATGGTCGTCTCCACCTGGATTATGATTGGTATGATCGTGGTATTCCGGCCAACATTGAATTCGGCAGTCAGGCTTATATTGATACTTCGTATGGCTTCGCGCAGTGTTTTTCCGAGCAGAAACCGGGGATTGTGCTTGGCGCGGCAACTGGCGTGTATGACCGTACAAATTTTATTGTTGGCCCGCGTGGTCGGGTAGTGGTCGGTGGTTACACAATCCTCAATGGCACGACGCTGATCTGCCATGACCGCATCGAAATCGGTGACCATTGTTTGCTCGCGTGGGGATCGGTGTTGACGGATACGTGGGGAGATTTACAAAATGTTTCCATCGAAATGAGAAGGAAAATTCTGTTCCTTGCTGCCACTGACCCGTTCCGGCTGGTGCCGCCCGTCACTGCGCCAAAGCCACTCATTCTCGAAGACAATGCATGGGTCGGTTTTGACGCCGTGATTCTGCCCGGTGTGCGCTTGGGGCGTGGTTGTATCGTGGGCAGCAAGACCGTGATTTCCGCTGACGTCCCGCCTTATGCCGTCGTCGTTGGTTCCCCGGCGCGCATCATTCGGTATCTTGAACCGGACGACACCGACGAGATGCGACAACGTGCCTTGCAGGAATATGTGCGCTGAATGTTTCTGGCATTTTTCAGGAGATATACACTATGAGCACTCACACCTACGCCCTCCCCGTCGAACAAACCCAATGGCAGCTTTCCGGTGGCGGCGCGACGACCATTTTCAATTGGGAATATGATGAAGGTCGCGACAAATTGTTGGCGCTATATGAAAAGGGTAAGAACAATCAGTGGAATGCTACGTCGCGGATTGATTGGTCGCTGCAAATTGACCCGGAGGACCCGCTCAAAATCCAGGACGAATATTTACCCATTTGCGGTTCGCCGCAATGGAGCAAACTGAATGCGAAAGAACGCGGGCAGGCTCGGCATCATTACGAAGCTTGGCGCTTTTCGCAATTTCTGCACGGTGAACAGGGCGCGTTGATTTGCACCGCGAAAATTGTGCAAACCGTGCCTGACATGGACTCCAAGTTTTATGCCGCAACACAGGTGATTGATGAAGCCCGTCACGTTGAAGTCTATGCGCGTTATTTGCACGAGAAACTGCAACTGGCCTACCCCATCAGCTTGCCACTGAAAACGCTGCTGGAGCAAGCCATCAACGATTCGCGTTGGGACATGACGTATCTGGCGATGCAGGTGGTGATCGAAGGGCTGGCGCTGGCGGCATTCAATGTCATTCGTGATCAGGCACAGGAGCCGCTGGGACGCTCCATCAACGCGTATGTCATGCAAGATGAGGCGCGCCACGTAGCATTTGGCCGACTGGCATTGCGGGATTATTACCCGCACCTGAGCAGTCAGGAAATAGGGGAACGCGAGGATTTTATTATCGCCGCCTGCGATCTGATGCGCCGTCGCTTTTGGGCCGAAGAGGTTTGGGAGCGGATCGGGTTGGATGTGAACGAGTGCATAAAATATCTGGCAAAATCCCGTCTCATGCGCCAATTCCAGCAGAATCTATTCAGCCGCATTGTCCCCACCTTGAAAGACATCGGTCTGTGGGGGCCGCGTGTGCGCGAAACATTCCTGCGGATGGGAGCGATTCGCTTTGAAGGGACAAACCTCAATGAACTATTCGCCAATGATGAAGCAGTCGCGGTTGAATTAGACAAACTGCGTGCGGCTCGTGATCAGTCAATTAGCACTGCCATCGCACAGTCTCAAACCTGACGAGCCGAAGTCCGTGCCAATTGGAAGAATGAATGCTTTTCTTTTCAGATCAGCACTTCCTTCACACGAATTTTTTTCAAATCGCTTACGCCCAAGCCTAACTTCCCTGCGAATTCGACGTGACCGGGTTCACGAATAATGATGTTTGTGTTCGGGTCTTCGTCACGATTTTTCTTGTTCATAAAATCCAGCGTATTGCGATCACGATTCCAGATGGAAATCGCGCCCCGCGCTTTGCGTTCATTATCTACGATATCGAGCAGCAGGCGATCAATCGCTACGGGATCTGTCCCGAACATAATTTGCTTCGGATAAAACACATATTTTTTCGTCGCAGCGAATGGACCGCCGTGCCATACACCGCGAATTCCATCCAATATTTGCAGGACAGTTTTTGACTTCACAGGTTCGACAGCAGCCAGCGTTCCCACGAATGAATAGGTATGCGTAACGCCGTTTTGATGTGTCCGCGCCACATTGGAAAAACTGCCGTACGCGATATTTTTCAAGCAGCCTGTAGCCCCGACTGCACCATGATCTTTGACGTTGGGAATGTTGATAATTTTCGTGAGCGTTTGCGACACCAATTTCATTAAATTGGAGCGAGTATCTTCTTCGCCAAAAAAATCCGCTTCGACATAAACATTGGGATCATAGTTGATGCGATCCGTATTTCGATTGCCGGTTTCTGCTGCAACAATTTTTACGCCTTCAGGAATATGCGGAACGTAATTCACATCTTCCAATTGATTTCCAAACCGTTCGAAGATGTAAATATTGGATGGCTTAACGCCAATTTCTACCAAGTTACGAATGCACTCCGCGACAATCGGGTGTGAAGAAACAACCCACGGATGACCGCCCGCATTAACCTTAATTCCAACGACATCAGAAGAGACAAAAAATCGTTTCCACGCATCAATCGTTTTCTTTTGTTTCGTGAGTTCGCACATCCCGCGACTCATCATTTCGCGGATGACTTCGACGTTAAAATTGTCGCCACTTTCGTCGAGACAATTTGCAGATTTGACGGAGACAACTTTGCCTGGATACGGCCCTGGCATGCCAAGTCCACCAGAAGATTTATGCGGAGTCACAATTCTATATTTCGGAACGCCATCGCCATCATTTGCGAGGACAGTTTTCGCGAGTGGCGATGCCGCTAACAAACGTACAAACAATCTTCGATCCATAAATACTCCTGAAAATTTAGATGTATGCAACCACATCAATTTCAACTAACGAATCGCCGGGAATCCACGCCGCCGCAATCGTCGTGCGCACGGGAGGCTCTGCGCCAAAGCGTCCGCGAAACGCTTCGTTCATTGCGGCGTAATCTTTGCCGTCGGCGAGATAGACATTGCATTTCAAAACCTTGTCCATCGAAGAACCGGCGTTGATTAATTCTTTCTCAACTTCATCCAGTACGTGCTTGGTATGTTCTTTGATGTCGCCTTTAAAATGCGCGCCTTTTCCCGCAATAAACAGCAGATTTCCATAAGAAACTGCGCCATTGAACAGCCCTGTTTTTTCAGGCTTCTTGCCGTCTTTGTAATGAACTTTTTTAGCGGATGATTTTGTTTGTGAAACAGCAGGAACAGTCGTCGCCGCCACGCCAATAGTTGCGGCTTTCAGAATTTTTCTTCGTTGTGAATTCATGCGGGTTCTCCTTTAATTTAAAAGCTGGTTGGAATTTTGATTATACGAAATGCACGTAAAGAATGGAAATTCTTGTACTCGTATTCACGAAGGAGTATGTTTTTACTTCGCCATAAAAAGTAGATGTCGTAGCCAAACACTTACACGCAGTAATTACTGCTGACAATTTGGATCACCGTAGCCGAACAAAAAGGGAAATATGAGATTGAATAATTTCTGTTTTTTGGTGTTGATGAGCTTGGTTTTCGTTTCTTCATTTGCGCAGGAAACACCTCCGCCCAAAGACCCGACCGGAGCAGTACGGCAAAGGGGCAGCGCTGAATGGTTGATGAATCAGGGACACGAACAATTAAATTTTAAAAAGTATAACGAAGCCATTGAATCATTCTCGCAGGCTCTGGCGCTGAACCCGAAATTGATCATGGCGTATCACGGATTGACGATGACGTATTTGCGCCTGAGCAATTTTTCTAAAGCGCAGGAAACTGCCGAGAAAGCTCTCGCAGCCGATCCTAATGATTTTAATGCGCACCTCGCCCAGGCAAAAGTTTACATTGCTCTGAATCAGACCGGTAATGCAATCAAATCATACGAAAAAGTTACGCAATTGGCTCCCAATTTCAGCTTAGGATTTTATGACCTGGGAACCGCGTACGCCCGCACTGACAAGCTGGCAGAAGCAGTGGGCGCTTTGCAGGAATCTATTCGATTGAATCCCAATTGGGTTGGCGCGCACATGAATTTAGCGCTGACATATTTTCAGCTTAAAAAAGATGATGAAGGAATGGCCGAGTTAAAGGCGGCGCTAAAAGTGGAGCCCAACGCATTTTTTGCGGCTGAGAAATTAGGCCGTGAAGGCATTAGACTCGGACGATATAATGACGCACTGCAAGGCTACGATGTGTTAAGTCACGCGCCGATGGATCCGCAATTTTGCCAGAATGTCGCATTCGCCATGTTGTATTCCGGCAAAGGGGAATTCGCCGCTCGCTCCGCTGAAGAATGCTTGCAACTAAAAGGCCGGCAGGATAGATCGGCTCCGTATTTGGCGCTCTTTCAGCATCTCGGATGGCGCGTCGCAAAGAACGAAAAGATGGCCAGCCTCGCACTCGCAAATTCTGAAATTTTCAATTTGTCCGCCTCGAATATTTCCGGGCAATGGCCTTTGCCCGTCGTCAAATATTTGCGCCGCGAAATTTCAGCCGAAGACTTAATGAAAGTCGCTGGCAATAACGATGAGCAAACGGAAGCGCACGCATATCTTGGCTATGACTTATCCATCAGCGGCAAAACGGCTGAAGCAATCCCGCATTTGCAATGGGTCAAAGAAAATGGCAATCGAAATTTTGTTGAATATCCACTGTCAGTTTTAGAGCTTCATCGGATCGCAGAACTGAAACCAAAAACAGCGAAATAAATTAGACTGGAGCGCGTAGCCCTGGGAGCGCAAGCATCCTGCTTGCAGTTTGCGAGCGCAGCGATGCAAACTCAGTGGCGAGGAATTTGCTGAAGAATACCTGATCCGCTCGCCACTCTTGCGCGAGCGGGGTTTCACGCGCTCGCGCAGCAAGCAGGATGCTTGCGCTCCCAGTTTAGTTATTCTTTTTCACAGCCTCGAATTCTGCTGCTTTTAATTTTTTTGTAGCTTCAAATTCCTGCGCGGCGAGAGCTGTTTTCCCCTGTCGTTGGTAGGCTTGCGCTAATTTAAATCGAATGATTGAGACTTCGGGTTTGAGCTTGGCGGCACGTTGCAATTGGATAATCGCTGCATCAATTGTTTGTTCCTCCAAATACAACAAGCCTAAATTGTGAAACGCGTCCGCGAGGTTTGGATCAAGCTCGGTGGCTCTTTTTAGTAACCCTTCAATTTTCGATTGATTGTTCGAAATGCCACTCTTCCCTTTCCACAAATTCATGGCGTAGTAATAATGCGCTACAGCGTTGCGAGGTTGCAGTTGCACCAGCTTTTCAAATCGCTGATTTATTTCATCAGCCAGTTCGACGGAAACACCGTACATTTCTCCCAAAAAAATATAGGCTCGTTCATCTTTTGGATTCAGATCAACGGCCTGGCAAAGGGTTTCGATAGCTTCCTTGAATTGACCTAACGCATATTTTGAAATGGCTTCACCCACCAGAAGCTGCGCGGATTTTGGATATTTGTTCACTCCAAATTTGAAAATCTTCAGTGCCTCTTCAGGAGCGTTTAATTTTAAAATACTCTCGCCGTAATCGAAGATATTTTGCTCAGTTGGCGCTATTTGCGCTGCGCGCTGAAAAGCTTCCGCCGCCGCTTGTTTATTGCCTGAAGCTTCTTCAAGCAAGCCCAGCAAATTATTTGTTTCTGCGTTATTTTTGATTGCTAACAGCGATTGAAGATTCGTTCGTGCTTGCGTCAAATTCCCTGCTTTGACGTACGCTAAAATCAAATCGTATTGATTGTTGTAATGCGCCGAATCAATTTTTGCGGCAGCCTCCAGCCACGGAATCGCCTGTGTGATTTGACCACGTTGTAAATAAAATTCTCCTAAATTGTGATTCGCTAAAAAGTCTTTTGGAGCGCGGCGTTGTGCTTCTTTCAATGATTGTTCAGAAGCGGCGGGTTGTTTTAATGAGGCTTTTTTATTAGATATTTTTGAGTTTTGCGCGAAGCTTGAAGTAATGAAGAAACACCCGACAAAGATCAGAAGTAACTTTTTTCCAAACTCACGAAACCCTAAAAAATACGCCATAAATTCGTTGTAGCTAAAAAATAAAAGAGGAGCCAAAGTTTACTTCAACTCCTCGTCAAGACTCAATGAGTATCCAGTTTTTGTAGGGTAGGTGCTTAACCTGCCCGAAAGTGAAATTAATAGGGCAGGTTAAGCACCT
>JAYTCQ010000345.1:0-16422 GCA_043736395.1 Blastocatellia bacterium | reverse complement strand
GGCGATGTTTGGTGTACTGTAGATTTTGTCTTCCACAGTGAACCATCTCATCGCCTTTTTTGTGAAGCCCTCTCCTCATTTTTTGTCCGCACTATTGTTTGAAGAAGCTTCCCAAATTGGTTCAGGCGGAGAAGCCCAAATGATCAAAAAGTTACGCGAGCATAACGCCACTTCGCCTGCGCTTTCAGGCGGTGACGTTGATGCCGCTTGGGAAGATGCCGACGTCGGTGAAGAATCAGTTGGTGGTGGAAACCCCACGCCCGATCAAAATGTAGTGGATGAATTAGGTGAAGCGATGGGCGTCAATTACGAAGACGGTGAACCGCTGCATACTGAAGAAAAATTAGAAGATCGAGATAAGAATCGTTGGGAACTCAACCCTGCTTCGTCAGAAGGTTTTGATGGACGCATGAACCGCGAAGGCGAGTATGAAGATAAATGAAAGCGGCGTAGTTTTTGTAATGATACGCGCGAGGACTTTCTGGCACAGAAACCAGACTGAAAATACAAGAATTTACAGAGGAGAATCATAAATGAAAGCAGTAAGAATCCATACATACGGCAACGCAGATCAACTGGTCTACGAAGATGCACCAATGCCGATTGTTGAAGCGAACGATGTCTTAATCAAAGTCGTTGCATCGTCAGTAAATCCGGTGGATTGGAAAATCCGCGAAGGGCATTTGAAAGAAATGGTTTCTTATTCGATGCCCGTAATACTTGGCTTGGACGTTTCGGGAATCGTCGAATCAGTCGGGAAAAATGTGACGAAATTCAAAGTCGGCGATGCAGTTTTTTCGCGTCCCGATGTCAAACGAAATGGGACTTATGCAGAATTTGTCGCGGTCAATGAAGACGAAGTTGCCTCTAAGCCGAAAACGATTTCGCACGTTGAATCAGCATCTTTGCCGCTGGCAGGAATTACGGCTTGGGAAGCACTTTTCACGACCGCACAACTTTCTGCCAATCAAAAAGTTTTGATTCATGGAGGTTCGGGCGGAGTCGGTTCGCTGGCAATTCAACTGGCGAAATCGCGTGGAGCGTATGTCATTTCCACAACTTCGACGAAAAATTTGGCATTGGTTAAATCTTTGGGTGCAGATGAAGTGATTGATTATAAAAATCAACGATTTGAGGAAATTGTCAAAGAGGCTGATGTCGTTTTCGATACAATTGGCGGTGAAGTGCAGAAACTTTCCTGGTCGGTTTTGAAGCCAGAGGGAATTCTCGTTTCAATCGTCAGTCAGCCTTCAGAAGAAACTGCCGCAAAGCACAAAGTTCGCAGTGCATTCATTTTTATTGGCCCAAACGCAGAAATACTGACGCAAATCGCCGAGCTTGTTGACGAAGGAAAAGTTCGCCCGATTGTCGGTGCGGAATTCGCACTTGCCGACATTGCAAAGGCACAGGCTCTCAGCGAATCAGGTCATTCTGTCGGCAAAATCGTTTTGTATGTCGGGCAGCCGTAAAAATAATCATCCTAAAATGGAGTAAATATTATGTCGTATCAAACTACAAATCCGTATAACGGAGAAATTATTAAAAAATTCGAATCGCAGACTGACGACCAAATGGAAACAGCGGTAAAAACTACGGTCGCCTGTTATGAAACTTGGAAGAACACAAGTTTTGCCGAACGAGCAAAGATTACTGACAAAGCCGCAAAGCTGATGCTCGAAAATATCGACGAATTAGCCGGGTTGATCACACTCGAAATGGGCAAGTTAATCGCTCAGGCAAAAGGCGAGGTCAAACTCAGTGCCGACATTCTTAAATATTACGCCGAAAATGCGGAAGAATTTCTCGCTCCCCAGATTTTGAAGCCGAGTGAAGGTGAAGCAATCATTATGAGCAATCCGATTGGCGTGTTGTTTGGCGTTCAGCCTTGGAATTTTCCTTATTACCAGCTTGCACGCTTTGCCGCACCTAACATTATGGCGGGTAATGTCGTAATGGTGAAGCATTCCGCGAGCGTTCCGCAATGTGCGATCGCATTTGAAAAATTGTGGAAAGATGCGGGTGCGCCTGACGGACTTTATACAAATTTATTGATTTCTTATGACCAGGCAAATCAGTTGATTGACGATCCGCGAATCAAAGGCGTGGCATTGACGGGAAGCAGTGACGCGGGGAAAAAGGTTGCCGAGCGAGCCGGACAAAATCTGAAAAAATCAACAATGGAACTGGGCGGAAGCGATGCATTTATCGTGCTTGAAGATGCCGATTTAGACGAGACTGTGAAATGGGCAGTTCGGGGCAGAATGAACAATACAGGTCAATCCTGCGTGGCGGCAAAGCGTTTTATTGTGGTCGAAGAACTGGCTGACAGTTTCCTCGAAAAATTTCAATCGGCTTTGTCGAAACTCGAAGCGGGAAACCCTGCTGATGAAGCCACGACACTCGGTCCTCTTTCATCGGAAGCGGCATTGGTCGGGCTTTTAGAACAAGTCGAAAGTGCCGTTGCAAAAGGTGCAAAAATAGTGATGGGCGGCAAACGAATTGACCGTCAAGGCTCGTTTATGGAAGCCACGATTCTTTCTGACATCAAGCCCGACAACCCTGCTTTTCGGGAAGAATTTTTTGGTCCCGTCGCTCTTTTCTTTCGGGTAAAAAATGAAGAGGAAGCCATCGCACTTGCCAATGATTCGGATTTTGGCTTGGGCGGTTCGGTTTACACCAAAAATGTTGAGCGTGGAAAACGCGTTGCAAACCGCATTGAGACAGGAATGATGTTTATCAATCAGCCAACTTCGTCAGCGGCGGATTTGCCCTTTGGCGGCATCAAAAATTCAGGCTACGGACGCGAACTTTCGGCTTTGGGAATTCAGGAATTTATTAATAAAAAACTGATTCGAGTCGCAGTTTGAAGGTTTGGAAAAGCGGAAGTTCCAAACATGTGTCCATCATTTTAGGAATCGCATACAGTCGAAAGAAACCACTTCAAAACGCTGTAAAGAATGCCGATTAGCAAAAATTATGGACAAGGGGAAATCAAAAAATCGCTCACCGATAAAATTCTTTCTAATTGTTTATGGATTGTCTATTCCTTTGTGGGTAATTGAAAGAATAATTGATGTTAAAGGATTGCCGTTAGATATTCCGATAACAGACATTTTCGCGGCGTTTACGCCATTAATTGCCGCCACTATACTCGTTCAAAAAGAAAAAGGATTCGTTGGTGTTACCGAACTATTTAAGAGAATTTTAGATTATAAAAGAATCACAAAAAAGATATGGTATGTGCCAATTATTTTGCTGCCGTTTTTAATGTATTCGTTGATATATGTGGTAATCCGAGTTTTAGGATTACCTCTTCCAAACGAATTTCACATTTCATTTATCTCTATTCCTTTCCTTTTTATGCTCTTTTTTGTCGGAGCCGTGGTCGAAGAAACCGGTTATATGGGTTACGCCGTTGATCCGATGCAAGAACGGTTTGGAGCATTAACGGCAAGTATTCTGATCGGAATTCCTTGGGCAGTTTGGCACTTCCCGTCAATCATTCAACAAGGACATAATCTAATTTGGATTGCGTGGGGAACGCTTGGAACAATTGCCGTCAGAGTTTTGATTGTTTGGATTTACAACAACACGGGTAAAAGTTTATTTGCGTGTATTCTGTTTCATACGATGTTAAATGTCGGGAGACCTTTATTTCCAAGAGATGAAACGCACAATCCGTTAGTTGATAATCCTGAAATTCATTATTCAATCATTGCATTTATCGCTGTTATTGTAGTCTTTCTGTGGGGTCCAAAAACATTAGCCCGATATAGATATGCTTAATTTCTGATTACTTATTTTTTCATCCGATAGATTTCTGCACCAAATGTTAGATCACTTTTTTTGCCGTTGGCTTGATGTGGATGATTTTGATGACGTTGTTTGAATTCGGTCTGGGGCATTTCGTAATGAATTATTCGTGGGAACAAATGCTGGTAGATTACGATGTTTCGCGCGGCGGACTGATGGGGTTCGGATTAATTTTTATGCTTTTTGCTCCATGGCTGACGGCAAAGTTACGACGTGAAAAAACGCGAATTCACGAAATTTAATTCTGGATTGTTCAATAATATTTTTATAAGTGTGTTATCGCATAGACGGCGCGTAATATACTGTGTATACTTCTAATCTCAGTTTAATGTTTATTAACACTGCTGCCTGTCGTAGGAACTCACTGGTTTTTCATCCTCGTCTTTTGGGCAAATCCTTTACACTCACAACCCTGCAATAAAGAGAATATTTCTCTGAAGGATTTTCACATGAAATCATCTATTCGGCCCTCACACGTTAGACTAACAATGGAACTCATTAAGGGAGGGCAACGACTGTTGTCCATTTTTCTGGGATGTACAGTGCTGTTTTTCTGTGCTTCCCCTGCTCTGGCTCAGGCATTACTAGGTACGTCGCAAAGTTTCGGCGTGCTTGGTGCTTCAGCAGTGACGAATACTGGTCCGACCACGGTCGTCGGCGATTTGGGTGTCAGTCCGGGAACTTCAATTACTGGCTTTCCTCCAGGGAGCGTTGTTGGTGTGATTCACATGACGGATGCGGTCGCCTCTCAGGCGCAGGCTGATGCTACCACGGCTTATAATGCGCTGGCTGGGATGGCTTGTAACACTGTGTTGACTGGTCAGGATTTAGGTGGACTGACTTTGACGCCGGGTGTTTATTGTTTTACGTCCTCAGCGCAGTTAACGGGTACGCTCACTCTTGATGCGCAGGGCGACCCTAACGCGGTTTTTGTTTTCCAGGTCGCGACCGCGCTCACAACTGCCAGCAATTCGTCGGTTCAGATAATTAATGGAGGTCAGAGTTGCAACGTATTTTGGCAGATCGGAACTTCCGCGACACTCGGTACAAATACGAATTTCATTGGCAGTATTATCGCACTCGCCAGTATTACACTGAACACAGGCGCAACTTTAACCGGTAGAGCTTTGGCGCGGACTGGCGCGGTGACGCTGGATACGAATGTCATCACGGCTACGTTTTGCCGACCAACGATTGGCGTGAGTTTTAACCCCGTGATTATTAACGCGGGAGGTGTTTCGACCAAGACGATTACCTTAATAAATCCCAATGCGAGGCCGGCGACTTTGACAGCGCCGCTCGTTGATAATTTACCGGCGGGATTAGTCATTGCCGCGACGCCGAATGCCGTTACCACCTGTGGCGGAGTGTTGGCTGCTCCGGCAGGAGGAAGCGCATTTTCTTTGACGGGAGGAACAATTCCAGGTGGCGCGCCCGGCAGTTGCACCATAACTGTGAATGTGACTGCGGCAGTCGGAGGAACATACACCAATACATTGCCAGCAAATTCTTTGCAGACCATTAACGGCAGCAATTCAGCCGCAGCAATTGCGACGCTAACCGTTATTCCGCCAACAGGGCCACCAGTGCTTAGTGTATCTTTCAGCCCGACTACTGTCAGTGCGGGCGGAGTTTCGACCAAGACAATTACTTTAATTAATCCCAACGCGACACCTGCGGTGCTGACAGCGCCGCTCACGGATAATTTGCCGACCGGACTGGTCATCGCTACTCCGCCGAATGCCAGTACGACCTGTGGCGGTGTCTTGACTGCTCCCGCCGGAGGTTCTGCGTTTACTTTGACAGGAGGAATAATTCCCGGCGGTTCTCCCGGCAGTTGCACCGTGACGGTGAACGTGACTGCGGCGACGGCAGGAAATTATTTCAATACGCTTCCTGCGGGTGCTTTACAGACCAGTAATGGGAGCAATGCGTCTCCGGTCACTGCGACGCTCACAGTTGTCGCGCTATCGCCTGCCCCCGTAGTCGTCGGGGTCGGAGATGGTAAAACAGGTTCAGTGCTGATCTTCCCTTATTACAACTCAAAAAATGGATCAGATACGCGCCTCACGATCAGCAACATAGGCGATATGAATGCCACGATTCACTTGTTCTTTGTGGATGCGAGTTGCAATCAGTCGGATATAAGTATCTGCCTGACGCCGAATGCGAGCCAGTCATTTTTAGCTTCTGAATACGATCCCGAAAATACGGGTTATCTAATCGCCGTGGCGGTCTCAAATGATGCGGCGAAATGGGGCGCAGCTATCGGCTGTCCGGTGCAATACAACGGATTAATCGGAAACGCCTTCGTCAATGATGGTGCCTACACGGGCAATTATGGAGCGGAAGCGTTTTGGGCGCATAATCCTCCGGCGATGGCGGATTGCGATTTAACGAATTCAGTAGCGACGCTCAGATTTTCAGGAAACTGTGGTTCAGGCGTGTACGACAGACAGCCGAATCAACTGACCGCAGAAATCCAAAGCCCGAATGATTCCATCGGACAAAGGATCGTGACGGTCGGATTAACCGGTAGTTTGAGTAGCGGTATAGCTGGCACCGGAGCCGCGCAAGTGGGGATCGGAGCCGCTTACAATGACGGCGAAAAGTTAGGCAGTTTTTCAAGCCCGTGGACAGGTTCATGTCAGAGAAGTTTTGTCATTGATCCAAGAATTCCAAGAGTTCCCGGCGGACTTGGTTCGCAGGTAGGGATCAATAACAACGCCTTAATTCCATCGGGACGAACGGGGACGTTAAAGTGGAATGTGACAGGAGCTGTGGGTTTGGTGATGACTCCGAGGCTTGGTAATAATAAATGGTCAGGAATTCGAACACTGCACAAAACCCGTGTGACGTCGGATGTGAATACGTTGACGGTTCCGATTTTTAGCGGAGCTGGATGTTAGTGGTTTGAGTCAGTACTACGACCGGTAGGAAGCGAACTATTTGCGAGGAATTAAGTTTCCGAGACTGCGCTCCCTATCGGTCGCGGTACTGATCCAGGATTCACCGCGCCAATCGTAATAATTCGTAACATTGGCATGCTGCTGCTTCCAATCCTGCTCGATTAAGAATTTGGATTTGACCACGCACATAAATAATTAATTTTTTACGTTGCAGGACGCGGGCGGCTTTGACGACTCCTTCACGGCGGACGCCCAGCATATCGGAGAGAAATTCCTGAGTGAGCCGGAATTCGTCTACTCTAAAACGGTCATGTGTCATCAACAGCCAGCGCGCAAGTCGTGCTTCGACCTGATGAAAATGATTGCAGACCGCTCCCTGTGAAACCTGCGCCAACAGGGAATGCGTGTACTGGCGCAATAAATCCGATAATGGGCTGTGCTGCTTAATTTCCCGGCGCAGCACGGCGGCTTTCATTTTCATCGCCGTTCCTGATCCCTGAACTAAGGCCCGGTTTAGTGAAGTACTGACCCCCAGAAAAATTCCGATGCCGACCATTCCCTCACTTCCAACCATTCCGACTTCCAGCGGCGAACGTTCCTCCACCATCGAAAGCAACGAGACAATTCCCGAGTTCGGGAAATAGACGAAGGGCATTACGTCACCGGGTTCGTAAAGGATCGTGCCAAAGTCTAATGAGACCTGTTCGAGGTCAGGCTGTAATCGTTGATATTCTTTCAGGGGAAGGGCGGCGAGCAGTTGGTTTTCAATCTTCTCACGAGGTTTCGTGGATCGTGGCATGAGTTGTCTCCTGGTGTTGCTGTCTTGTTTGGGAAACCCAACGACGGCAAGAGGAGAAGGTGATAAGCCCGATCCAGATGTCGAATGATGAACTTAGAACTAATGAATGCAGCCACCCTTACACATCGGTAGGGGACTGACGTAAAATCTTTTAGGAAACGCTACTTGAGCAGTCGGTCATACTCGGTTTTCACGACCTGATAGCATTCGCAAACTGCCCCTTCCAGTCCAGACCGATCCTGCACGGTGATCGTTCCGCGCACATAAGAAATTAACCCTTTATCTTTCAACTGTTGAGCCGCCATGGTGACTCCTTCACGGCGAACTCCCAGCATGTTCGAGATGAGGTCTTGCGTCATGACTAATTTATCAGTACGAAGACGATCATGACTCAGCAACAGCCAGCGGCAAAGTTGTTGCTCGACGGAGTGCAGCCGGTTACAAACGGCAGTTTGTGAAATTTGTGTAATTAAAGCCTGGGTGTAGCGGAGCAATAATAATTGCAGGGACCCGCCTATTTCAAATTTGTCGCGTAAAGCCTTCACATTCATCTTGTAGGCACTGCCCGCACTCTGGACGACCGCCCTGTTTGGCGTCGTGTCGCCACCCAGGAAAATTGCAACGCCGAGCATCCCTTCAAATCCAACCACACCAATTTCGGCAGTCGCTCCGTTCGTCATCAAGTAAAGCAATGAAACAATCGAGGTCGTCGGGAAAAAAACCTGCTTCATCTGTTCACCTGATTCATAAATGACTTCGCCTAACGAGAGGGAAACTGGTTTCAAATGTGGCAGGAGTGATTCATACACTTCTTTGGGTAGGGACGCCAGTAGTTGGTTTTGAAGCGGATTTGGTAGTTGTGAAGGACTGGGCATCGTGAACCTATTATGAGTTTTCACACCGGCCTTGAATCTCAGCATTTTCGATTTGCCTCTGGTGAAAATTTGAAGTGCAGTATAGTGAAAAGAACAATAATAATCTAAAATTTAATAATTATAAGTGTATTATCGCACATATAGCCAAAAATAATATAGTTATAAGCGCGTCATCGCGCAGATGGATTTTCGCTCTGCCATTTTTAAGAACTGATTGAAACTTCTCCCTGCCGGTCAAAATGTAGGATGCCGCGTAAAGTAACCGTAAAGTTAAATTTAATTATTATAAGCGTGTTAACACACAGACAGTTTTTTGATTTACCCTTATCTTGTCGTCATTAAGAGTTTTTATCTGGAAATATGGTGTAGTTAGGAATGTGGAGAAATTTGTTTTTCAGTTTGTTACGAGAACAATTTCTTAAGTAGCGTCTTAAACTTTCAACTTGGCGGTTTTACTTTTTCTTTCGATAGTTGATTGTTTATTCACTAAAATTTTCAGCTCAACTTCGCTTAAAAACTGAACTAAGATCAATCCAAGTAGGCCTCAACACGTCCAACACGTCCAACACGTCCAACACGTCCAGGCACTCTTTTTAAATGGAGAAATGATGAGCCTTTCTGAACGACAAATTCTCTTAGTTGATGATGATGAAATAACTTGTGAAATGATGAAGCAGTGGTTTAATCCTGAGAATTATCTAGTCACCTCCGCGCAGAGTATGGCGGAAGGATGGAAATTGGCGCAGAGCACTTATTTCGACCTCTGTCTGCTCGACAGTCGCCTTCCCGACGGAACTGGTTATGAATTATGCCAGCGAATATGTGCTGACATCCCGAACTTGCCAGTCGTTTTTTATTCAGGCTGTGCCTTTGATGAAGATCGTCGATTGGGGCTGGCGGCAGGCGCCCGCGCCTATCTCGTGAAACCTAATGACCTGGAGCGGATTGAAGAGGTCATTGGCGGCATTATTAGTAAAGCTGGAGCAGTTTAAAATCAAATCTGGTTTATCATTCCCGGCCTTTCTTTTCAGATGGTCACTCCCCCAAATACATATTAACGAGGCACTAAAAAACTGCCTGAACAGCCATCCTAACTATTTTTTGATAGTGTCTAATATTGAACATCTATTTTTTTTTGACTGCGTAAAGATAGAGAGTTTTCATTACCACTCCACTCGCAGTTTTCTAAAGACGTAATTATGTTGAGGAAGGAATTATGACGAATATTGAGCGTGAGAGAATAGAAGAGGTTGCTAGAAAATCCCTGATTTTAAGAGAAGTCTGGCTACGTGAACGACGCATAGGTTTAACTGAGCAACTTGCGGCAAATGAAAAAGTTAAAAAGCAATGGGAGTTATCTGACCCCATCGAAGTAACTCAACGTCAGATCGTATACAGAAAAAAAAGTAAAGTTTAATAGTTGTGTTCATGGATCAGAACACAATGTGAATGTAGAAAAAATATATGGCAAAACAAATTATCTATGGAACAGCATCGCGTGTGGCAATTTTACGTGGTGTCAATCAGCTTGCTGACACGGTAAAAATTACGCTTGGCCCCAAAGGCCGCAATGTCGCGATTGACAAAAAATTCGGCTCACCTGCGATGACGAAAGACGGCGTGACCGTCGCGCAGGAAATTCAATTGGAAGACCCGCTCGAAAATATGGGCGCGCAAATGGTGCGCGAAGTGGCTTCAAAAACTTCTGATGTCGCCGGAGATGGAACGACGACCGCGACAGTTTTGGCACAGGCGATTTTTCGTGAAGGCGTCAAGACAGTCACCGCCGGGGCCAATCCTATGGCACTCCGACGCGGCATTGATAAAGCCGTCGTCATCGCTTTAAAAGCCATCGAAAAAATGGCCACGCCAATCTCAGGCAAAGCCATCATCCACGTCGGAACCGTTTCTGCGAACGGTGATGCGACCATCGGTAAGATGATTGCGAAGGCAATGGAAAAAGTCGGCAAAGACGGCGTGATCACTGTCGAAGAATCACAGACGATGGAAACGACTTTGGAATTTGTCGAAGGAATGCAATTTGATCGCGGTTTTCAAAGCGCCTATTTCGTCACTGACACTGCAAAAATGGAAGCTGTGTTAGAGGACACCCTCATTCTTCTTCACGAGAAAAAAATCAGCTCCATGAATGACCTGTTTCCCGTGCTGGAAATGGTAGCGAAAGAAAACAAATCTCTGCTCGTGATCGCCGAAGATATTGACGGCGATGCGCTCTCTACGCTGGTCATCAACAAATTGCGCGGGACGCTGAAAATTGCTGCCGTGAAATCTCCAGGCTTCGGTGATCGCCGCAAAGATATGTTGGAAGATTTAGCAATCCTCACGGGTGGAAAAGTCATCAGCGACGATCTTGGAATTCAACTTGAAAAAGTTACCTTGGGAGACCTCGGACGCGCCAAGAAAATCATCATAGATAAAGACAAAACGGTCATCATCGGAGGCAAAGGCAGTGCTGAAGCGATGAGCAGCCGTGTGAAAACAATTCGCGCTCAGGCCGAAACTACAACTGGCGAATATGACCGTGATAAATTAAATGAGCGCTTAGCGAAATTGGTAGGCGGAGTCGCAATCATCAAAGTTGGCGCCGCGACCGAAATGGAAATGAAGGAAAAGAAAGCTCGCGTCGAAGATGCGATGAACGCTACGCGCGCCGCGGTCGAAGAGGGAATCGTACCAGGCGGTGGGGTCGCGTATTTACGCGCTGCGAAAGCCTTAGAGAAATACAAAATCTTTCCTGACGGCGCGGGCGATGAAGACGAACAAATCGGCGTCAATATCGTCAAGCGAGCCTTGGAAGAACCGCTGCGTCAAATTGCTTTCAATGCAGGTGCAGAAGGCGCAATTATCGTCGGACAACTTCGCGCTGAAAAAAATGAATTGGTCGGCTACAACGCGGTCACGGAAAAGATTGAAGACCTCGTGGCCGCAGGCGTGATTGATCCGGCTAAAGTGACGCGGACTGCGTTACAAAATGCGGCTTCAATCGCCGGTTTGTTACTGACGACGGAAGTTATGATTTCAGATTTTCCGTCAGACAATTCAACTTCAATGGGCGGGTAATTGTATCCGAAGGGTTTAATTTTCAATGATTTTATGTGAATTATGCAAACTTCAATCCGTGAACAATGGTTGTACGCTGGGAAACACCATTCCGAAAAAGATGAGATGCGATGATTTCACCCCATCCGTAGAACATTTTTGTGCGACCCCGGCTGACTACGCCCGAAAAGATCAGGTCTATCAGATGGCCTTGTTTTTTGGTTTGAAAGGCAAGGAACTCAAGCGCGTCCAAACGATGTAGCTGCTGAACAGGCGAATCATGAAATAGGTATACGACCCAGTTAAACTGAAGAGTAAAAAAGGAGCTTACGATAAACAGATGTGGTTAGAATTACTGTTTTTCCTAGGCTCCTTTTTCTCATTTGCAAATCAAATCAAAACGCGATATGGTCAGACCATGTTTGAGAATCCCAAGTAAGTTTAACTTAGTAAATTTCCCCTTTTGGGGAAATTATCTAATCACGAGAGCTTGATTTTCCGATCACTGTTTTGTTGTTTTGTAGTTTATGTGTTCACTTGGACAAGCTGTTACAGTCCAAAAAAAATTAATATTAAAAAGCATCTCTAGTTTTTTGGGTTTGAAAAAGTGACCCAATTTTCGAGAAAGGAGTTCCCTTATGTTTAAGCTAGCAGGAAAAGTTCTGACATTGCTCTGCTTATCATTAACTGTGTTCGGGCAAGGCGGGACAGGCTCAGTTAATGGTCGCGTCACCGATCCCACCGGAGCCGCCGTTGTCGGCGCTAAGGTCAAGGTGATCAACACCGCGACGAATGCAACGAAAGAAGTCGTGTCAAATGATGAAGGACTTTATCAGGTCTTACAGCTCCAACCGGGGTCGTATAGCATTGAAGTCGAAGCGCAAGGTTTCAAAAAGCTGGAGCGCAGCGGCATCCCTGTACAAGTAGCCGACAAGCTGGGCATTGATCTCAAACTGGAGGTCGGTTCGGTCGGCGAAACCACAACGGTTACGGCGGAAGTACCGCTGTTGCGTACCGAAGACGCCCAAACAGGGGAAGTCGTCACCTATCAAAACGTGCAGAACTTGCCGCAGGTGCGGTTTGGCGCGGCGCGTGATCCACTGCAATTTCTGATTATCGCGGGCAATGTGCAGGGGGACGGTTCGCGTGCTGAGGGCGGTAGCGACACCCGCATCAACGGTGGGCGTGCGCAGGGCGTCGAATATTACGTTGACGGCATCAGCGCGACGACTGGTGTGGGGCGCAACATCTCGCAGGCGTTGGCTCCGAACATGGACAGCGTGGCGGAATTCAAAGTCATCACCAATGGCATCTCGGCGGAGTATGGCCGTCTGTCTGGCGGTGCGGTCGAATTGGTCACGAAGTCGGGAACCAATGCCATTCACGGGCAGGTTTTCAACTATTTGCAAAATCCGGTTTTGAACGCAAACACCTGGTTCAATAATCGGACGAATAGCGCCAAGCAAGAGTATCGCCAGAATAACTTTGGCGTTGCCTTGGGTGGCCCCGTGGTCTTGCCGCGCTTTGGCGAAGGCGGCCCCGCGCTTTGGAAAGGCACGAATCGCACCTTTTGGTTTTTCAACTATGATGGGCTGCGTAATTCGGAAGCCGGAAACTCCGTGTTGCTGAGCGTTCCAACTGCCGAAGAGCGCCAAGGCATTTTCACCAATACGCGCTTCAACGGCGTGGCGGCGGACATCTTTCGGATGGATAGCCCCGTGATACCCGATCCGACGGCGGGCAGCAGCGAAATCGTGCGGACTCAGCGCTGGGTCACTGGGGCGGATGATCCGCGTCCCGCCTGTCGCAATCAACAAGGTCGTTGTTTGCCACTCAATCAAATCAGCCGCACCAGCAGTGCTATTTTGAATTTGCTGCCTTTGCCCAATCGTGCTCCAGAGAATAACAGCAGCTTCCAAAATAACTTTGTTGGCACACGCGGTAATGTCAGAAGCGCCGATCAATGGGCCGTGCGCCTGGATCATCGCTTTTCGGATTCCAAATCCATTTACGGGCGGTTTTCCCGCTTGAACAGCAACAATCAGCGGACACCCGTCTCCGGTTACATTTTCAGCCGGGCACAAAAGCAGGAAGTCAAAGAAGCCTTTGGCGTGACGATGGGGTACAACTGGCAGCTTTCTCCCACCCTGATCTTTGATGCCAAAATCGGCGGCAGCCACAATCCATTCAACAACGGTGGATTTTTGGCACCCGGGTTTTCCAGTGCCGGGATTCCCTTTGATGCCGTAACGCGCAGCTATCTGGGAACCAATGAATTCCCCGGTATTTCGGTGGTTGGTCTTGGAACCATCTCAGATACGTGGGGCGAAAACCAGAGCCGTAACCGCAATCTTTCGACGTACAATGCCAACGCCTCTATGATCAAAATTATGGGCAAACATACGGCGAAATTTGGTTACGAACATCGCCGTTACTATGACAGCTTTGGTCGTAGCTCTTCTTCTGATTTTTACTTCATTTCCAGCTCGGTGAATCGCGTGGTCGGTGATCGGTCGTGGCAAAACTACGATCAGGCCAACGGCATTGCGACCTTCCTGTATGGCTATAACCATTACGCGTTAGCCGCTGCTCCGGTTGACCGGACGACCAACACCAACTATCACGGCGCGTATATTCAGGATGACTGGCGCATGACGCGAAAGCTGACCGTGGGTTTGGGTGTGCGTTGGGATGGTGAAACGCCCACCAGCGAGCGGTACAACAAACTGTACTTCTGGGACAACAATGCGCCGTCTCAATGGACGGTCAAACCGGGCTATGATTTGAAAGCCGAAATGCGTCGTTCCGGCTTTACGGAAGCCCAGATTGCCAGAGTCCGTGTGCCGAGCTATTTGACTGGCAGCGGCCTTCCCACAGGTGCCATTCGGAAAGCGGGAACACCCGAATTCCCGGGGCGCGCCGGGCAGAGTTTCTATCCGTGGCAATTTGCGCCGCGTCTTTCCATGGCTTATGCCGTGAATGACAAAACCGTGATCCGTGCTTCGTTCGCCAAAATGTATATCAGTACGACGGGGGACGAAAACGGTCCAACCAGTGCTTCGGGTGGTATCGCGCTGGGCGATCAAGCTTTCAATGGTTGGCATCACACGCCGGATGGTTTCCGCACTATTCTGTCCAATTGGGACAATCCGTATGTTCGCACTGGTTCTATCACCAAACGCGCGGACACGAATCAACTCGCCAATTTTCAAGCCTCGTTCGGTGAGCCAGCAGCGGCTTTTGATCGTAATATTCGGATGCCGCACGAATGGACGTGGAGCCTGGGGCTGCAACGTCAAGTCGGCAGCAAGCTGGCGTTGGAAGCAACCTATTCGGCGAATCTGGGACGTCGGTTGTTAGGGCAGGATGTCATCAGCCGATTCCCGCGCGATTTACTGGCAGAGTCGAATCGTGATCTGTACTTCCCGGACACCACCGGTTCTGCGCGTCGTGTTCCGACTCCTTTCGTTCAACCGATCCAACAGTTTGGTGAAGGCACGATTGACGTGGGTTGGTTGCAGTATGATCGTCCTCCTTTTGGGCCGGTATATGTCAACGGCGCGGGGGTTGGAAGCTCGGATTATCATAGCGTGAACTTCCGTGCCAACTATCGCTTCTTTAAGGAAAGCAACGTGTTAGTGAATTATACGATTGGTCAATCGAAAGATAACGTTGGTGGGTCATTCGGACAGTTCGGGAAAACGCGCCAAACCTTCGATAGCGTTGATACCATTTACGGATTAAGCCCCGTAGACGAAAGACATCGTCTGACCGTCGTCTACAACGTCGAAATGCCCTTTGGAAAAGGACGATCCTTCCTCGGTAGTCCCAGTGGTGCGGGTGGAAAAGTGCTGGATTACATCGTCGGCGGATGGAGCGTGTCAGGCATTACCAGCTATCGTTCTGGTCGTCCGGTTACGTTTCCTGGTGTGCAGGATTTGAACAGTTTGCGCATCGTGAACACGTTCTTCAATACGGTCACGCCGGACGATCAAAATCTGGTGACGTCTGGCTTCGGCGATCCGCGTAGCGTCTTAGACCCGACAGGGGCGCTAGGTGCGCAAGGAGCGCGTGCGCTGGACTTCAACAAATTCCGAGTCAACGTCGTCCGTAATGCAGGAGGACAAATCACGGGTTACTCACCGATTACCGGATTCTTCCCCGGCAATCTGTTCCCGGTGTTTGGAGGCTTGCGCAATCCGGGCTATTTCTCCAATGACATTTCGCTCGGCAAAAAGTTTGCCCTCAATGGTGACGGCATTCGTTACTTCCAGCTTCGGTTTGAAGGTTCCAATATCTTCAATCACACGGGGCTGGGCGGGTATCAAACCAACCTGAGAAACGACACACAGTTTGGTCGTATCATTGATACGATCCACGTTCCGCGTCGCATTCAGGTTTCCGGTCGTATCGTCTTCTAACTTATGGTGAATCAGCTTTCGGGCTGGCACATCTCTTTCTTTTTCACCTGAAGATCACAGGTCGTTTGCTTGTGATCTTCAGGTGAATTTATTATAGCCCTATGCAAAACGTAAAAATCCTCTTCCGTTTCGCACTGCTGTTCGCATTGGCGTTGCCGTTGACCGCGCAATCGGGCGAGGAATTGTTGCGGCAAGGCATCCTCGCGTTCAATCAACAAAAGTGGAAAGAGGCGGAAGCTGCTCTGCGCGATTATCTGAAAACGAACCCTGGTGAAGCGGCGGGTGCCACCGTGTTACACGCGCGTTCGTTGGTGAACTTGGGCCAACCATTCGACGCCGTTATTGAACTCGAAACATTTCTCAAACAACAGCCCAAAGCTCTGCCCGTCCTGAAATTGTACGGGGAGCTGTTGGATTTGGTTGTCAAAGACCGCGATCAGGCGGAGGCAGTCTGGTTGAAATGTTTATCGCTTGACCGCAAAGACGCCGACATCTGGCGCACGCTCGGCGGATTGTATTTGACGCGCGGCAAGAATGAAGAAGCC